>CAZHPS010000117.1:0-15845 GCA_964534335.1 uncultured Desulfobacterales bacterium
GACGGTGAGGCAGTGGGGGAAAAACTCTTTGTCTTTGATCTGCTGGAAATCAGTGACAAAGACATTCGCGCTGAGGCATACAGCAAACGCATGGCACTGCTTGAGAGTCTGGGACTGAAAGATGGTCTGGAAATGGTTGAAACTGCGAAAAACAAAAAAGAAAAACAGCAGTTGTATGACAGACTCAAAGCATCCGGAGCCGAAGGCATTGTATTCAAAAAGCATTCAGCCCCATATACCGCAGGCAGGCCAAACAGCGGCGGAAATCAGGTGAAATTCAAATTCTGTGACACAGCCTCTGTGATTGTGACAAAGATAAATGAAAAACGAAGTGTTGCGGTTGCGCTCAGGGACGGAGATAAGCAGGTTCCTGTGGGAAATGTGACCATTCCGCCAAACAAAGAGATTCCCCCTGTGAATTCCATTGCCGAGGTTCGGTATCTCTATGCTTACAGGGATGGCAGTCTTTACCAGCCTGTTTATATCGGTCTGCGGGAGGATATGGAACCGGAAGACTGTTCCGTGGTGCAGTTGAAATACAAAAAAGAGGCACAATGATGCCTGCTAATCCCCTTTGAAATTCCCCAGGGCAGAACCGATTTCCTTATAACTCTGCTTGAAAATTTTCACATGAATGAAAACCAGATACACAATCAGCGCATAAGTAAGCACCAGTCTTACTGTATAACTGATGGGAATGGTCTGCTGGGTCCAGAGCGTGAGAAAAAAATCAATGCTCAGCAGCAGGGTGAATAAGAGCAGCACGTTTTTTGCACCCAGTTTTACGGCCAGAAATGCTGCCAGAAAGAGTCCGGCCAGGGTTACGCCAGGAATGGCTGAATACCACAGGGAAAGCGGAACTTCATAAAGAAAAAGATGCAGAACCGCTCCTGCCAGAGACATGGCAGCCATAATGGCTATGCTGGTGACAATGGCAATTGCCGGGTTGACCCGGAACACCAGCGTAAGGATAAAATAGAAAATCGTGTCAATGCCAAATCCGATCCACCCGGTAATCAGTCCCCCGATAAAGGAAAAAAACAGAAGAATGGCAATGTTCCGGGCCGTGAGTTCCACAGTCTGCGAAGGATACTGGCGTTTGTACAAAATGGAAAAGAAAATCACCTGCGTAAACATAAACGCTATAAAATTGAATATCAGGGTCAGGACTTCCGGTTTTGAAATGGGCCAGACCAGCATGGCAAGAAGCACACCGACCAGACCGCCAAACAGGCATATGGGAAGAACATTCAAGATAAACAGGCGTTTGTTCACAAGATACCATTTAAATGTTCCCAGCCCCATGCCATATGCCTGGATCATCATGGTAAACTGAACAGTCATTATTGGAGAAATCTCCAGCCGTGTCAGGATGGGAAAATATACGATTCCCGCGGCAGCAGGCGTGGTATTGGCAACAGTTGCGGCAATAACTCCCAGAAAAGGCATATAAAAAAATTTTGAGAAAAAATCCTCCCGGAAAAAGGGGAAAAAAAATCCCCACAGACATGCAGCAATAACCAGAATGACAAGAGAACATATTTCTTTTTTTTTCATTTTGATTTTCCATCCGATAATGATTTGCAGACTGAAAGGGTAAATCCTTTTATTTGAACCAGAAAATACTCCTCCAATCTGCGGCAGAAGCAGGAGTCTGGAAATAAGTAAGTCAGCATAAATTTTCGGGTATAACGTATTCAGAAAAATCCGGTTTTCCGGAAAAACCGGATTTTCTGAATACACGAAAAGTTTTGTTTGCCTACTTATCCCTGACAAACTCTCCTGGAAATTTTCAGTATGCCGGGATTTATATATTTGTTTGAAACACTGTGCAAGAGGAATTTGAAAATATGGCAGAAATTGTTATGAACAGGTCTGCATTTCCCCTGTTTTCTGATACAAAAAAAACAGGAGTTGCATATCAAATTTTTGTCAGTATGAAAAGTCCACTACCAAAAAGGGCAGTGACAATCCGTCACTGCCCTCTATGAAACAGGAAATTTACCCGCTAAGGGTTTGTAAAAAAATAAGCTGTGCAGTTTTGATGTCCGGAAAACCCTGAGGGTTTTGGAAACCCTCAGGGTTTATAACAGCTTATTTTGATACAGCCCCTAAATATTTTTACAGGTTTATGCAGCCTTTGCCAGTTTCACCGCGCAGACCTTGTATTCCGGAATGCCTGAAACCGGGTCAAGGGCAGCGTTGGTCAGCATATTGGCTGCGCCTTCGGCAAAATGGAAGGGAACAAAAACCGTACCGGTCACAGCCACATCTGAAACCTTTACCGCAGCTTTTATACTGCCCCTCCGGGAGGCAATCTCCACCTTATCCCCGTTTTTCAGACCGTGTTTCATGGCATCTTTGAAAGAGATTTCCACAAAACTGCCCGGAGACCGCTCATTGAGTCCCTCAGTTTTGCCGGTCATGGTTTTGGTGTGATAATGGTAGAGTACCCGGCCTGTGGTCAGATACATGGGATATTCCGCATCTGTGCTTTCCGCAGGCGGGATAAAGTCAATGGCATGGAATTTGCCTTTGCCAATGGGGAACTGGGCTGTATGCAGAATCGGGGTTCCCGGATGATCTTTGGTCGGACAGGGCCAGTGAATGCCTTCGTATGCAATGCGATCATAGGTGATACCTGCATAGGACGGCGTAACTGTAGCGATTTCCTTCATGATTGCCTCAGTATTTTTGTATTCCATATTGTATCCCATGCGTTTGGCAATCTCGCAGGTAATCCACCAGTCATCCTTTGCCTGACCCGGCGCGTCCACTGCTTTGCGCACCAGTTGCACCCGTCTTTCTGTATTGGCAAAGGTTCCGTCCTTTTCCGCAAAACACGCGGACGGCAGCACCACATCTGCCAACTGTGCGGTTTCGGTCAGGAAGATGTCCTGCACCACAAGGAAATCCAGATGTTCAATGCTCTTTTTGGCATGGGTCAGGTCAGGATCAGAAACCAGGGGATTTTCACCAATGATATACAGAGCTTTGATTTCTCCGCTGTGCGCCTTGGGCAGCATTTCCGTGACCTTGAGGCCCACTTTGGTGGAAAGATCCGTCACTCCCCAGGCTGCTTCCATTTTCTTCACAGCATCTGCATTGGTCACAGGCTGATACCCGGTAAAGACATTGGGCAGACCGCCCATATCGCACGCGCCCTGCACATTGTTCTGTCCGCGCAGCGGATTCACGCCCCCGCCCTCAATGCCAAGATTGCCGCAGAGCATGGAAAGATTCGCGAGTGATTTCACATTGTCGGTTCCGGAGATGTGCTGGGTAATGCCCATGCAGTACACAATGCTGGCAGATTTGGCTTTCGCGTAAGTCCTTGCCGCTTCCGCAAGTTTCTGCGCGGGAATGCCTGTGATTTTCTCCACATATTCAGGTGTGAATTTTTTCACCATGTCTTTGAGCTGTTCAAAGCCTTCGGTGCGTGCATTCACAAATTCCTTGTTGTAAAGATCTTCCTTGATGATGACATGCATCATGCCGTTGATCCATGCCACATCGCTTCCCAGATTGTGGCGCAGCCACTGGTGTGCAAAACCCGCAAGTTTAATCCGCCGCGGATCCACAACAATCAGCTTTGTGCCTTTGAATTTAACAGCCCGTTTGATATAGGACGAAATCACGGGATGGTTTTCTGTGGTGTTCGAGCCTGTAAGCAGAATCACCTCTGCTTTTTCCAGATCTCCGATGGTGTTTGTCATTGCGCCACTTCCAAATGCAGCGGCCAGACCGGCCACTGTGGAGCTGTGTCAGAGACGTGCGCAATGATCTATATTATTGGTTTTCAAAACCGCACGGGTGAATTTGTTCGCGATATAGTTTTCCTCATTGGTCACGCGGGCTGAGGTAAGTACACCAATGCTGTCTCCGCCGTTCTTTTCTTTGATGTCCCCCAGTTTTTTTGCGACCAGATTCAAAGCCTCATCCCATGAGGCTTTGCGGAGTTTTCCGTTTTCTCTGATCAGGGGATCAGTCAGTCGTTCCGGCGAATGAATGAAACTGAAACCGAACCGGCCTTTGACGCAGAGACTGCCATAATTGGGAGCCACATCTTCCACGCCTGTGACCTTGACCACTTTGCCGTCTTTCACATGGAGATTCATCTGACAGCCCACACCGCAGTAACTGCATGTGGTGCGAACCTTTTCTGTTTCCCAGGGACGGACATGATAGCGGACATCTTTTTCCACCAGCGCGCCTACGGGACAGACCTGTATGCACTCACCGCAGAACACACAGTCTGAATCCTTCAGAGCCTTGTCCTCAGCAGCTATGATCTTGGTGTCTGTTCCCCGGTATCCGAAACTGATGGCATTGTTCACCTGAACATCATTGCAGGCCTGCACGCAGCGTCCGCATTTGATGCACCGGGAGAAATCCCGGACAATGAAGGGGTTGACATCCTCAATGGGATATGGAACCTCGGTTCTGGGAAAGCGTTCAGCAGATACCTGATACTGATAGGCAAGGTGCTGCAGTTCGCAGTCTCCCCACACCGGACAGAGGGATTCAGTTTTGTCATGCCGGTTCACTTCAAGCTGGAAGCGGCTCCATTCACTGTCGTCTGAAACCCGGACTGCACAGTTATGGTTTCCGGAAGAAAGCAGCAGTTGCAGAATAAGCTTTCTGGCTTTTACCACTTCAGTCGATTCTGTGCGCACCACCATGTTGCTGCCAGCCGGTGCCGCGCAGGATGCCACAAGACTGCGTGCGCCCTGTACTTCCACCACACAGATCCGGCACTGCCCAGTGGGAAATGCCCGCTTCAGATGACAAAGGGTGGGGATCGGAATACTGTTCCGTCTTGCCACCTGAAGGATGGTCTCTCCGGGAGTAAAGGTGAATTCGTTCCCGTTGATGACAATGATGTTTTGTTTGTCCATTATATTCTCCTTGCAGGGTTGGTAATTGACACCACATATCCGAAAAAGGTTTTTTACAGAAAGTCCGAACTTTTGTCAATCAGCGATTTCATGTTCCGCGAGAATGCCTCCGGCAAAAGCAAGACAGTATGCCCATACACCTGTGACCGCGCCCATCATATCTGCCAGAAAATCCATTATATCCGATGTCCTGTACCGGACAAAAGACTGGTGAAACTCATCAGTGGCTCCGTAGATTCCGGAAACAAGTATGCTGATGCACACAATAAAACCCCTGCTTTTTCCTGGGAGTGAAGCACTGAACGCTCTGAAAAAAAGAATTCCCAGAACCGCATATCCCGCGAAATGAAGCAGTTTGTCTCCCTGGGGCAGGGATTTGGGCAGACGGAAAGGGGAGGGAAATGCGGACTGCACATAAATCAGGAGGCAGTAAACAAATACCGGCATCCAGTAAAGGATGAACAATTTTGACATACGGTTCATGGGGAGTTTGTCTCTTTCACCTTGCCGTATTCGGCTGGGAAGGTTTTCAGCAAAAAAATCCGGTAAGCATTTTTGATAAACATTGAAAGTAAGGATAACAGAAAATCCGTCCAAGTTCAAACAACTTTTTTCGCTGACCAGTCCTTATCAGCGGAATATTCTGTTATCCTGAGAAAAAAATAAATTCCCCGCCACCCTGGTGCTTTGGATTTACAGCGGATACGGAACCTGATCCAGTCCCATGCTTTCCTCCAGCCCTGCCATGAGATTCATGTTCTGCACAGCCTGACCTGCCGCTCCTTTGACCAGATTGTCAATGGCCGAGACCAGAATCAGTCGTTTTCCGTCTGCTTTGCACCCGATATCACAGTAATTTGTTCCCCGCACATGCAGCGTATTGGGAATCCGGCCCGGTTTGCTGATGCGGACAAATTTTCTGCCTGCATAAAAAGATCGCAGGCATTCCCTGATATTTTCTTCCTTGACACCGGGCATCAGATTTGCATATGTTGTGGTGAGCATGCCCCGGCTCATGGGAACCAGATGGGGAACAAAGGTGACAGAAACCGCTTTTCCGGCTTCAATACTCAGCACTTCGTTCATTTCCGGATTATGACGGTGCGCGGCCACCTTGTAGGGTTTGAAGGATTCCGCAACCTCGCAGTAAAGAGAGGAAACAGCAGGCGATCTGCCCGCGCCGCTGACTCCGGATTTGGAATCGCATATAATGGTTTCCGTGTCAATCAGCCCTGCTTTGACAAGGGGAATCAGGGGCAGCAGCACAGTGGTGGGATAACATCCCGGATTGCCGATAATATCTGCTTTGCGGATCTGATCTGTATAAACTTCGCTCAGGCCATACACTGCTTTTTCCGACAACTCTTTTGCTGTATGTGGCTGATAAGCTGCCTCATAAATCTGCACATTCCGGAAACGGAAATCCGCAGACAAATCCACCACCTTTTTTCCCTGCTTCACCAGCGCGGGAACAATCGACATAGGCAGTTTATGGGGAAGTGCTGTGAAAATGATGTCGGCTTTCTCACATACCGCATCCGCAGAAAATGTTTCACAGGGCATATCCACGACTCCGGCCATTGCCGGATAAATATCACTGAAAGGAACTCCTGCATACTGCCGGGAGGTAATTACCGTAAGTTCCACACCCGGATGCCCCTGCAGGATGCGCACCAGTTCCGCACCTGCATAACCGGTTGCACCTGCAACCCCGACTCTGATCATAAGAAAATCTCCTTTTTTAATAATGAATTCTGAATAATACAAGTAGCATAAGCTTCCAGCTTGTGCCTGCTGCATAAAATTCGCTTTCAAGACATGGGCATACCAAATGCTGTTTTTTCGTGCTGTCCGTGTTTTTCGTGGTTAAAAAAAGAGGCATTCCCCGAACTTTGAAAGCGACCGGTTAAAAATAGCATAAGCTTCCAGCTTGTGCCTTCTGCATAAACACTGTTCTGAAAATTTTATGCACGAAAATTTTCCTTTGCTTACTTCCTTATATTTTTGTATATTTCGCTGATTGGCAGAGAAATTTCCAAAGAATCAATATCCAGTATATCCTCTTGGGATCGGTATATTCTCATTTCCCATAATTTATTGCTTTTACGGGCAAAATGCTCAATCAGAATTTGGTACTGATCAATCAGGATATAATCTGTCAGCGAAGGAAGTTCACGGTATGCGGCAAATTTTCCGCCCCGGTCATAATCTCTGGTGGATTCAGACAGGATTTCAATAATCACTTTGGGATTGGTGATGATGTCATTGCGTCCTGCACCGTATGCAATCTCTCCGCAGACCACAGAAATATCCGGATAGGCATAATGCTGATCCGGGTCAAGTTCCACCTTGATGCTTCCGGGAAACACAAAGCATCCCGCGTCACTGAGTTTTGCATGAAGTGCTGAACTGACATTGGTTACAATCAGGTTGTGATTGACTGATGCTCCGGACATGACAAATATTTCACCATGATAATATTCGCTTTTTTCAAAACCTGTTTCTTCCATTTCAAAATAATCTTCCGCACTGATTCTTTTCAGAGCCGGCTGTGCCATGATGCTGCTCCTTGTTTATGCCTGTTTCTGAATGTTGAAAGGCAGTGTTGTGATTTTTTCCAATAAGAAGTTATGACAAAATAACCTGTAGTGTTTTCTCCCGGTAAAATTGAGAATTCTCAAAAGTTATGGCAGTGGATCAAAGCGGTTTGCAGCCCCGGTGTTTAAGTGTTTAACCGCAGAGTTTCACAGAGTTTTGCACAGAGTTCCGCAGAGTTTTTTCTGTATTGCTCTGTGTCTCTCTGCGGAAAACTCTGTGTTACTCTGTGGTTTAAATAAAGTGAAAAATTTTTTTGGCAGATCACTTATACCATTACTCAGAAGATTTGATGGTGCAGCCGCGAATTGCACGAATGACACGAATTATGGTTTGTGCATTCGTGCAGATTAGTGTTCGTCTTTAATGCTGTTATCCCTGCGAACGATCATCAGTGCTTAAAACTGCGCTGACCTGTGTAAACCATTGTTACATCTGCCTCGTTGCAGGCTTCTATGGACTGGTAATCATTGTCAGAGCCGCCCGGATGAATCACGGATTTCACACCTTCCCGAATGCCCACATCAATGCCGTCCCGGAAGGGGAAAAACGCATCACTGACCATAGCCGCTCCAATGAGTCCGCCTTTTTCTCTGTTCACCCGTGCATCAATCGCGGCTTTCTTTTCCTGATCTTTCAAATCATTGTAGGCAATGCCGGTTTCCTCAAAACAGTAGCGATCCGCAAGTTTGCGGTATGCCTTGTCTCTGGCAATTTCCGCAACACCCACCCGATCCTGCTCCCCGGTTCCAATGCCCACTGTAACCTCATCTTTCACATAAATCACAGAATTGGATGTAACCCCGGCTTCCACCAGCCAGCCAAAGAGCAGATCTTTGTATTCTTTTTCCGTGGGCGTGCGTTTCACCCGATAGGTTTTGCCTTTGTATTCGCATTCCGCAATCTTCAAATCCGCTTTTGTGCGCGCCTGTGGCACAAAAGACCACTGCACAATATGGCCGCCGTCAATGAGACTTTTGAATTCCACAAAACGCTGTCCCACAAAGGTCTGCAGTTTTTCCATATTGCCGATGCGGATAACCCTGAGATTCTTTTTTTTGGACAGAATCTCCATCGCGCCTTCCTCAAAATCCGGAGCCACCACCACTTCCGCATACTGGGCGGCAACGGCCTGTGCTGTGGATTTGTCAATGGCACGGTTTAAGGCAATGCACCCCCCGAATGCAGCAACCCTGTCCGCGATATGGGCTTTGAGATACGCGGTTTCCAGAGATTCATCCCGTGCCACGCCGCAGGGATTGTTGTGCTTGACAATGACGGCAGTGGGTTTGTCATGAAAATAACGGAGAATATTCAGGGCATTGTCCGCATCAGTCAGATTGGTTTTTCCCGGATGCTTGCCGGACTGCAGCAGTTCAATGTCCGAGGCCAGATACTGTCCCGGCACAATGCTTTGGGTTTCCCCCAGCACCAGATTGCCGTTGACCAGCCGGTAAAGAGCGGCTTCCTGTCCCGGATTTTCGCCGTAACGCAGTCCTTTCTGCTCGCCTCCGATAGTCCACATGACCTTTTCATAAAACAGGGTCTGGCGTTTTTCATCATCTGCAAACGTGATTTCCATCCGGGACGGAAAATGCTCATCCACGATGGTTTTGTACATTTTTTTCAGGTCTTTCACATCGGCCATTGTTTTAAGCTCCTTTCAAGGATCTATCTGAAAAATTCTCAGGGATCAGGGTGAATGTCAAAGGATTTGATGATTGTTTTCAGGTGTCAGTGTTCAGGGGCTTGTTAATTTATACCGATACTTAAAATATTTTGACAATTCTGCCGGGCAGATTTTAACCGCAGAGTCACACAGAGTTTCAGCAGAGTCACACAGAGTTTTTCTGTGCGGAATTCAGATCTGAATCTGAACCTCTGCAAATGTTTCAGGTAATGGTATAGGTAAAAAACCGCCTGTCCTGACACCGGCATTTCCTCTTTCCTAAAATTTATAGCATTTTCTGACAGTCTCAAATGCCTGTTTTCCCAGAAAATCGGCAATGGTGCGGTCATACACGGCAGTATGATCAAAGGCTTTGCACGCGAGTTTGCAGCGAATATGCAGGGAAATCATGCCTTTGCCGCTTTTCATTTCCGAAAGAATCAGGGGATAATCTGCCGGATCTGTCACTGAGGCCACGCGGATAAAATTTTTGGCAGCAGCCCGGATCATGCAGGGGCCGCCGATGTCAATATTGCCTCTTGCAGCCTCGGTTGTGACACCGGATTTGGCTATGGTTTCCGCAAAGGGATACAGATTGACCACGACCATATCAATGGGAACGGCCTGCGTCCGTGCCAGATCGGCTTTGTGCGCATCATTGTAGGTTTCGGTCAGCAGCCCCAGATAGATTTTGAAATCCAGCGTCTTGACCAATCCTCCCTGGGTTTCGGGCTGGCCTGTGTAATCCGAAACCTGCATCAGACAGCCATCTGCCTTTGTTCCGAGGATTTCCTTTATTTTGCCGAATGTTCCGCCGGTGGACAGAATGCGGATGCCGGGATTGATTTCCAGCAGTCCGGGAATAAAACTGTCCAGCCCTTTTTTGTCTGAAACACTGACCAGCACATGTTTCACCTTTACCAAATCATCAATTTTTTCAACTGTGTTAATGCTCATACATTCTCCTTTTCTGCATATCCTGTTTCAAATTTCAAAGATAGTAGGATAAAGAAGATGTATCGTCAAGTGTCATGCAGAATAATCTGCCGGAGCCTAAACCCAGTCATAGCGCAAATTTTCAGGTATTTCCAGTAATAATATGATATTAGCGCATGATGCTGCGGAAAAAAAATCCGGTTCCCGTGTGAGACCGTGCTTATGAAAAAAATTCCGGACTGATCAAACTGTTTGATCTTCTGCCGGATGAGGAGTATAATATTTTCTTTTTATTTTTTTGACAGGGCAGACAAAGAATTTCTTTTTTATTTCAGTTCACAGGCACAGGGCACAAGCTGGAAGCTTATGCTACTTTTCTGCACGGGGCAAAAGCTGGAAGCTTGTGATACTTTTCCGGATATTTTTTCTGGAAATCACCTTAAACAACTTGTCAGGCTCCGGCACAAAATCATGCCGGAGAGGAGAAATATATAATGATAAGCTATCCTGTACCCATGATTCCAGGGCCGGTGAAAGTGCCAGAGGAAGTGCTGAAGGCATATCAAATCAATTACGGATCGGCTGATCTGGAAAGTGAATTTCTTGATTTATATAATAAAACCGAAGACAAACTCAAAAAAATTCTGGGAACAGAAAATCAGGTGGTTATCCAGACGGGCGAGGGAATGCTGGCCCTGTGGACTGCACTGAAAAGCTGCCTGCATCCAGGCGACCGTGTGCTTGCAATTGCCACAGGCGTTTTTGGATACGGCATCGGAGAAATGGCAAAATCCGCAGGCGCTGAAGTGCGGACAGTGGGACTGGGATATGGCCGTACCATCGGAGATTTGACAGAAATCGAAAAAGCCATTGCAGAGTTTAAACCCAAAATGATTACCGCTGTTCACTGCGAAACCCCGTCCGGAACCATTAACCCATTGGCAGGACTGGGAAAACTGAAAAAACAGTACCATGTTCCACTGCTCTATGCAGATGTGGTGGCAAGCGCGGGCGGCGCGCCGGTACTGGCTGATGAATGGGAAATTGATCTGGCTCTGGGCGGTTCCCAGAAATGCCTTTCCGCACCGCCGTGCATGTCTTTTCTTTCGGTCAGTCCGGCTGCATGGGACATCATCGAACAGGTCGGATATGCAGGATATGATGCACTCCAACCCTTCCTTGAGGCCCAGAAAAATTTTTATTTCCCTTATACGCCTTACTGGCATGGCATGGCCGGGCTTCATGCTGCTGCGGAACTGCTCCTGAGAGAAGATTTGGAAAACAGTTACGCCCGTCATGAAAAAGTGGCGCAGTACTGCCGCACAAGGCTGCAGGAAATGGGACTGCATCTTTTCCCTGCTCCGGATGCCGTGCAGTCTCCCACAGTCACGGCAGTCAATGTTCCGGAACATCTTACCTATGCGGAACTCGACAGCAGACTCCGGCAAAAGGGAATGGCTGTGGCAGGAAGTTACGGCCCGCTTGCAGGAAAGGTTTTCCGTCTCGGCCATATGGGAACACAGGCAGATATGGAACTCATGCACCGGGCATTGGATATTCTGACTGAGGTGATCTGATCCTGTTTTCAATTCAGAGAGAAAGTGTACTCTCCTGATGAATTTCTGTTTATACCAATACTTAAAATATTTTGGTAATTATGCCAGGCAGATTTTAACCGCAGAGTAACACAAAGTTTCCGCAGAGTGACACAGAGTTTTTCTGTGCGGAATTCAGATATGAATCTGAACCTCTGCAAATGTTTCAAGTAATGGTATATATTCCATTGTGCAACATGAAATATGAAAAACGCACCTATCGGGATTTGATTGACAGAGGCAGCCGTTTTTTTTACCGGGTTACGGTAAAAGAAACAGATCTGTATGTGCATACCAATCCGCGAATGGAAGACATGACACGGGAACTGGTTCTGCAATACCGGGGATATATAGAAAATTATATTTCCCAATTTCCGGAATTTGCCATAACCCTGACTCCCTGGCATATCAAAGGACTGGTTCCGAATATTATCCGGGAGATGGCAGAAGCAGGAACAAAAGCCGGGGTCGGGCCTATGGCGGCAGTGGCCGGAGCAGTGGCCGAATCTGTGGGACTGGATTTGCTGAAACACTCCCGTGAAGTGATAGTGGAAAACGGCGGAGATATTTTTCTGAAAACTGATACCCCTGTAACGCTGGCTGTTTATGCAGGAAAATCTCCTCTGAGCCTGAAAGTGGGACTTCGGGTGAATGCAGCGGAAAAATCAAAAGGTGTATGCACATCCTCCGGCACAGTGGGACATTCCCTCAGCATGGGAAAAGCAGATGCTGTGTGCGTTGTGTCTGATTCCTGCGCTCTTGCGGATGCGGCAGCCACTGCCATTGGCAATCATGTCAAATCCAAAAACGATATTTCCAACGCGGTTGCATTTGGAAAAAACATTGAGGGCGTAGCAGGAATCCTGTTGATTATTGGCGACAAAATGGGCATGTGGGGAGATATGGAACTTGTGCCGGTCCGCATCTGAAAGCAGGCTTTGCAGCCGTTTTTCAGATTTCAGTCAAATAAGTATAAATCAGGTGATTTCCAGAAAAGTATCAAAAGCTTCCAGCTTTTGCCCTGTGCCTGTGAACTGAACCGGGTTAGATTTTACGGTATCAATTCCCCTCTTGAGAGGGGCAGGGGTGTGTCCGGAACTGCACAGTCCAGTAACACACCCCCTGCCCCCTCTCAAGAGGGGATTGTATAAAAATTAAATTGGTTATGCACTGCTTATAAGCGGATTTTTTGGAAATCTGCAACAAAAAATTATGAATTTCATGGATTTGTCCGGTGTACCCAAAGGAAAAAATTCCTGTACACCTTTTTATCAACTGTAAGTATAAAGGAGGTCTATGTATTCCCAGGGTGAGTTTTTGTGTGTGCGGTGTGCGCGGCAGGGCAAAACCTGCTGTCAGCGTTCGGAGATCTATGTCACTCCCGGTGATGCCCAGCGGATTTTCCGCCATACCGGTCTGACCGGATTTTATGAGTACAAACCACCGGCTGATCCCTCTTATGCGGATCAGTCCGATGATCCGGTCTGGGCCGAGCATGTGTTTGATTCCGGCGGCAGACGACGGGTGCTGAAACGTCTTGCATCCGGCGACTGCATGTTTCTGAGCCAAACCGGCTGCATTCTTCCCCTGGATATAAGGCCCCTGGTCTGCCGGCTGTATCCTTATACATATACAGCTTACGGCATTGATCAGGAACTGGAACACGGCTGTCCGTCCAATCTTCTGGCAGACGGTCAGTGTCTGACCGATGCACTCTGCATGTCCGCAAATCAGGCATGGGAGTGGCATCATATTTTATATGAGGAGGTTCTGTCTGATGGGAATGACAATCGGGCTGTGCTATGATCTGCGGTCCGAGTATCTGGCAATGGGCTGGTCTGAAGAGGAAACAGCGGAATTTGACCGGGATGACACGGTAAAGGCCATAGAGGACGCGCTCTGTTTTCTGGGGCATCATCCTGAACGCATCGGCCATGCAAAACAACTGGCAGCCGCACTGGTCGCGGGAAAATGCTGGGATCTGGTTTTCAATATAGCCGAAGGTCTTCACGGCATTGGCCGCGAAGCACAGGTTCCTTCTCTTCTGGATCTGTATCAGATTACTTACACCTTTTCCGATCCGCTGGTAATGAGCCTGACCCTGCACAAGGGCATGACCAAACGCGTGATTCGGGATGCAGGCATTCCCACAAGCGATTTCCGGATTGTGGAAGAGCCTGAAGATACGGAGAAACTGCCTTTTGATCCGCCGTATTTCATCAAACCGGTGGCAGAGGGAACAGGAAAAGGCATCACCCCGGATTCCATTATCCGGGATCAGGCAGTACTGAAATCCGCATGTCAGCGGATGCTGGAAACTTTCCGGCAGCCGGTGCTGCTGGAGCCTTATCTTTCCGGCAGGGAATTCACCACCGCAGTTGTGGGAACCGGAAAAAAAGCACGGATTCTGGGAACAATGGAAGTGCATCTGCGTGAGGAGGCGGAAGCCGGTGTTTATTCCTATGTGAACAAGGAAAAATGCGAGGAACTGGTCATTTACAGACTGGTGAAATCCGCAGATGATCCTGTGGTTGCGGAAGCGGAAGCCATTGTGCTGAATGCGTGGAAAATTCTGGGATGCCGGGATGCAGGCCGTCTTGACATCCGCTGTGACAGTGCCGGAAAGCCCATGTTCATAGAAGTCAATCCCTTAGCAGGTATTCATCCGGAGCATTCGGATCTGCCCATTATCTGCAATCATCTGAAAATACCCTATACAGATTTGATTGGCTGGATTGTGGCATCCGCATCTGAACGGATCAGGAGGAAAACCTGATGCGCATTGCCATTGTCCACGATGCGGTCAGGGATTCGGACGCGGCAGATGCGCAGGATGCTGTGGTGCAGGCCGGGGCTGTAAAAGAGGCTCTTTTTTCTCTGGGCCATACAGCGGAAATAATGGCCTGCACCCTCAATCTGGAGCAGATGGCACAGCGTTTGAAGGATTTTCAGACTGATCTGGTTTTCAATCTTGCGGAATCTCTTCAGGGGCAGGGCAGGCTGATTCATCTCCTGCCCTTTTGTCTGGACGCGCTGGGCATTTCCTATACCGGTGCGTCCGCAGAAAGCATGCTCCTGACTTCCCACAAGATAATGGCGAAAAACCATATGCTTGTCAATGATCTGCCCACAGCGCAATGGATTGGGCCGTATCCTGAAAGTGTATACGGATTTTCCTGCAATGCACACAGTTCTGATGCAAAGACAGGAAAATGGATCATCAAATCCGTATGGGAACATGCTTCCATTGGTTTGGATGAAAGCGGGCTGGTGCAGGGGCTGTCTGCGGATGAAATTCTCTCTGTCCTGAAAAAACGGGCTTCGCATATGGGCGGAGCCTGCTTTGCAGAAAGATTCATTGAAGGACGGGAATTCAATCTGTCTGTGCTGGCCTCTGCGCAGGGGGCGCAGGTGCTGTCCCCTGCGGAAATCATTTTTCAGGATTACGGGCCGGACAAAGTGCGGATTGTGGATTACAAAGCCAAATGGGATCCAAAATCTTTTGAATTTCACCATACACCCCGGTCTTTTGATTTCAAGGAACAAGACAGGGAATTGATTGAACATCTGAAAAATCTGGCAATACGCTGCTGGAAAGTGTTTGGTCTGTCCGGTTATGCACGGGTGGATTTCCGTGTGGATGAAGCAGGAAATCCATGGATTCTGGAAGTCAATGCCAATCCCTGTCTTTCCCCGGACGCAGGCTTTGCTGCCGCGCTGGAGCAAAGCCGCATTTCCTTTGCAGAAGCCGTGCGCCGGATTTTGGAAGATGTGTGAAAATTCCGATAACTGCAGGGATTGTTTTTAAGCAGGGATTTGAAAAATCTGAAAAATCCCTGCTTGCCCCAATCTTAAATCCGCAGATCGGATTAGCTAAGCGCAATCCGACAATCCGGTATCCCTCCGGGATATTCCCACAATTTAAGGCTATTTATTAAAAAGAATATACCAAATCAGACAATCTCATACGGACTGATCAAAATATCCCATTTGGGTAAAAACGGATTTCTCAACAGGAATTTTTCAACTGAACGCATGGCGGTCTTTTTCAGTGAAACCCCTTTTTTGTATCTGTTTTTATTAATTTTTACAACAGTATGAATTCCCTTCCACGTCATGCTGCCTGCCCATTTCAGCATGGTTTCAGCATCA
>CAZHPS010000118.1:0-15838 GCA_964534335.1 uncultured Desulfobacterales bacterium
GATTCGTCTGATTTGTCTGATTACTCTGATTTTATCCGCACCTTAATCAGACAAAGCAGTCCGGCATAGCGGGCGGCTGTCTGAACATGATTATACAGGATTTGCAGGATGAACAGGATTGCTGACTGTTTGAACCGGGATTCACAGGATTAATGGATTGACAGGATTGAATCATCATGAAAATCCTTTCATCCTGTGAATCATGGTTCAGACAGAAGGCCGGGCAGAGCAGCAGCATTACGGGCAAAAGCGCATTTCGGCAAACTCGATGCCCGGATCGTTGCCCACCTGCTGAAAAATCGCAGTAATCATAATGAATCAGATGAATCATCAGACAAAGGGTAATGGGGATTGTCTGAACCGTGATTTTCAGGATTAAGGGATTAGGATTAACAGGATTGCTGACTGTCTGAACCGGGATTCACAGGATTAATGGATTTAAAGGATTGAATCATCATGGAAATCCTTTCATCATGTGAATCAGGGTTCAGACAGAAGGCCGGGCAGAGCAGCAGTAGCCTGCAGGTCGGATTAGCGAAGCGTAATCCGACAGAAATCCGGTGTGCCGGATTACGGCCTTCGGCCTAATCCGACCTGCTGCTTTTATCCTTTGCTGTTATTGTCTGAACATGATTATACAGGATTTGCAGGATGAACAGGATTGCTGACTGTCTGAACCGGGATTCACAGTCAGTTTTGCAGGATATCTATTGCACAGCAGATATTGGGTAAAGGTTTATTTATGACGGACATTGTTTTGAATGCGGACAGAAAATTTTTTCGCAGAGATCGCAGAGGAATAAAGGAAAAAACAGAAAAATGCTCTGTGTTATCCGTGAAACATCTGTGTCCTCTGCGGGAAATTTCCGGATGCTGTCAGTCAGAACTGACTCACTGCCGGATAGTCAAAACAGAATCAGAAAGAGATACAGGATAATGACAGAAACTTATATAGGCCGGCTTTGGCATGGGGACCCGCTGTACGGCTATCTGCAGCACCATATCGCACCCCAGGCCGGTTTTTCTTTGCCTGATGCCGAATTTCGGGTTTTCAGCTTCAGTGATTCAAGCGATGTGTATCTGTACGAGGAAATACATCAAAAATTCAGAGTTGTGGGCAAGTTTTTCCGATCATCGGATTATGAACATGCCCGGAAAACCGGGGAAACCGAATTCTGCAATCTCCTTTTTCTGCGGAATACGGGTTTTTCCTCATTTCCGCATTATGTGGTCAGGCCATACGGATTCAATCCCGCGATTGACAACCTTCTGGTCACGGAACACCTGACAGGCGAAACCCTGAGCCGGATTCTCAGCGATGCCGTATCTTCCGGCGGCAGAAACCGGCTTTTCCGGAAACTGGCCGCGCTGTCCCATTTCATGGCAGAAATGCACAAACGCACCGCAGGCGAATGGACAGTGAATTTTGATGAAAGCTGCCAGTATATGGAACAGCTTCTGAATTCTCTGTGCAAAAGATGGGGATTGGGGAACCGGGAAGCAGATGATTTCCGTTTTATGCGTGAATCATGGCGCAGCCGAAGCTGCATGTGGGAAGACCGGAATGTGCTTGTTCACGGAGACGCGACTCCTTCCAATTTTCTTTTCGGCACAGCGCGGAATGTGATGATGATTGATCTGGAGCGCATGAAATGGGCGGATCGGGTGTTTGATTTGGGCAGACTCTGCGGGGAACTCAAGCATTTCTTTTTCAGATCCGCAGGAAATCCCCTTGCTGCCGAGGATTTTATCGGTCATTTTCTTTGGGAATACTGCTGCCATTTTCCGGATCGGAACAGCATGTTTGCAGACATTAACCGCCGCGTTCCCTTTTACATGGGCATCACCCTTCTGCGCATTGCGCGCAATTCATGGATTGATTCAGACTACAGACGGCGTCTGATTCATGAGGCAAAAGAGACTCTGAGATAACTGCGAAGAGTACAGAACAACCGGATTTTTTGGAAAAATCCGGTTGTTGCAGCGCACAGATGCAAGACTGACAGATATGATATTCCATAAGGCAAAACTATTGCTTTGTCAACTTTGATTTTATGAGCTGAAGTGTACAGAAAAACCGGATTTTTTTGGAAAAATCCGGTTTTTGCAGAGCACAGATGCAAGGCTGACAAATTACTGTTCTGAGGACAAAAACATGAATATTCAGGGCATTATTTTTGACATCAACGGCACATTGGTGGATATCCGCACTGATGAGGGAAATGAGGAAATTTACAGGGCCATCAGCCATTTTCTGACCTATCAGGGAATTCATCTGCATCGCGGGGATGTCAGAGACGCGTATTTCCGGATTATGGATCAGCAGCGAAAAACCTGCGGGGAACAGTATCCGGAATTTGATGCTGTGGAGGTCTGGCGGGAATTTCTGCGGCAGTATCCGGCCAACTCTTCCCTTCCGCAGGACAAACTGCGGCATATGCCCTGTTTTCTTGCTGAAATGTACCGGGGCATTTCACGCACACGGCTGCAGCTCTATCCTGATGTGAAAGAAGTGCTGAAGGAGATGAAAACCCGTTTCCGGCTGGCTGCGGTTTCTGACGGGCAGAGTGTCTGGGCTATGCCGGAAATGAATGCTTTGGGAATTGAATCGTATTTCAGCACTGTTATTATTTCAGGGGACTGCGGTTTCAGAAAGCCGGACAAAAGACTGTTTGAGGCTGCGCTGGCCGGACTGCAGCTTGCACCTGAAAACGTGCTTTTTGTGGGAAATGACATATACAGGGATATTTTCGGTGCGCGGGAAATGGGCATGAAAACCGTGTTTTTTTCTTCCAATCAGGGCAAAAAGGAAATGGAGGGAGTCGCTCCGGATTATATCATTTACCAGTTCGCCCAGATCCGGGAGGCCATAGCGTTTTTTGAACAGCAGCAGGTTTGATACATGATCCGGTAATCAGTTATAAGCATTTGTTGTTTAACCGTATATTTTGGGCATAAGGTCAAATCCGGGATTGCTTTGCCTGTTTCGGAGGATGTTTGAAACCTGACTGCCCCCCATCCACTTTTATTGCCGTTTTATATTGCCGCAGCGATTTCATCCGCGGGAGTGCAGGAGGGTTGATCCTGCGTCTTTTTAAGTCCGCCTCTGAGCTCCAGTTTCCCCTGTCGCGTCAATTTGGAAAGCAGGAAAATCGCACTTTCTTTCGTAATCCCCAATTTCAGAGACAATTCTTCAACACTCACATCATCCCTCCCGGAAAGAAAAGTCAGTGCTTCTTTTTCGACCTGCTCCAGCCAATCATTAAACAAATCCCTTAATTCCGGCGTAGCGTATGCCGTGTTTTCACTGGTTTGCTGAACAGTATCATTAGTTTGCTGAACAGCCTGGGTCATTTTGCGGCACATTTCCATAACAGGGGAACATTCCCCCATGACCTCTTTTAAAGGGGATAAGCTGGCTTCCATAAATTCCCTGAACATATTCAGCGGATTGGCCGCCTGCGGGTTCTCGTACATACTGTCCTCCTTTTTTGTTGTTAAGCAGATTGGGTTTGTCCGGCAATTTCCATCGCCAAACTGATTAATTGCGCCAATTTGGTTTCACTGATCGAGTAGAGAATAAACGGACTGTTTCTTTCAGCCGAAACCAGCCCGTATTGCCTCAGCACTTTCAGATGATGGGAAACCAGACTTTGTTTCATGTCCAGTTCATGCACGATTTCCGAAACATTTCGCGTCCGTTCCGACAAACATAACAACACACTCAGTCTGGAACGATCTCCCATAATCCGGAAAAGTTCAGCCACACTGTCTTTCAGTTCTTTTTCTGTCACGGTTCCCCCATATCAATTATGGTCAATATTAATGCTTATTGATATGTCTGTCAAGAATTATTTTGGGGATTGATTGATGTCCATTATTTAATGTTGAATGTTGAATGCTTAATGCTTAATGTTGAATGTCAGCATGTGTTCGTATGAAAAAGGAGGAAGCATGAAATCTGAAAGCATCACCCTGTATTTCAGACAGGGAACCAGCGACAAAGTGTATCAGGCATCTTTGGAAGAGGCCGGAGACGGCAAATTTGCGGTGAATTTTGCATATGGCCGCCGGGGCGCAACCTTTACCACAGGAACCAAAACACAGGAACCTGTGGATTATGCTTCTGCAAAGAAAATCTATGACAAACTGGTGAAAAGCAAAACCGTCAAAGGATATACTCCGGGACAGGACGGCCCCCAGTATGTTCATACAGACGCTGATAGCAGAGAAACCGGTGTCCAATGTCAGTTGCTCAATTTTATTGAAGAATCAGAAGCTGAAAGCCTGATCAGTGACCGCAGTTGGTGGGCGCAGGAAAAATATGACGGAAAAAGAATGCTTATCCGCAAAACAGACACAGTTACCGCCATTAACCGGCGGGGACTTTCCGTGGGCGCGGCGGATGCAGCTCTGAACTGCGCGGCTGGCATTGAACAGACTTTTCTGATTGACGGTGAGGCAGTGGGGGAAAAACTCTTTGTCTTTGATCTGCTGGAAATCAGTGGTAAAGACATTCGCTCTGAATCATACAGCAAACGTATGGCACTGCTTGAGAGTCTGGGACTGAAAGAGCCTCTGGTGATGGTGGAAACAGCGAAAAACAAAAAGGAAAAACAGCAGTTTTATGACAGACTGAAATCATCAGGAGCAGAAGGCATTGTATTCAAAAAGCATTCAGCTTCATATACCGCAGGCAGGCCAAACAGGGGCGGCAGTCAGGTGAAATTCAAATTCTGTGACACGGCCTCTGTGATTGTGACAAAGATAAATGAAAAACGCAGTGTAGCAATGGCACTTATGGACGGAGAGAAGCGGGTGCCTGTGGGAAATGTGACTATTCCGCCGAACAAAGAAATTCCCCCTGTGAATTCCATTGCTGAGGTGCGGTATCTGTACGCTTACAGGGACGGCAGTCTTTACCAGCCTGTCTATATCGGTATCCGGGATGATATGGAAGCCGAAGACTGTTCCATACTGCAGTTGAAATACAAAAAAGATGCTGAATAATGCTGTTTTTCCGGGTGGGCCGGAGTGAATAGTTGGCATTCATTCAGGAATTACTTCAGTATCGAAAAAATTTGTTTTTCTGCTTATGAACCTCTGATCATTCGTTCCACTGCTTTCAGCGCGGACTGTCGGATATTTTCCGGAACCCGCACTTCTCCTTCCATTTTTTCCAGACTTTGCAGAACATCTTCCATTTTTATCTTTTTCATATCCGGGCATTCCATTTTTTCCGAAGCAGGAAAGAATTTTTTGCCCGGACATGCTTTTTGCAGGGGATAAATCAGACCATTTTCCGTACCCACAATAAAAGAGGTATGCACTGATTCCTGTGCATAGCGTATCATGCCGGAAGTGCTGGCAATGACATCTGCTTCTGCAAGGGTTTCCGGCCTGCATTCCGGATGGGCCATTACAACTGCATCCGGATGGGCGGCTCTGGCTTTCCGTATATCATCGGGTGTGAGCCGGTCATGAATGGGACAGTAGCCTTCCCACAGGTGAATTTTTTTTGATATGCGGCTGGCTGTATACTGTGCCAGATTTCTGTCCGGAACCATCAGCATTTCATCTTCTGCCATGCTTTGAGCCACTTTCACGGCATTGGCTGACGTGCAGCAGACTGTGGAAAGTGCTTTGACTGAAGCAGGGGAATTGACATAGGTGACAACCGGCATGGGGCCAAGTTTTTCCAGTTTTTTCCGCAGAGATTCGGGTGTGATCATATCTGCCATAGGACAGCCCGCGTCTTTGCGGGGCAGCAGCACGGTTTTATCCGGTGAGAGAATGAAGGCAGTTTCTGCCATAAAATGAACCCCGCAGAAAACAATAATATCTGCATCGGTTTTGGCAGCCTTTATGCTAAGTTCCAGGGAATCCCCGCAGAGATCCGCCAGATCCTGAATCTGTGCAGGCTGATAGTTGTGCGCCAGTATGATGGCATTTTTCTCTTTTGCCAGTTTTCTGATTTTCTCTTTCATTTCCATTTTCCAATCCTATTTTCCCTGTTAGGATCTGTATCAAAATAAGTTGTTCCAAACCCTTAGGGTTTTCAAAACCCTAAGGGTTTTTGGACAAAAAAATTTGTACGTGTTATTTTTTTACAAACCCTTACTGAAACCTGATTTCCTGTTCCAGACACCCAAAATCTGACATCTGAAACCGCATAAACTATTCTTCCAACTGCACCACATCTGCACCTTCAGGTATCTGAAAACTGAACACAGAATCATCAATGGTCTGATCAAACTGCAGATGGGTCATTTCAATCAGGGTTTCATCCTCATAGGCATTATAAGTGACAATCCGCTCAATATCATGGCTTTTTTTGAAAATAAACAGATGGAGAGAGGCCAGATCAGGTTTTTTCACCTTTGGCAGGAGAATCAGTTTGTAATATTCCGAATCCTTTTGGGTTTTGGCAGAAACCGTGAATTTTTCCCGGATAATCCGGATATCCGAAAGAATGCTGGCTCCCTTGCCGTCACCGAAATACGCGGGGGCAGTGCCGGTCATAACCTGATTGTCATCAGGCTTGAAAATCCATAACTGCTCGCCGTCTGTAAGAATAATCTGCTTTTCCGGTTTTTCATATTCCCAGCGCATCATGCCGGGGCGTTTGATAAAAACCTTGCCCTCTGCCAGATCGGTAATTTCCATAGCCTTAATGGTGGATTTCTGCGTGAAATACGCTATAAAACCTTTGCCGCTGTAGCGTTTTTCCACACCTGTCAGAATTTCATCCAGAACCTCTGCCGAAACTGCATCATCTGTTCCTTCAGATATTTTGGCAGGTGTTCCGGCAGAAGGTATTTCCGCAGATTCGGCCACAGGCGCAGCGGGAACAGGATTTGCTTTGTCCAAAGGATTTTTACCATATGCCATCTGCAAACCGGCCAGGGTGCAGGGTATAACAATAATGCAAAAAATCACGAATATTCTTTTTATGCTCATTTTTATGCTCCGTAATAATGTCAGCCCTTAGGGTCTGTATCAAAATAACCTGTTATAAACCCTAAGGGTTTTGAAAACCCTCAGGGTTTCCGGACAGGAAAATTGTACAGTTTATTTTTTTACAAGCCCTTAGGCATTTGAAATATAACTGTCTGTTTTAATAAATGCAAAAAGTCAGAAATCAAGTGCGCAGTTTCTGAATGTTTTTCCGGCAGAGGACAGTCTGCCGTTTTTTTAATGTCTCTGCATACTCCAATATTCCGGTTTTGTAAATATGCAAAAGTATCCTGCTTCCGGAAAGTAATATGGATTCGCCATTGCTTTGATCCAATATTGCCGGTTTTTCCGCAGTTTGGACTGTGCAGAAAACCGCTCCGCTTAATTTCTGCACTCCTCCGGACCAATCCGGGACAGTATCAGGTCAATAGCGAATTGGTATAAGGCATCAGAAAATTACTATGTATCTTTTCAGTCTGACCGGCCGGTTTGCAGAGGTGCGGTCTGTAAGGGCTCGGCATAAAAGGCTTTTTCCATATTTTTATAGAACAGCCAGGGGAAAGTCAGCGCGCTGAGGATAATTGCAGCCGCAATAATAATGCCGATGATTCCTCTGCGCTTTGCCCTTTGACCGGTAATGATCTGCGTATCCCGGATGACTTTTACATGGGGCGGCGGAAACTCGGATGTCTGTATGGTACGGAAAGAAAGATGGGCAATAAATCCGCCTAATGCAATCAGGGAAACAGACATAAGAGAGAGAACAATTTGCAGAATTTGGAACATCTGCTGAAAAGCCGTTGCCGGGTCCTGTTTTGCCAGAATTTTGATATCATTGATATAATTGTAAAAAAATATCAGAACCGCTATTCCAGCCAGTATGCACACGGCAATAACAGTGAACGTTTTCTTTCTGTAATTCCTGTCTGCTTTTCTTACTGTATGATTCATTTTTTTCTCCTTTCTGTTAAAGTCTGTGAAAGCCGGAGTGCAAAAACTGTTTTTTGCCTGTGCTGAAATTCGGATTCAGAATTCACATTCCACATATTAACCATCCACCGCTCTTATTTCAACAGAGTCGTTGACATGATCATAAATGCCATATCTGGGTTTTTCAAATCCATCACGGCTGTAACCTATCGGCCCGACAGAAATAATATACCTGTCACTCCGATTGAACTTAAAGGATTTTCCATATTCAAAATAATGGGGTTTGGCAATATATGAATATTCATTTTTTTCTCCGAAAATAAATGACGCATGAGAATGACCGATGAAGGAAAGACGGTAATCGCTTTCGATGAAAGCATTCCATGCTTCAATCTCGTCTTTCACTGTGTTTTTTTTGATTCTCGGTGATACATGGGTGAATATAATATCGGATTCCACAATATTTTCAGGAAGATTTTTCAGAAACGCATTTACATCTTCAGGCAGAACCAAATCATTGGCTGTATCATGATTTCCTGAAATACATATTATATTATTATTTTTTATAAATCTTACGACTTCAGTATCAGATTCTCCGCCGTCAATCAGATCGCCGAGGCAGATAATTCTGTCACATGCATTTTTTTTAATATCTTCCATTACTGCAATAAAACCATTATAATTTCCATGTATATCTGATATTATTGCTGTTTTTCCTGTTTTTGCAGGTTTGACACCATGTTTGTCGCTCAATGAGCGGACAGCCCGGACATGGCCTTTCTTGAAAAAATCCCGGCAGTAAACAAGATTGCTTTTGAAATTGATACTCCAGCCGCCTCTCCATTTTTTGTCTGACTGCCAATTGTCACAACTCCAGAATCTTTCCCTGTTATCAAAAAGCGGATGAATATGGAGACCATTTGCCTGCAACTCGGGTTCAATAAGTGACATGAGTTCATCAGTTGTGGGTATTCTCCAATCCGTATAACCTGCAAATCTTGCATTGTTAAGTTCCTGTATATACATTTCTGTTTCATGAAATGTCATCCGGTCAGGTGAGCCGGATTTTTTCCACATAAGACCGGTAGCCTTATCTGTTACGGTCTTATCTCCGTTATCCGTAAAATCATTTTCAATACAGTGCTTCGGCCTCAGCAGCTCATTCAGATTGAAAATATTTTCAAAATCTTCATCTGAGACGCTGATTTTTTCACTTCGCAGGCAATGCAATGGTTTGTTTGCAGCTTCATCCGACTGCTGCACAGGTTCGGATGCGTTGCCGGGAAGACTGTCATGATCTGTTATATTGGCATTAAAAGGCTCCCATATTTTCAATGCTTTATCAACACCTTTGACAGTATGGAGACCGTGATCATGCCATTTGATATTTGTTGAATCTATCCAGCCTGCTGCATTATCCTGAACAGATTCGGAACACAGAATATGCCCCCCGTTTGCCAGACTTTCTATTCTTGCTGCCCTGTTCACGAATCTGCCAAAAATATCTTTTATAATGCCTCCCTGCTGTTCCTTTGCAATTTGTCCCATATCCATGCCTATTCTTACTTTCAGGAACGGCCTGATGAGCGGAGAATTGAAAATGGCATCCTGTATTGAAATCGCACATTCAACTGCATCAGAAGGTTGAAAAAACACAGCCAGAATACTGTCGCCGATGCTCTTTATATGCAACCCGTTATAATTTGAAATAATCGGTAACAGAATGGCATCATGCTTTTCCAGAAGTTCTGTATAGCCTTTGTCTCCTATCTCTTCTCTGAGTCTGGTTGAGGATTCAATATCAGTAAAAAATATTGTCAGAACAGACGTATTGAATTTCCGTCTGTAGGTATCAATTCTGTCAATATCATTTTTATCTATGCTTATGTTCTCAATAAGTTTCATGATAATGATGTATCCGCAGTTTGCTGTTTGTGAGTGCTGATTTTTGTACAGGCAGTTTTGGAAAAATGCAATTTTTGCACTCCGGTTTCAGACAGATGCTTTTTTCACCAAATCCAGAACGGATTCCAGCACCGGTGAACTGAAGCGAAATGTGAGAGCGGTTTCCAGCATTTCCTGTGAAATGACTTTACCGCGTCCGGCCAGCACTGACACAGCGGCCAACGCCCGATCCTGATCTTTGATTTTCTGTGCTTTGAAATCCATGGGGATCACCTTTGCTTTGCAGTCCGGTATCTGTGTATCCGCAGCCTGCAGAATCAGGCAGTTTTCATCCAGACTGGCAAAAAGTTTCCGGCTCCGGTCAATGCCTTCCTGTGCCAAAGCAATGATGGCTGCCGGGTTTTCAATTCCTGTATAAGTGATTGGTTCAGGAGACAAAATCACTTCGCTGATGGAATGTCCGCGCAGCACTGTGATGGGATAATCATTTTTCTGGGTGACATAAAGCCCCGCAATCATTCCGGCCAGACAGAGAATTTCTCCGGCTGTGAGAATACGCTGTCCCGCGCTGCCAAGAATGACAGCTTCCTGTTTTTCCGTATTCAGGGGATTGAACCTCTTTTCAATCTGCTGCGGAGCAGGCGATTCTTTGATTTCAGCAGCAGTTTCCCGGTAATGGGTTCCATATTCTTTGCGCTGATTTTCCGCTACAGGCCCGTCAAATACCGGCATGACTGCCAACTGTTCTTCTATGATTTTGGGTGTCAGCCGGTTGCGCTGGGTATATCTGCCTGTGCAGATTCCCCATATATCCACAAGGGAAAATCCCTCAAAGCGGATTGCTTTTTCCATAATGTCAGGCAGATCTTTGCGGTATGCAGAACAGCGGAACACATAAGGCGCACCTGCACAGGCAGCGACTCTGCACACGTCAAAAGGCTGTTCCAGTTGGTTGAGAAAACCTGATCCCACCTGCGCGTTCTGCGGTGTGGTAGCGGAAAACTGGCCTCCGGTCATGCCGAAATTGAAATTGTTGAGAATCAGCAGCGTCAGATTGAGATTGCGGCGGCACGCGGCCAGCAGATGTGCGCCGCCAATGCCAAGTCCGCCATCTCCCATTGTCACAATCACATGCAGATCAGGCCGTGCCAGTTTCAGGCCCGCAGCATAAGTCAGTGCGCGGCCGTGAAGTCCGTGCATGGCATGGGTATTGAAAAAAGTGTCAAACAGCCCGGAACAGCCAATGTCACTGACAATAACAATCTGATTTCCCTGCAATCCCATCTGTCCAAAGGCCGTATCCAAAGCATGGGCAATCCGCTCGTGCGAACAGCCGGGGCAGAACACAGGCGGACGTTTTGTATTCAGCAATGTCATTTTTCCAAAGCCTCCCGTATCTGGCGCGGACTTATTAATTTGCCGTTCATATGGCCGAAAAATTTTATATTTTTATTTGGCAGAATCCGCTGTATTTCCAGCACATACTGTCCCATATTCATCTCCGGAACCAGAATATTCTGAAAATCCTTTGCCTTTTCCCGGATCAGCTTTTCCGGAACCGGCCACAGGGTTTTGAGAACCAGCAGGGAAACCGGACTGTTTGCGGATTTCAAATCATTATACACGGATTTTGCTGCGCGTGCGGTTACTCCATAGCAGATAATCAGAGTGTCTGATTTTGGCTCCAAATATTCCTCATAAATGCAGATTTGATCCGCAGCAGAGAGCAGTTTGTCCCGCAGACGTTCCTGCATCCGGCTGATTTCCTCCGGATCTGTGGTAATATATCCATCCTGCCCGTGAGTGGAAGAAGTCTGGCGCACCAGTCTGCTGTCTCCAATAGGCAGAAAATCCGGAACGTTCTGACCCTCTGACACAGCAAAGGGAAGAAACGGTCTGTCTGAAGATGCGGTTGCACGATTCTTTACTGCCATATTTCTGAGTTCATCCAAATCCACGCTTTCTTTGGTCATGGCAATTTCTTTGTTGGATGCAATGAATACAGGACAGCGGAATTGTTCTGCAAGATTGAACGCGTGAACAGTGAGAGTGAAACAGTCCCGCACATCCGATGGAGCCAGCACAATCACCGGCAATCCTCCGGTGTTTCCCCATTGCAGAAATTGAATATCGCCGTCCGCTCCTTTGGTGGCTGATCCGGTGGACGGCCCAAGCCGCTGCACATCCACAATGACAATGGGGATTTCACTGCCAATGGCAAAAGAAATGTTTTCGCTGTACAGACTGATGCCCGGCCCGGAAGTGGCTGTCATGGCTTTCCATCCGGTCATGGATGCACCCAGACAGTAACCGATGGAGGCGATTTCATCCTCGCCCTGCATACAGATTCCACCCGCGGGGGGCAGAAGTTTGAGCATCATATTGTATATGGTTGTGGCCGGTGTAATGGGATAACCTGCAAAAAAACGGCAGCCAGCGTGCACGGATCCCCAGGCAACTGCTTCGTTTCCTTCCATAAAACAGAGACTCATATTTTTTTCTTCCTCACAGATTCCTGCTGATTCATCATCAGATATGTTCATGCCTGACTCCGCCTCAGTTATTTTTTTTATCCATTTTCCCTGAATTTCCGGAAAAAGTCAAATCCAAAAGGAAAAACATGGGCAGTCTGATTCTGATTCATGAGATTTCCGAAATATTATGCCTCACTGTGCCGGATTACGCTGACACTGTTTTGGACAGATTATTTTCTTTGAAAGCCCTTACTGTCAGATTTAACTGTCTGTTTTAAAAAAATAAATAATTGTCAGAAAAATTTTCCGGACTCCCGCATCTGCCGAATATTGCATAAGGCCGCACGCATAAAGTTGCCATGCCTGACCATTCCGCCCGCCTTTTTCTGAAAAATCCGTAAAAAAATAACTTGTTTTTTTTTTTCTGTGATACCAAATATATGAACGTGATTCAATACTGTTATGCAATAATTTTAACAGGTTAATCATGGCATGAAACCATAGGGTATGGGCTTTGGCTGTGACCCGGCTCAAGATGCCACAGTTTTTTTTCTTTGATTTGTTTTTTTGTTGCGGAAAAGCAGGTAGGCTGAACATAAAAAACATTACACAAAAAGGAGAAATTACCATGTTGAACGAGAAAGGCAAAAACGGTTTTGTTAATTTTGGTCAAATCATTGGATATGTATGCCTGATTCTGACATTTCTTTTTTGTCATGGATTCTTTACAGGCAGTCAGTCGTTTGCAGAAAACAGCAGTTCCACACCGCCGGAAGGTTATACCCCAACAAAACTGCTCAAATCTTACAGAGCAAATGAACAGAATTCCGATATTCTGATGATTCAGACATCGCTTCCCTGGGATTCAGATGCGAATACAACCGTCCTGAACAGTCTGAACTATTCGGTTCGGACAATTGATATGACCGATGTTCCTGATACCGATATTAACAGTTATCAGGTCATATTGATTGTAAATGATCAGGTTCAATCTTTTTATGACAGTTATTCAGCTAATTATCAGAAATTTGAGAATTACGTTAAAAACGGTGGTACTCTGGTTTTCTTTGCCTGTGACATGGGATGGGCGGAGGGAGACCTGACCTCACCTTTGCCGGGAGGTGTTCTGACTACAAATCAGAATGAATGCAATAACTATATTGCAGATAATTCTCACGCCGTGATTACCGGTCAATTGACTAAAAATAATGAACCGTTGACAGATGATGATACAAAAAATAGTTGGATGAGTCATGGTTATTTCAATAATCTTGATCAGTTGGCTGCCAACGGTTCCATCAGAAACTTGAAAGTAATTTTCAGGGGATCTGACAGCAATATGCCGATTTTTATAGAATATTCAGTCGGAGATGGAACAGTTATTGCATCAATGAACACATGGGAATTTGCCTACTATCATCCAGATGGTTATTATGATGATGATGGCTGTTATCGCGGCTCTTATGCTGTAAAAGCATTGGATGATGTTTTTAAATATGCTTTCAGTATAGCAGGTGGTCATAAATCATCCGGCATACAGTCTTCTGTTTATGTTGATGATGCGAGAGAAGAAGCAACTGCACCGTTGAAAGCAAGGAATGACATCATTGATTTTGCAGGGCAAATTACGAACAATGATCCAGAGGGCAATACGCACGCTGTGAATCTTTCCTTTCTGATTCCCAAAGAGTTACAGGTTGTCAAGGTGTTTAAAAGAAAAGACTTTGCGGATTATTCAGATTATCCCGATCCCAATGCAAATAATGTCACCAGAAAGGAAGTGTCTTTTTCTGCGGATGATATTATTGACAACAAACGCAAAGTCACCATTCAGCAGATTGAAGTTGCTTCTGCTAAAACTTCGGATGAATATGTTGTCCGTGTCCGTATTCCTGATGATTTCCCCTTTACAGAAACTTACAATAAGGATGCACACTCTGTTTTTACAGAGGTTTCAGGATTAAGTGTGGAGACAAAGCAGTCTGACAGCAGATATTTCAGCGTTGTAAAAATGGCGAACCTGATTGTCACCAACAGACGCCTGCTGTTTGAAGCCTATGACAAATCCGAGGTGCAAAATTTGCTTTCATATATCCATGAGATTGCTTCAGGCTATCCACCATCAATTGTTTATTATGTGGATGAATATGATGAAAGTGATAACTGGACGGGAAAGAATCCTGACGGTATGCCTTTTACAGATTGGTATGATGTTAGAAAAGATTCAAATAGCTGGTATACTAAATGTTATAACGGCGATGCCAAATTCAACAGAGATGAAGAATCTTGCATCAACACAACAACCAATCAGGTTGATGCTTATGTGAATTATTGGATTGACAATTTGGGAGGTGCCAAAGCAGAAAACAAAATATTCCTTACTATTATAGGTGGGGATGATGTTATCCCTCACTATCGAGTGTGGGATCCAAAGCAGGGGACAAAAGATCATCTATATTGGGTAGGCAAATTCAGTGAAACACAAAAAAAAGCTGGTGAGGAAAATTATATATTTTCTGATATCATTTTCTATGACACGGATAATAAGAGGTGGGGGGAAGGTGATGGCTTAGAGAATGTATATATTGGAAGGATATTAGGCAATACTGGTGTTGATCTTTTAAATTTGTTCAAAAATGGAATATGGAAATCTGAACAACTTGAATTAACAAGGAGTCTATTACTAATAACAAGGGAAGAAAGCTATCCCGCCAGAAATGTATGGGGAAATCCAGTGAACAGCCACCATGGAGGATGGCTTATAGTCAAAAAAGATTCTCCAGATGACTCGGGAATAAATCTTGTTGATAATGATTTTGTGAGTTTCGAAAGCAAAGATAATTATACCTTTATCTCAAAAGATAATTTATTCAATTCGATAAATAAATATGACCTTGATCTGATATGGTCATACCATCATGGAAGCCCTTATGGGCTAAGCGGTAGTGCTGGAGGAACAGATGATAAAGGAAACAAAAAATTCTTGTCAAAAGCATCTTATAACTTAGACAAAGGCTATCCACCTTTGATTAGTGGAAATGATTGGAGTTCAGCAAGCGTAGATAATCTTGAAAAAACAAGGCCCATATGGATTGCATCAGCCTGCTTCAGCGGAATTGTAGATGGAGGCGGAAAGGAAAATAAGGATTATTTCGCTTCCGGAACATTAAAGCAGTATTTCAGTGGATTGCTTGGTTCTAGCACTGTAACCTGGGGGAACCAGAAAGCATCTCAAAAAAGTATTGCAGATAAAATAGTATTGGATGAACAATCAGTAGGCAGGGCTATTAAGGAATCAAAAAAAGGTTTAGGCGATGGAGATTGGCAGGCATCTACTCGTTTTGCCTATATCTATTATGGTGTTCCATGGGTTCAGCTTAAAAAAGCATTAATCGCCAAACGGTCAGATATTATTAGAGAAAGATCAGAATCAAGAGATGTCTTTAATCGTCAAGGCCAGAAAACTATCCTACAAACTGAGAAGATAGAATCTTATAGCAAAGATTCTATTGATGGATATGATAAGTAACCTTCCATATATTTTGTGGTATAAAGTTTTCAAAAAACAGAAT
>CAZHPS010000119.1:0-15825 GCA_964534335.1 uncultured Desulfobacterales bacterium
GAGTGTGTTCAGGAATGTTTTGTTTTTTATAATTTATGGGTTTTGAAAATACCTCAAACACTATAGAAATTATGATGCAAAAAAACAGAACAAAATCCAGAAATGGATGATATTATTATATAAATTATGATGCAAAAAAAACAGAACAGAATCCCGAAAGGGATGATATTATTATAGAGATGACATGCAGAAAAACAGAACAGAATCCCGCAAGGGATGACATTATAATTTCACCCCTTTCGGGGTTTTATGACGTTGGGAATATTCTGTCTGCTATAATAATTTCACCCCTTTCGGGGTTTGAATCGTGGGGATAACCGATTTTTCTATAATAATGCCAATATTTTCGGGGTTTTCACCGGATTTGATCCGTTGCCAATATGTTATGCTGAATTCACATTTTGATATGTCAGGGGTCAAAACATCAACCGTCCGAAATGCAGTTTTCATCCGTGAAATCAAACAAATCCGTGTGAATATGCGGTTTTGACATAATTCCAGAGGAATAGCATTATAACAGAACGGGAAAAAACATGCACAGAAAAGAAAAAAGATTCATGTATTGGCTGGCGGTTCTGGTTTTCGGAATAGCCGTTTTTTCAGGGACGAATGTTTTCGGCGCGGCCGGAAATGTGGATGGCTTGGGGGATGTTGATCTCAAAGATGTGATTATGTCGCTTCAGGTGTCTGCAGGGCTGAAACCTGCCGGTGTCACAACTGCCGGAGATGTGAACAGTGACGGCAAAATCGGTTTGGCAGAGGCGGTTTACGGGCTTCAGGTGGTATCAGAGATTCGTGACTTTGTTGTTGTTTTCCCTGATACAAATCTTGAGTCCTCTGTCAGAGAAGCAATCAGCAAACCCGCAGGCGATATTCTTGCATCGGATTTGCGGGTACTGACTTCTTTGGATGCCTATGAAAGAGATATAGCAAATCTTGAGGGCCTCCAGTATTGCACAAATCTGACAGTTCTCTATCTTTATGATAATCAGATCAGCGATATCAGCGCAGTGGCCGGGCTGACAAAACTGACAGTTCTTGATATTGGTGGGAATCCGATCAGCAATATTAACGCAGTAGCAGGACTTGTGAATCTGGCATGGTTTGATTCTGATGCCAATCAGATCAGCGATATCAGTGCACTGGCGGGACTTGTAAACCTGAAGGAGCTTTATATTGGGGAAAATCCGATCAGTGATATCAGTGCATTGGCCGGACTGACAAAACTGACAGGACTTTATCTTGGTGTCATTCAGACAGGCGATATCAGTACATTGGCCGGACTTGTAAACCTGACATGGCTTTCTCTTGATGACAATCAGATCAGCGATATCAGCGCATTGGCCGGACTTACAAAACTGACAGAGCTTAGTCTTCCTGGGAATCAGATCAGCAATATCAGTGCAGTGGCGGGATTTGTAAACCTTACAGTGCTTGATCTTTCCGGCAATCAGATCAGCAATATAAAACCGCTGGTTGACAACAGTGGAATTGGCAGAGGGGATACCGTTTCTCTTTATTCAAATGGAGCAGGCAATCCGTTAAACACAACCTCATGCAGCGTTTATATCCCCCAGTTGCTGAACAGGGGTGTAACTCTGTATCATAACTGCCCGTGATGAATCAGCAGGCAGCGACTGTGATTGCCATGAAAATGCCATCTCCGGTCATGGCAATCATCACAATCACTGAAACTGTCTGAACTGTGATTCGTCTGATTTGTCTGATTACTCTGATTAAAAACTGTCTGAACCGCAGATTCACACAGATTACGCTGACTGCACGGATAATGCAGTGCAAAAATCAGCGGAATCAGACAAATCAGATGAATCAGCGGTTCAGACAGTGTGTCTGGTTGTCTGAACCGCAGATTCACACAGATTACGCTGATTGCGCTGATGTTTTTTTCCGGCACCCGGGAAAATGCCGCTGTTATTGTGCCAGTCTGAAATGCCCTGAATTCCTTTCCGCGTAATCCGTGAAATCCGTGTGAATCAGCGGTTCAGACAATGGAGAAATAACTGTCTGAACTGTGATTCGTCTGATTTCTGTGATGGGCATGATTTTATAACTACAGGGATTTATTTAAGAAAGGATTTTTTGCTTCGTGAAATCCTTTCTTAAATAAATCTTTGTAGTTCATAGGGCGGGTGCAGCGTGAGCGTAACCCGCTATACCGCCTGACCAATTGTCTGAACTGTGATTCGTCTGATTTGTCTGATTACTCTGATTAAAAACTGTCTGAACCGCTGATTCACACAGATTATGCTGATTACACGGAATCATAGGTTCAGACATATGGAAAGGACACATCCCTTTTTCCCCGGATCGCATATCATTCTGCTTTCCGGGATTTTTTGTCCACAGGGATTAACCCGCCCTGCCACTCCTCAAGGGAGGGGAGAATATTTTATACCCGAAAATTTATGGAACCGTCCTTAATAAACATAATTTTTTCCTCTGTGTCCTCTGCGGGTGTTTTTTTCTCTGTGTTCTCTGTGGGAAACCCCGATCCGGACATTCTGAAAACTTTATACCCGAAAATTTATGGAACCCTACTTATCCGGTATGTTTTTTGCGTACAGGCAAAACTGTACTGTTCCCGCATTTTTCAGCATGTCCAAAGGTATTTTCCAGAAACAGAAAAGAGCTATGTATCTTAATTTTGTATTTTCCCGCCGGGTTTTCCTCTGTTTTTTCGTACAGATCTCTCTATAACTTACTGATATTTTTTATATATTAAAAATTAAAACTGTTTTCCTTTTGCGTCTCTGCCCATATGCCTCTCTGCGTTTCATGTGTTCTGTCATCCGGAAAAAACGCAAAGGAGCGGGGAGGCAGGAATGCAAAGACATAGAAAAAATCCTTTCACAATATTTTTTGACTCTCTGCCTGAAAATTTGATATACTGAAAAATGGATTTTCGGAAAATCAGTGTTTATAATTAAAACTTGTGTTACCGGAGAAAGCCTGTATCCGGAACCACTTGAAATCTCTATCATTACAGCATAAGCAGGAATGACGGTGAAAGAGGCTAAATTCCTTATTTTTAAAAGGGATGCGTAACATGAGTTAAAAAATATCTGTGCAGGAAAGGACATACCATGATTTTTATCGGACATTTCTTTCATCTGACCACACGGCAGGGGAAAGCAGAGGAAGACCCGCGCCACGGAGAATTTCATATGCTGGCCGGGGCAGAGGATCAGCAGGCTGCTCTGGATCTGTTCAGAAAACGGATACAGCGTTTCAGAAAAAACAGAAGCCTTTTTGAGGGGCACTGCCGGATTTATCTGACAAAACTGCTGGAATTCGACCGGATTCAGGACGGGGAGGCTTTGCTGTTCCATTTCACATCTCAGGCAGGCGAGCCCTTCATGCCTTTTATTGACTGCACGGTTCCCACGGATGAAAGTGATCACTGCACGATTATGCAATGGAATGACAGTGTGCCGGAAACCGAAGGATGGAAGGGAGAACTGTTTCTGGAATTTTCAGAGAAATAAAAGCGGCTTTCAGGCGCAGGGTTTCAGGAGAAAAAAGCAGCGGTATGGCTGAATCCCTGAACACTGACACCTGACACCTTAATAAAAACATAAAAAGGACATATTAAAGATGAGCAGCGAGGTAAACAAGATCATTTTTTCCATGATGAAGGTCAGCAAGTTTCATGACAAACGGCCTATCATCAAAGACATTTCGCTTTCCTATTTTTACGGGGCAAAAATTGGGGTTCTGGGACTTAACGGGTCCGGAAAAAGCACGCTGCTGCGGATTATGGCAGGTGTGGAAAAGGAATTCAACGGTGAACTGGTTTTTTCACCCGGTTACACGGTAGGCTGGCTGGCGCAGGAACCCCTTGTGGATGTGAACAAAACCGTGCGTGCCGTGGTGGAGGAGGGGGTGCAGGAAACCGTTGATCTGATGAATGAATTCAATCAGATTAATGAAAAATTCGCAGAACCCATGTCAGATGAGGAAATGGACAAACTGCTGCAGCGTCAGGGAAAAGTGCAGGAGAAACTGGATGCTCTCAATGCCTGGGATTTGGACGCACGGCTGGAAATGGCTATGGACGCGCTGCGCTGTCCCCCCGGAGATACACCGGTCAATATTCTGTCCGGTGGTGAACGGCGCAGGGTGGCACTCTGCCGTCTGCTGCTGCAGAATCCGGATATTCTGCTTCTGGATGAGCCGACCAACCATTTGGATGCGGAATCTGTTGCATGGCTGGAGCATCATCTCCACAGTTACGAGGGCACGGTAATTGCTGTGACCCATGACCGCTATTTTCTTGACAATGTGGCCGGATGGATTCTGGAACTGGATCGGGGGCATGGCATTCCCTGGAAAGGCAATTATTCCTCCTGGCTGGAGCAGAAGCAGAACCGTCTCCAGAATGAGGAAAAACAGGAAAGTCAGCGGCAGAAAACCCTGCAGAGGGAACTGGAATGGATACGCATGTCTCCCAAAGGACGCCGGGCCAAGGCCAAATCCCGTATCAGCGCGTATGAGAATCTGCTGAAACAGGAGACGGAAAAGGTCATCAAAGATTTGGAAATCTATATTCCGCCCGGGCCTCGGCTGGGCGGAGAAGTCATCCGGTGCGAAAAAATTTCCAAATCCTACGGAAACCGGGTGCTGGTGGAAGACATGACCTTTACCCTGCCTCCGGGCGGCATTGTGGGCGTGATAGGCCCCAACGGCGCGGGCAAGACCACACTGTTTAAGATGATCACAGGGCAGGAAAAACCGGATACAGGAAAAATCACCATTGGAGAAACCGTGCAACTGGCCTATGTGGATCAGAACAGGGATCTGGACCCGGAAAAAAATATCTGGCAGTGCATTTCCGATGGTCAGGACAGCATCCGTCTGGGAGATCGGGAAGTCAATTCCAGGGCATATGTGGCCCGCTTCAATTTTTCCGGATCTGATCAGCAGAAAAAAGTGGGCATCCTTTCCGGTGGGGAACGCAACCGGGTTCATCTGGCCCGGATGCTCAAGGAAGGAGCGAATGTCCTGCTGCTGGACGAACCAACCAATGATCTGGATGTGAATACCATGCGGGCTTTGGAAGAGGCGTTGGAAAACTTTGGCGGGTGCGCGGTGATCATCAGTCATGACCGCTGGTTCCTTGACCGTATCGCAACCCATATTCTGGCTTTTGAGGGCGACAGCAAAGTAACCTGGTTTGAGGGCAATTATTCAGATTATGAGGAGGATCGGCGCAAACGCCTGGGCGCGGATGCAGATATTCCCAAAAGAATCAAGTACCGGCAACTGACCAGATCCTAAACAGCTATCCTTTGCATTTTGAAATCTCCGATATTTGCCGTTCCCGCTCTCATCAGCGGGAACGCCTGCCTGTCTGTTCAGAAAGGATGGACAGGATAAAAAAATCCTGTCTGTCCTCTTATTCCCCAAAAAAAGCGTAAAGGAGAAAAACAATGGAAAACACAGCAAAAAACCGGCCTATGCCCACCGGAATATCTGATTTCAGAAAACTGATCACCGGAGGATATTATTATGTGGACAAATCGGATTTTATCCGGGAAGTCATTGAAACAGGAACCGAGGTTATTCTCCTGCCCCGGCCCCGGCGCTTTGGCAAAACCCTGAACATGGACATGCTCAAAAATTTTTTTGAAAAAGACAGGGAGGATGCAAAAGATCTTTTCCGGGGTCTGTCCATAGAAAAAGAAAAATGCTTTGTGCTGCATCAGGGGAAATATCCGGTCATATCCATGACTTTCAAGGATGTGAAGGAATCCTCATGGGAGAGATGCTATGAAAAAATATCCCTTATGATTCGGAAACTTTACAATGAACATGCTCCCTCTCTTTCCGAATGCGCTCTGAGTGATCTGGACAGGGAAATCATCACACGGATACTGGAGGGAAAGGCCAGTCAGTCAGAATATGAGGAGGGTCTCAGGCATCTGAGCCATATGCTGCACACCTGCACCGGCCAGCCCCCTGTGATTCTCATTGATGAATATGATACACCCCTTCATGCCGGGTATCTCAGGGGATATTATGAACAGGTTATCGGTTTCATGCGCAATTTCCTTTCCGGCGGCCTGAAGGACAATCCCCATCTGTTCAAGGGTGTGCTGACCGGCATTCTCCGGGTTGCCAAAGAATCCATTTTTTCCGGACTCAACAACCTGACGGTATACTCGGTTCTGACCAGTGAATTCAGTGAATTTTTTGGATTCACGGACGCGGAGGTGCGTCAGATGCTTTCGGATTATGACATTGCAGATCACTATGATGAGATCAGCGAATGGTATGACGGGTATCTGTTCGGAGGTCTCACGGTTTACAATCCCTGGTCTGTCATCAGTTATGTGAACAGCAGGAACAGAAAAGCACTGCCGTACTGGATCAACACGGGTGACACATCCATGCTGGATCGCCTGGCCACAAAAGACGGAAAGGAACTGCGGGAGGATATCGGACGTCTGCTGGAAGGCCAGACCGTTGAACAGCCTGTATATGAGAGCATTGTCATGAGGGATCTGGATCTGCGCGATGATCTGCTCTGGAGTTTCCTGCTTTTTTCCGGATACCTGAAACCCATCCGCCAAATTGATGATGAAACATGGGAACTCGGCATTCCCAACAAAGAAGTGTATTTGTCCTACCGGGAAATGGTGCGCAGATGGTTTGCGGTCAAGGTGGAGCAGAACTGTCTGGCAGATATGATCCGGGGGCTGGAAACCGGTGATGCTGTTCTGTTTGAACGTGTGCTGCGCAAAGTGGTGATGCAGATTATGAGCTGCCATGATTTCAGCGGCGCACCGGAAAAGGTTTACCATGCGCTGGTTCTTGGAATGCTGGTATGGATGGCCGGGAAATACGAGATCCGTTCAAACAGGGAATCCGGTTACGGCAGATTTGATATTATGCTCAAACCAAAGGACATCCGCAAAACCGGCATTGTAATTGAATTCAAGATAGTGGACGGAAGCGGTGCAGAGGATTACAAAGAGGTGCTGGAAGATGCTCTGAAACAGATTCAGGATCGGAAATACGCCACAGAACTCACAGCAGCAGGTGTTACAGAAATTTTGGAAATTGCAGTGGCCTTCCGGGGAAAAGAATTATGGGTCAAACACAGGAAATCTTTATCCCAGGCGGTCTGATCAGAAAAACCGGATTTTTTGGAAAAATCCGGTTTTTGCAACTCACAGATTCAAATCTGGCAGAGTACCGTATGTCCGCCATTCATTCTGTCTGTTTTTACTGCTTTTTCGGTGCTTTGGGCGGACTGACCACAGCCTCGCCATCCAGAACAATGGTTCCTTCCTGATTGGTGCAGGTTGTTTTCAGCTTTATCCTGTTCTTTTCCGCAACCACTTCAATCACTTCCGCACGGGCTGTAATGGTGTCACCGATTTTGACCGGCGCAAGAAATTTCAGTTCCTGCTTCATATAAATGGTTCCGGGGCCGGGCAGTTTCATTCCCAGTATGGCTGAAATAAAACCCGCAGTCAGCATACCGTGGGCAATCCGTCCCTTGAAAAATGTTTTCTCCGCATAGGCATGGTTGATATGGGCCGGATTCAGATCCCCGGTAATGCCTGCGTAGAGATAAACATCTGATTCAGAAACCGTTTTTGCAAATTCCTCCGCATCTCCCACTTTGATTTCACTGATTGTTTTTCCTGTCATTTTTCCATCCTTTGTGTTTGTATTATCCTTAACAGACAGGTCAGGAACTCCGGGAATTCTGATACCCGACACCTGAATCCCTGACACCTGTTTTTATGTTATCCTCAAAGAAAGGCCGGGAATTCTGATACCCAATCCCTGCTCCCTGAATCCTGCCCCATGCTCCCTGTTTTTCCTAGAACCACATTCTGTGACTCCAGATATCCTCTTCCAGATTCTTCTTGTCTTCCTGCAAAGAAAGATACAAAGACGCGTTCTGAATGGCAATGCCGCCCTGATGGGCCAAAGCTTCCACCAGCAGAATCATGTCTTCGGGAAAATCCCTTTCTATACTGCTGCACAGGCGCATGACCCCGATGACCTCATCTCTGACCCGTACCGGAACGCAGAGTATGGAAACAATGCCTTCCTTTTTCATGGCCTCTTTGTACTGAATCCGATCATCCTTTGTGGCATCCCGGATAATGACAGTCTTGCCATTCAAAGCCTCTGTCACACTTTTGTCTGCGGAAATTGTGCCTTTGGCCAGAAATTCCTCACTCAGACCGTAAGTGGCAACCAGTTCCAGAGCATTGCTTTCTTTGTTCAGCAGCCGGATATTGGCGCCTTTCATCCCGAATGTCTCAGAAATATCTGCTGTCAGAATATGGAGAATCTGTTTGATATCCAGATTGGTGGAATTGATGCTGTCTGCCATATCCCGGAAAAGAACCGCGTTCTGCCGGATGCGTTCCACCAGCCGGGAGTTCTGAATGGCAATTCCACCCTGTTCGGCAAGTGCCTGCAGAAATTCAATCTCTTCTGCGGAAAATTCCCTCACGGTTGCTGTATACAGGGAAAGAATGCCAATGGCCTTGCCCTCCACGAGTACCGGAACCACCAGAATGGAAGCAATGCCCTCCTTTCGTTTGGCATCCACATTTTCCATGCGTTTTTCAGACGCAGCATCATGAAAAACCATATGGCCTTTGCGGATAAGATCTCCCACCATCTGTCTGGCTTTGTAAGGATCCGAATGCAGATACTTTTCAGACAGCCCTTTCTGGCACATGGGTACAAACAGGTCTTTTTCCTTATCCTCCAGAAACAGGCATGCGGCCTTGGCTTCCATTGTATCAATCGCACTCTGAACAATGATATCCAGCAACTGCTCATTGTTCAGAGTTGTCCCAAATGCCTTGCTGATATTGCAGAAGGTTTTGAAATAGTCTTTTTTGTTTTTCATCTTTGTCTCCTTATACCGCTCGGTTGTTTTTAACATTTTCTCCATTGGAGAAGGGGGATTCACTGCTTACGATTTCCTGGCAGATACCTTTTTTCCTGCGGCACTGTTTCTTCCGTCCACTGTCTTTTTCATTATCTCTGCTGCTTTGGCTGAAGCCGTTCCGGATGCCGGAGATGCCGATACCGTGACTGTGGCCGGAGATGCACTTTTCTTCGGAGCTGCGCTTTTGGTGTCAGCGGTTTTCGTATCCGCGGATTCCGGCTTTGGATCATCCCCTTCCCGTTCTTTCAGCCATTTTCCCACTTTGGGTGCAAACAGTGCCTGGCATTTGGAGCTGACATAGATGCCGATATGTCCTGTTTTCAGACAGATGTCCTCGGTATCCTTACTGCCCACATTCTTTGTCAGCAGATTGCAGGCCTCTGGCGGAACCAGATGGTCAAACTGGCCGTAGATATTGAGCAGGGGCATGGTTATGTTTTTCAGCTCCACCCTTTTCCCTCCCAGTTCCAGTCTGCTCTGAATCAGCAGGTTTTTCTGGTAGCAGTCGGTAATGAACTGCTGAAAGGTGGCTCCGGGCACATCCGGGCTGTCAAAGATCCATTTTTCCATGCGCACAAAATTTTCCACAAAATCCCTGTCATCCATATTTTCAAAAAAACCCACATATTTATCCAGAATCAGGCGCGCGGGGTTAAGCAGCAGAAATCCGAGATTCATCAGATCACCGGGCATATTCCTGTAGGCTGCTCCCAACTTATATGCGCGGGAGTTCCGCATCCAGATATGGAGCAGTCCCTTGTCTGTGTCAAAATTGGTGGGCGTGACTGTGGTGACAAGGTTTTTCACTTTTTCAGGATGAAGCGAGGAATACATGACGGAAAAAGCTCCGCCCATGCAGATGCCCATAATGTTGATTTTGGGAAGATTATGGCGTTTGCGGATGAAATCCACCATATTGTCAATATATCCGTTGACATGGTCATCAATGGTCACATACTGATCCTTGGCAGTGGGATAGCCCCAGTCAACTTTGTAAACTTCAATGCCCTGGCTGAGAAAGGTCTGCACCACGCTGCGGCCAGGCTGCAGATCCAGCATGGTCTCCCGGTTGATCAGGGCATATATCAGGAGCAGGGGAATTTTATGCTCCTTTTTTTCAGGCATGTAATGCTTCAGACGTACCCGATCCTCCTCATACACATATTCAAAAGGCGTTGTGGCTATGCCGGTTTCCAGCGGACTCAGCAGCACCTCGGACGCCTTCTGCACCCGTGACTTGGCCTTTTCTGTCTGTTCGGTGATTTTTTTCAGAATCAGGTCAACTGCGATTTGGGACTGACTCATACGCATCCTCCTTTCCCTTTACAGATTGAAGTGAAAAATTCTGACCGGAACATTTCACTGCAAATCCGGAATTTCTGTTACTCATCCTTCTCCACTTTTTTGGCAAGTTCCCTGACTTTTTTCTTCAGCAGATAAAAATCTTTGTACAGTTCATCCATATCCCGGTTTGTGGGCACAGGAATTTTCTGCAGCAGGTCATACATGACCTCTTCCCTGGCTTTCATATACTGCAGGTTGGCATCTATGGCAGTGTCCATGACCTTTGTGTATTCCGGGGATTTGAGCAGGGTCATGTAATGCCCCTCCAGCACTTTGATCCACATATTGTAATAGTCCTTGAAATCTTCGAACAGTTCCCCTTTTTCCGCCATCTGTTCGATTTCCTCCTGCATCACAGCCGCTGTTTTTTCAATGGGAACATAAAACATGTACAGCAGTTCACCCACGGCTGTCTGAAACAGGGTGTATTTGTCAATCAGGGTGCTGGTTCTTTCCTGCTGGAAACGGTTTAAGCCCAGCGAGGGGATATGAAGGAATTTCTGAAATTCCTTTTCATAGACATCCCGGATGGTTCTGAATGTTTCCTGATCAATATCCTCAAAACTGTAGGCTTTGGTCTCCTTACCGATTCTTGCCAGCCGGTCCATCCATTTTTTCTGGATGTCAAAAATACCGTCCCATGTCTGCCGTGTAAGGGAAGACAGAAAATCAGGAAGCGTATCCGTACTTTTGAACATGGTTTCCATATTTTCCGGACTGCTGAAAGAGGAAAACAGGGACTGAAAAACCTTGCTTCCGGTTTCAAAATTTTTCTGCAACTGCTGAACATTCCTGGGTTTCCGGGACGAGGACATTCCGAACATTTCAGGGATTCCCCCCTCTGTTTTTGCCATGCCCCCCCAGAAATCAGTGACAGACTTCATCCAGTCGGCAAACACAGTTTCCGCGCTTGTCTCATTTTTCGTTTTCTCATTCATAGGCTGCTCCTTTTCCTTCTTCGGTCTGTTCCGGTTCAACTGACTGCAAACGTGCACAGAACATTTATAAGTTACGCAGTTGAAATTTCTGTGTCTGAAACATCAGAACTGCTGCTGCGGGACCTGACCTTCATGTATATACCCTATCCTTCCCTCAGGTCACGCGGCTCTGATTCATGATTTCAACTGCATAACTCCTACATATTATATGTTACTGTGAACATCAAGATATTTTCACATATCCTGCTGCTGTTTGTCTTTTTTTTCCCCGGATTTTTCAGAATGGGAGGAAAAAGGAGTAAGACTGCTAAGGGTTTTTTCCGTCATGGCAGACAGATCAATTCCCAGTTCAAGACAGATCCGGAACTGTTCCTCCATGCTTTTCTTATAGGAAAGATAACTGTGGAGGCTCTGCTCCAGATAGTTTTCAAAAAAATCGCTCAGCACATTCTCTCCTGACCTGATGATCAGATGAAGCAGGGATACAGGAAGCAGTTTGTTGTTTTTCCGGGTCTGTTCCATAATAATCTGGGTAAGAATAAATGCTGTCACATCCTGATCGGTCTTCTGGTCAATAACCTCCACCTGTCTGCCCTCCTGTATCATAACTGCCACATCGCTGAGGGTCACATAGGAACTGGTTTGGGGATTGTACAGGCGTCTGTTCGGATATTTTTTCAGGGTAATTTTGCTTTTCGTCATTTTTCTGTCCGGCTCTTTTAAGGTTTTTCTTTGTTATACTGCACAAAAAAATATTCATGCTGTCCCCAGAATAGCCTAACCGGATTCATAAAGTCAAGTTTTTTATATTGATTATTTTTTATACTGTCTGAAAAATATTTTTTTGCAGTGCAATATTTTTTCCTTGACTTTTTCCTGCGGGGGGTTATTATATATCTCAGACATGCTCTGTATCGGACAGAGCATAAATACAAAACCCTTTTTGTGGAGGATAAAAAAAATGATGGAAACCGGTAAAGTGGCAACACAGATGATCTCTTTTCAGAAAACCCTTTTTGAAAACTCTTTCAGCGCGATGTGCACCATTCAGGAACAGACCGAAAAGATCGCGGATACCTTTCTGAAACAGATGACATGGATTCCCGAAGAAGGAAAGAAAACCATCCGTGACTCGTTTGACATGTACAAGAAAGCCCGCGACACTTTCAAAAAATCCGTTGATGACGGTTATGTCAGACTCGAAGAGATGTTTGAGAAAAAATAATCCGGGCAGGAATGCGCAGCACGGGTCAGGTATCATTGCCAGCAAAGACTTTTATATAAGGTGATTTATTAAAATAAATATACCTGTCCAGTTCACGGCACAAGCTGGAAGCTTATGCTACTTTTTGGTATATTTTTTTCTGAAAATCGCCTAAAAGGATAAAAACATGCAGATGGATCAGAAACAGATGTTCAAGCAGATGATTGATTTTCAGAAGAGCACTTTCGACAATTCTTTCAACGCCATGTCCAACCTTCAGGAACAGGGCGAAAAGATGGTTCAGACTTTTGTGGAACAGGCGGCATGGCTTCCCGAAGAAGGGAAAAAAGCGGTAAGCGGATGGATCACTGCTTACAAAGACGGACGGATAAAATTCAAAGAAGCGGTGGAGAAGAATTTTGAGAAGGTAGACAAATATTTCTCCGGCTCGCAGGAATAATCCGGACATGACTTACAGGGGTGCGCGGCAGAGAATGATGAACCGATATATACCATTATGACAAATGGGAATATGTACCCGGCAGAACCTGCTGACAGCCGGTTCTCTGCCGGATGGAAAACAGACAAAGTGTCCGGTTTTCCGGTTGCAGGCAGCCGCGGCCCCTATTTTTTTGCGGAGGTCAGTGATGATGACATTGGATTATGGCGAAATGGAAACCAGTGCCGGGCGGATGTTTGAAAAAATGATGTCGCCGCTGCATGTGCTTGCCAACCATTTTACCGCTGTTCAGAACTATTATGCCGGTTATACCAAATACCTGAATGAGTTCTTCATTCCCTATATGGTATCCACCCATTATTTCCGGGATGTGGAACAGGGCAGAATGCTTGCCAGCACTCCGTGGGAGAATCTGCAGTCCTATATGGAGCTTATGTCCTTCAATATGGAACTGTCTTCCCGCTATTATACAGCCAGCATGCGGGTGATCAATGAATATGCCACACGCGAAATGCCCAGAGCCATGGGCGCAGTGTATAATACCCTGTTTGATGTGGATGGGGAAAATATTCAGGATTTCACGGCCCGCCAGGCAAAGATTGCGGAACTGGCCTCATCCTATTATCCCCGTGCCATAAAGGATGCTGCAGAGGATTTCGGATTCCATTTTGAACGGGGCATCAATATCCGCTTTGCGGAAACAGAGCGTTTTATTTTATACCAGATTCTTCCCACAGACAAATCCGTGAAGGTAAGGGAGGACGGCAAACCGGTAATGATTCTTCCCCCCTATGTTCTGGGTGCGAATATCCTCGGTTTTCTGCCGGGCGAAAACAAAAGCTATACCCACTGTTTTGCAAACATGGGAATTCCCACTTATATCCGGATTATGAAAAACATCAGCGAAACTCCGGCTGTGCAGATTATGACCGGAGAGGAGGATGCGCTGGATACCCGCTTCTTCTGCGACAAAATCATGGCCCGGCATGGCAAACCTGTCACCATCAACGGATACTGCCAGGGCGGATTCATGGCTGTTTGCAATATCCTTTCCGGGGAACTTGACGGTGTGGTGGATGCGCTGATCACCTGTGTCGCGCCTATGGACGGAACCCGCAGCAAAGGACTGAAACATTTTCTGGATAGTCTGCCCTCCCGGTTCAGGGATCTGGCATACGGAACCAAAACCATGCCCAACGGAAACAAAGTTGGGGACGGGGATCTGATGGGATGGGTTTATAAGCTCAAGAGCATTGAAATGGAAGCCCCGATGGTGGCATTTTTCCGGGATATGACCATGCTGACCCCCCGCAACGGCAAACCCGTGACTATCAGCAAAACAGCAGCCGCTCTCAATTTCTGGCTGAAAAATGAACGCAATGATCTGCCCCTTTCCATTTCGCAGATGAGTTTTGCATCCTTTACGGTCCCGATCACCAAAGACGGAACCCTTCCGGTGAAACTCTTTGGCCGGGATCTCAATTTCAGAAGGATTCCGGAAAAAGGCATCAAATGGCTGATCTGTTACGGAGAAGGGGATGATCTGGTGGAAAAAGACACAGCCCTGGCTCCTTTGGATTATATTGATGCAGAATTGTGCGCCTTTCCCAAAGGACATGTGGCTATTGCCACTTCCTGGTCAGATCCCCGTTCAGCATGTGCGCTGCACACCCGCTTTGGTGAAAAAAATCACCGGGGGCCTGTGCGTTTCCAACTGGATCTGGAAATGGAAATGCTGGCAAAAAACGGGACAGATTCAGTTCAGATGACGGAAAAGCAGGAGGAAAAAGCAGTACAGATCGTGACTGCAGAGAAAAAAGCGAAAAAGGCTCCCAAAACCGAAGAGACCGTATCTGAAAACGCATAACAGTTTTTCTGAAAAGTGAGTATGACAATGGATGAGAAATTCTTGGAATTCTGGGGCAATTTTTTACTGAGTGCTGCCCGCGGCAAAAAGCAGACGGATCATATGTTCCGCTGGATGCGGACCGGTTTTCCGAACCCGGAAAAATCTTCACAGGATCAGCACAGCCCTGATTTCCAGGAACTCACCAGAATGTTCCGAAAATTTTACGGGCTGGACAGCCTTTCCCCGCAAAGTGAGCAGTACAAAAAGACTTCAGATCTTGCCATGTATGATTTTCAGAAATCGCTTAAAGAGTATCTGGCTCTCATGGGGATTGTATCCCAGCAAGAGCATCTTGCCCTGGTGGAAAAATATGAGAAGCTGAAGGCAAAATGCGAGCAGCAGGAAGAGACCATAAAACATCTGAAGATGCTCATCGGCAGCAACAGCACTTCCCATGCGGAACTGAGCAGCAATTTTGAAAATATGGTCAAAACCCAGGGTGAATTATTCCTGAAAATGATGACTGATTTCGGTCAGTATTTTGATAAATCGGAAAGGAATTCCGAAAAAGCAGAAGAATCTGAAAAAGGAGAGAAAAACGATGATCGGACAGACAGAGCAGACACAGATGTACCAGCAGATAGGTGATTTTCAGAAAACGGCCATGGATGCTTCTCTGAAAACAATGGAGATGTTTCAGAGCCGTATGGACAAAATGATGAACCTTTTTTTTGAGCAGTCCCGGTGGGCTTCTGAAAAATGGAGCGGTGCCATGACAGACTGGACCCGGATGTACAGCGAAGGATATGAAAAAGCAATGAAAACAGCAGGGGAAAAATTTGCCGGAATGGAATTTCCCTTTAAAAACTGATTTCCCATTTCCGTAAAACAAAAAATGGCAGCTTCTTTTGAGGCTGCCATTTCTGTTTCTGTTCCGGTATAATACGGATTCTCCATTGAATTGATACTGATCCGGAGGAGTGCAAAAATTAAGCGGAGCGGTTTTCTGCAGAGGAGTGCAAAAATTGAGCGGAGCGGTTTTTTGCTTTCCCACAGAGAACACAGAGGATAAAAAACCGCAGA
>CAZHPS010000120.1:0-15716 GCA_964534335.1 uncultured Desulfobacterales bacterium
CAATATTGCAGTTCCGGCTGTGCAAAAAACCGCTCCGCTTAATTTTTGCACTCCTTCGGATCAGCCTGCTGTGCAAAAAACCGCTCCGCTTAATTTTTGCACTCCTCCGGATCAGCCTGCTGTGCAAAAAACCGCTCCGCTTAATTTTTGCACTCCTCCGGATCAGTATCAGTTCAATGGAGAATTGGTATCAGACAGACATTGCAGAAAATTCAGGGACGGATGTCATATTTCTTCATTTTCCGCCACAGTGTGGATCTGTTCATACCCAGTTCTCCGGCAGCGGCTCCCCGGTTCCATCTGTTTTTTTTCAGCACAGAAAAGATCTGCTCCTTTTCCCCGGAAATGCTCTGCTGATCCCCTTTGGGAATGTTTTTTACGCACACTGATTCCAAAAAAGAGGAACTGCGCAGGCTCAGGGGCAGATGTTTCTGTTCAATCACTTCCCCGCGTGAAATGATGAGGGCATGTTCCAGTATGTTTTCCAGTTCCCGGATATTGCCGGGATAGTCATGGTTGAGCAGAATCTCCATTGCCTCTTCGGATATGGCGGAACGTGCCATGTTTTTGCGCGCGCAGAGCCGTTTGAGGATATGGGAAATCAGCAGCGGCAGATCCTCTTTCCGTTCTCTGAGTGCCGGGAGTTCAATGCGCATGACATTGAGACGGTAAAACAGGTCTTCACGGAACTGTTTTGCCCCCACCTGTTTTTCCAGTCCCAGATTGGTGGCTGATATGATCCGCACATCCACTTTGGTGGTTTTCCTGCTGCCCAGGGGATAAAATTCTTTGTCTTCCAGCACAGTCAGCAGTTTTGCCTGCAAAGCCAGGGGCAGATCCCCGATTTCATCCAGAAATATGGTTCCGCCGTCTGCTTCCTGAAACCGTCCGGTCTTGTCTTTGTCCGCGCCGGTAAACGCGCCCTTCACATATCCGAACATTTCTGATTCCAGCAGATTTTCCGGCAGAGCAGCACAGTTGACTTTGACCAGCGCACGGGATTTCCGCTGACTGGCGTTGTGGATGACCCGCGCGAGAATATCCTTGCCTGTGCCGGTCTGTCCCTCAATAAGAACTGTGGCATCACTTTCCGCAATAACCGGAAGAATGTCAAAGATTTTCTGCATGGACGGCGCACGGCCTACCATATCATAAAAGGTGCTGCGCTCTTTTATTTCACTGTTGAACTGATAGACCAGCGACAGATCCGAAAGCGTTGCAATGCCGCCTGTAATGCGGCCTGTCTCGTTTTTCAGGGCCATGTAATTGGCCCGGATGGGAACCGGCTGGCCTGCTTTGGTAAAAATGTTTCCTTCCTGACGCACGCGGGGATTTCCGTCTTTCACAGTCTGACACAGGGGCAGATGCTCATCAAAATGCAGGGTTCCGAACAGGGGAGCGCAGGGTTTTCCCAGAACCTCCTCACGGGTGAATTCGCTAACAGTTTCAGCGGCTGTATTGAAAAAAGTGATATAACCGTTGCGATCCACGGTCAGCACGCCCAGTTCCAGATTATCCAGGATGTTTTTCATCTTCTGGCCTTCGTAGCGAACACGGTCAAGGAGTTCCTGAAATGCGGAATGATCCTGTATCACCTCGATACATCCGATAATCTGCTGTTCCGGATCATACAGGGGGGATACGATTTTGGTCAGAAATTTCTGATCTTCCGCACCCTGCCCTGCCCTGTCCGCGCTTACCACATCCCTGCCTTCCCGCACTGCCCTGTCAAACAGGCATTCTCCGGTGCAGAAATATCTGCTCAGCACCTCATGGCAGAGTTTTTCCTGGGACAAATCTGCTTTGTAATCTGTGAGCATTCGCGCAGTTTCATTCATGGAAACAATTCTGCGATCCTTTCCGATAAGAATGCATCCCGCGGAAAGGAAATCGAATAAGTTCACAAGCCCCAGCCAGGGCTGGAAAAGTCTGTCCGTATGGGAAATCTGGGCCATTACTGTCCTGCACCTGGCTGCAGTTGGGGAATAACAATGGAAAAACAGGTTCCCTCTCCGGGTTCGGTTTCCACAGAAATGCTTCCCCGGTGTTCATCAACAATTTTTTGGGTTAGCATAAGTCCGATACCTGTTCCCCGGTTTCCCTTGGTGGTGAAAAAACTCTGAAAAAGTTTTTCCCTGATTTCCGGTTTCATTCCCAGGCAGTTGTCCTCCACCTGATATTCCACACCTCCGGCTGCGGTTTTCCGGCTGCGCAGAATCACGGTTTTTGTCTCTTTCCGGCACTCCGTGTCCATGCAGGCTTCCACAGCATTGGCAACAAGGTTGAGCAGGCATCGGTGAATAGCCTCCTGATCCAGATACATCATGGGAATGTCCGGATCAGCAGTGACTTTCAGACTGATACAGTGCTGTTCTGCCCGGTGCCGCATGAGTTCCCCGACTTCTTCAAGAGGCAAATTGGGATCACAGAGACTGAGATCGGTTTTCGCACTTTTGGCATAATCCAGCAGATCCAGGGAAAGTTTTGTTATTTTGTCCATATTTCCCCTGAGCATTTCCCATCCCTGCATCAGATACTGTCTGTTATCCAGTTCTATGCCTTTTTCCAGAACAAAAGCCCCGCCTTTGAGTCCGCTGGCAATGCTTTTGATGGCATGGGAAAGCCCGGCAACGGTCTGTCCCACTGCAGCCAGTTTTTCAGCCTCAATGATTTTTCTGCTTTTTTCCTCCACCAGTTTTTCAAGGTTTTCAGTATATTCACGCAGCTTTGTCCGCATGTAAATCCGTTCCGCGGCCCGCTTGAGAGCGATCTCCAGTACCTCGTCATTGATGGGTTTGGTTACAAAATCAGTGGCCTCATGCTTCAGGCTCTGGATAGCCAGTTCCAGATCGCCATGCCCCGTAATCATAATGACTTCTGTATCCGGACTTTCCTCCTTGATTTTCCGGAGAAGTTCAATGCCGCCCATCACCGGCATTTTGATGTCGGTCAGCACAATGGACGGTGCATATTCTCTGAATATATCCAGGGCATCTGCTCCGTTTACCGCGGTTCTGACCTCATATCCCATATCTTCCAGTGAGATACGCAGAACCTTGCGGATACCCTCCTCATCATCTGCCAGCAGTATTTTCCTGTCAATGATTTCCATAATAAAAATATGTTTGCTGTTTTTAATTGTTATTGTCAATCATATCGTGATTTACGCTGCTGATTTTTAACTCTTTGAATTTATTACAGACAATAAAAACAGAAAGTTATATTTCAGAGACGTAAATACTGCATATTTCCATGTACCGGGAATTCATATAAAACGCCATGATCACGTGCATAAACACAGATTGAATCAGCGGCAGAGGAACCTGCCAGTTATTCATTATTAAAAAAAATCAGCAGTTTCCTTTTCCGCATCAGGATAAATTTTATCCACTTTCTCCTGTATTTCCAAAGTTCTGAAAATGGCAGTGACCACGCGGCAGTAATGCGGGGCATCATCCATGATTCTGCCTTTGCGGTCTTTGAGATATTTGGAAAGAACCTGATACCCGCCAATATGGTAATTCCACAGTTCCGGAGTGATGCCTTCAAAATATCTGTCTTTGTTAATGTAAACCCGCTGTTCCTTTTCATTGTAAGCGATCTTTTCAATCCGGTCATTGTCACCGCTTCCCTGATATTTGGCAAGGGGCGGGTTGAGTGCCGGGCTTTTCAGCAGATGCAGATCAGCCAGTTCTTTGCCCATTTTCCCGATTTTCCTGAATATGCTGTAATCTGAGGTAAAAGGCACGCGGGGAAAATCCGTTTTCAGAAACTCGGCATAGGTTTTCCGGTAAATATTGCTGTAAAAAATGCCGTAGATATAATAAAGAATATCTTCGGATTTGGGTTTCTTTCTGTAAACAGATTCCATTTTTTCAAGAAAATCCTGCGAAATATTCGGTCTCTTTTGAATTTGCGTATTCCTGAGAATGTCTTTTGCATTTTTGTCACCATAAACATATAAAGGGAATAAGTAATTAATATCATATGCACTGACTGTTTTATGACCGATCAGATTTTCCGTGATGAATGCTCCCGGATCTTCTTTGCATTGCCGCGGGACAATTAAACCGATATTTCCTTCCCGCATGTGGTGCATAACATTATGCCGGGTTCTGAACACAATATTTTCATGATAATAAATATGCCGGACATCAAAGGGACGGTAAAGAAAAGTTGAGAAATATTCCTCCCAGTTATCCGTTTCTGCAAACTGTTTTCTCTGCTCAGCCATTTTCCACTGGTAATTGTCTTTCAGATTCAGGCCGGTTCTGATCACATCATCAGACAGATTCAGGTTCCGGAACATCATGATTTTGTTTCTCAGGGAATTTTTTTCAAAATCAACAGCAAGATTATCCCGTGCAGTGACGATTCCGGTCACATTTTCCTGAAAAATTTCATCAATCTGTTTCCATTTCAGATAATGCTGAATATGGGAAGTGTTTTTTGGAACAAAGAAATATCCGGGGGATACCGGTTTGATTTCTCTGTAATTTTTTTTGTCAAAACCGCTGCTGTCCAGCATGCGGTATTTCTCATTGCGCAGACCGTGCAAATCCGCATGAAAAACCTTTGGTTTTTTTGCTTTTTTGTTTCTTACAAACAGCGCAATCGCTACTCCCTGGCGGATGTCAAACACATTTTCATCTTTGCCACCGTCAGGAGATGTTTCTTTTTTCAGACTGTTTCCGTGAAGATCAATAAGATAGATTTCATCAAAGGTTTTCATCAGACTCTGGCGCATCCCGCGAAAGGTGGGATTGTCCAGATAACCGTGATTGGTAATCATTCCCACAATTCCGTAGCCGGATTTGTGAATTTTCCACTGGGCAAAGCGCAGGAATTTCACATAATCATCCTGCAGCCATACTTTCTTTTCTCTAAGCGGGAGACCGTCCACTTTGTAGTAACTCTGTGCGCCGTCAATATCCTCTTTTAACAGCCGTTCTGTCCACTCATTTATATTTGCGGAAATGCCGCTGTAAGGCGGATTGCCCACAATCACCAGCACGGGCTGCTCTGTTTTGACCATGCCCGCGAGATGACTTTCCTCACTCAGGGAGCTCAGACCCGGAAGGGCTGTCTGGGTTATTTCCCTCATTTCCAGAGTGTTGGTCAGATAGAGCCGGAAGCGTTCCTCATCCGCCATTCTGTAACCGAGTTCATCAAGAACAAATCCCATTTTCAGATGCCCCACCGCATATGGAGCCATCATCAGTTCAAATGCGCAGAAATTTTCCAGTATGTGACTGCGAATCCACTGATGCAATCCGCCTCTGCCGTACTTTTCCTGAAATTCGGCAGCCGCGACACGCACAGCCTCTGCCGGAAATGTCAGCGTGCCCCCGGCAGGGTCAAGCAGTTTCACCTCCGGGCTGGCAAGGCCATCTGCCAGTCCGAAATTGGATTTTAAAATAGAATGAACCGAGCGCACAATATACCCGACCACAGCTTCGGGAGTGTAATACACACCTCTGCGCTCCCTTGTTTCCGGATCATACGCAGAGAGAAAACTTTCATAAAAATGGACAACAGGATCACGGCCCTTTCCGGTTTTCCGGTATTCATGCAGTATTTCATTTGTGTCAGTCACATGCAGAATTTCCGCAATGTCCTCCACGATCATCCGCAGGGACAGGGGCGGTTCCTCCAGACAGACAAAACGGAAAATATCACGCAGAAAACCGATGGTATGCGGAATGCAGTCAAATGCAATCCTCCGGGTGAATTCCCCTTCAGCCCTGGTGCGGGCCGCAAACAGTCCGTAAGTGAGCGTCTGCGCATACAAATCCGCAAACTGCTTTTCTGTAAGGATTCCGATAAGATATTTCTGAAATGCCTCATAAAATCCCCTGATCTGTTTGTTGCCTTTGCTCCCGTTTTCCCCGGCTGTCAGTGCCATAACCTCATCACGCAGAAAACGGGTTCTTTTTGCCAGTTCAAGTGCCAAAGAATGGGCCGTCTGCACCTTTGGCAGTGAGAAAGAAAAGAATTTCTCAAACAAATCCTGAAATTTGTCAACATTTTCAGCCGGAGGGGCAGTGCGCAGTTTCTGAGCGATTATCGGACGGCCAATCATGGCCCCTGCAATGCGTTCTCCGTTTCTGTACAGCCGGAATTCGTAAAAATTCGTTAAGATAACATTGGGAAAAGTGGAGCAGTAGCGTTTCAACTGCTCAGAAACTTCAGCAGAGTCAAGATTTGTGGCAGACGGATCCTTGGCCTCAATATAACCGGTGATGCGGTTTTTCCCGTCCCAGATGCGGAAATCCGGATTGCCCGCTTCAGTCTTTTTGGGAAGAATTGTAATGTCAACATTCTGAATATGCTGAATTTCCGCATACTGCCTGATGAATTCATCAAGATGAATGTAATAACTTTCTTCCCTGGCATCCCCGCGCAGAAAAGTGTCAGTGAGATTTTTCAGATACTGTTCCAGTATTTTTTTCAGCAAATCAGTTTCTCCTTATTCAATTGTCCGGTCTTTCCATGTATCCTGAAATTTCTGTGTTTCAGGAGAAACGGACAGGGCGGAAACCAGTCTGTCTGCAAATCCGGGTTTAAACATCAGCAGTTTCCCTTTTCAGCTTCCGGATAAATTTTATCAATTTTTTCCTGTATTTCGAAAGTCCTGAAAATGGCAGTGACCACGCGGCAGTAATGCGGGGCATCATCCATGATTCTTCCTTTGCGGTCTTTGAGATATTTGGAAAGAACCTGATACCCGCCGATATGGTAATTCCAGATTTCCGGAGTGATGCCTTCAAAATATCTGTCTCTGCTGATGTAAACCCGCTGCTCTTTTTCATTGTAAGTGATTTTTTCAATCCGGTCATTGTCACCGCTTCCCTGATATTTGGCAAGGGGCGGGTTGAGTGCCGGGCTTTTCAGCAGATGCAGATCAGCCAGTTCTTTGCCCATTTTCCCGATTTTCCTGAATATGCTGTAATCTGAGGTAAAAGGCACGCGGGGAAAATCGGTTTTCAAAAATTCCGCATAGGTTTTCCGGTAAATATTGCTGTAAAAAATGCCGTATATATAATAAAGAATATCTTCCGGAGAGATTTTTTTTCTGTAAACAGATTTCAGTTTTTCAGACAGAGACTGCTCAATGTTCGGTCTTTTCTCTGTCTCCTGCTGCCTGAAAACTTTGTTTTTTTCTTTATTCGGATACAAATACAGCGGGGCCTGCTGAATAATGCCTTTGCTGCTGAAAAATATTCTGTTGTCAACCATCTGTTCTGATACAAAAAAATGGGAATAGGGAATCAAACCCGAATACTGTCTCATGAAACACAGTGAAATATTTTCTTCCCGCATATGCTGCATAACCGTATGGCGGGTTCTGAACACAATATTTTCGTGATAATAAATATGCCGGACATCAAAAGGACGGTAAAGAATTGTCGAAAAATACTCTTCCCATTCATCAGTTTCGGCAAACTGTTTTCTCTGTTCAGCGAGTTTCCACTGATAATTGTCTTTGATTTTTAGTTCTGTTCTGATCACATCATCAGACAGATTCAGGTTCCGGAACATCATGATTTTGTTTCTCAGGGAATTCCTGTCAATGTCAACTGCCAGATTATCCCGTGCCGTAACGATTCCGGTCACATTTGCCGGAAAGATTTCATCAATCCTCTGCCATTTCAGATAGTGCTGAATATGGGAAATATTTCTCGGTACAAAAAAATACCAGGGGGAAACCGGTTTGATTTCGCTGTAATTTTTTTTGTCAAAACTGCTGCTGTCCAGCACACGGTATTTTTCATTCCGGAGTCCGTACAAATCCAAATGAAAAACCTTCGGTTTTTTTGCCTTTTTGTTTCTCACAAACAGCGCAATCGCGACCCCCTGCCTGATGTCAAACACATTTTCATCTTTGCCGCCATCCGGAGCAGTTTCCCTTTTCAGACTGTTGCCGTGGAGATCAAGAATATAAATTTCATCAAAGGTTTTCATCAGACTCTGCCGCATACCCCGGAAAGTCGGATTATCCAGATAGCTGTGGCTGGTAATCATACCCACAATCCCGTAGCCGGATTTGTGAATCTTCCACTGGGCAAAGCGCAGGAATTTCACATAATCATCCTGCAGCCATTTGGAATTTCTCTCGCCCAGAGGCTGCCCGTCAATTTTGTAATAACTCTGTGCGCCGTCAATATCCTCTTTTAACAGGCGTTCTGTCCACGCATTGATATTTGCGGAAATACCGCTGTAGGGAGGATTGCCAACAATCACCAGCACGGGCTGCTCTGTTTTGACCATGCCAGCGAGATGACTTTCCTCGCTTAATGAACTCAGTCCGGGAAGGGCTGTCTGGGTTATTTCCCGCATTTCCAGAGTGTTGGTCAGGTAGAGCCGGAAGCGTTCCTCATCACTCATTCTGTAACCGAGTTCATCAAGAACAAATCCCATTTTCAGATGACCCACCGCATACGGGGCCATCATCAGCTCAAAAGCGCAGAAATTTTCCAGTATGTGACTGCGAATCCACTGATGCAATCCGCCGCTGCCGTATTTTTCCTGAAATTCAGCAGCCGCGACACGAACGGCCTCTGCCGGAAAAGTCAGGGTTCCGCCGGCCGGATCAAGCAGTTTTACCTCGGTGCTGGCAAGACCGTCTGCCAAAGCAAAATGGGATTTGAGAATGGAATGAACCGAGCGCACGATATACCCGACCACTGCTTCGGGAGTGTAATACACACCTCTGCGCTCCCTTGTTTCCGGATCATACGCGGCGAGAAAACTTTCATAAAAATGAACAACCGGATCACTGCCCTTTCCGGTTTTCCGGTATTCATGCAGGATTTCACCGATGTCGGTCAGATGCAGAATTTCCGCAATATCCTCAACAATCATGCGCAGGGACAGGGGCGGTTCCTCCAGACAGACAAAGCGGAAAATATCCCGGAGAAAACCGATGGTATGCGGAATGCAGTCAAAAGCAATCCTCCGGGTGAATTCCCCTCCGGATCTGGTGCGTGCCGCAAACAGTCCGTAAGTGAGCGTCTGGGCATACAAATCCGCAAACTGCTTTTCCGTCAGTGTTCCGATAAGATATTTCTGAAATGCCTCATAAAATCCCCTGAGCTGTTTGTTACCTCTGCTCCCGTTTTTCTCCGTTGTCAAAGCCATGACCTCATCACGCAGAAAACGGGTTCTTTTTGCCAGTTCAAGTGCCAGCGAATGGGCAGTCTGCACCTTTGGCAGAGAAAAGGAAAAAAATGTTTCCAGCAGTTTTTCTAATTTGTCAATATTCTCAGCCGGCGGGGCAGTATGCAGTTTTTGGGCAATGAAAGGACGGCCAGTCAGAGCATCTGCAATGCGTTCACCGTTTCTGTACAGCCGGAATTCATAAAAATTCGTTAAAATAACATTGGGAAAAGTGGAGCAGTAGCGTTTCAACTGCTCAGAAACTTCAATATAATCAAAATTTGTGGCAGACGGATCCTTGGCCTCAATATAACCGGTAATGCGGTTTTTTCCGTCCCAGATGCGGAAATCCGGATTGCCCGCTTCAGTCTTTTTGGGAAGAATTGTAATGTCAACATTCTGAATATGCTGAATTTCCGCATACTGCCTGATGAATTCATCAAGATGAATGTAATAACTTTCCTCTCTGGCATCCCCGCGCAGAAAAGTGTCCGTGAGATTTTTCAGGTATTGTTCCAGTATGTTCTTCAGCATGTCAAACTCCATTTTTACTGAATTGCTCATGGTTTTTCCCAATTAATTTTTGCTGAGCTATTTCCACTGCCTTGTGCAGTTTTTCCTGCAGAAGTTTTTTTGATGGTAATACAGTAAGATATTCAGCTACCCGTATATTGTTTTTTTCCAGTTGCATCAGTTCTATGTGTTCCTCATTTTTGCCTGTGCAGAGAATCATGCCGATGGGAGCATTTTCGCCTTCTATATGCTCATATCTTTCCAAATAGCGCAAATACAGCTCCATCTGTCCTTTGAAACCGGCTTCAAATTCTCCGATTTTCAAATCAACCGCAACCAGACATTTCAATCTGCGGTGATAAAACAGCAGATCAATATAATAATCCCGGTTATCAACTGCAATGCGTTTCTGACGGGCAAGAAAAGCAAAATCGTTACCCAGTTCAGTGATAAAGTGCTGCAGCTCTGCAATGATGGAAGTTTCCAGATCCTTTTCAGAATATGTGTCTTTCAATCCCAGAAAATCAAGAAAATAAGGATCTCTGAATACCATATCCGGGTTTAATTTTTGCTCATTTTTCAGCAATGCCAAATCATCAGCAATGGTCTGCTCAGGTTTTCTGCTGATGGCTGTTCTCTCGTAAAGCATGGACTGAATGCGCTCTCTGAAAGTGCGGACACTCCATTTTTCAAGTTTGCACATCTCAATGTAAAAATTCCTTTTCAGAGGGTCATCCATATTCAGAATAAGTAGAATATGACTCCAGGTCAATTTTGCACACACTGTATGCAAAATATCTTCATCAGGAAAAACCTCTGCAATTTTAATACAATAGAACAGATGCCGCTGACTCCAGCCACTTCCGTATTCTTCAGTTAATTGTTTGCTCAGAGCGGACACAATCTGTTTTCCGTATTCAGCGCGTTTATTTTTTAAGATTTCACTGTTAATCCGACTGCCAATATTCCAATACAACAGTGTAATTTCCGCATTGACAGCAACAGCAACATACTGTCTGCTTTTTTCAATCAGCGATTTGATTTCAGACAGTAATCCCTTACTGATTTTTAACTCTTTGTGCATACCGATCCATTCCTCTCTGTTACATATATACCATTACTTGAAACATTTGCAGAGATTCAGATCTGAATTCCGCACAGAAAAACTCTGTGTGACTCTGCGGAAACTCTGTGTGACTCTGCGGTTAAAATCTGCCCGGCAGAATTACCAAAATGTTTTAAGTATCGGTATACATGATCAAATTGTTTTTTTACAGGATAAAACAGGGATTAAGAACTGAATTTTTTCAAAAATCAGCAGTTTCCTTTTCCGCTTCCGGATAAATTTTATCAATTTTTTCCTGTAGTTCCAAAGTCTTGTACAGTGCTGTGACAATGCGGCAGTAATGCGGCGCATCATCCATGATTCTGCCTTTGCGGTCTTTGAGATATTTGGAAAGAACCTGATACCCGCCGATATTATAATTCCAGATTTCCGGAGTGATTCCCTCAAAATATCTGTCTTTGTTAATGTAAACCCGCTGCTCTTTTTCATTGTAAGTGATTTTTTCAATCCGCTCATTGTCACCGCTTCCCTGATATTTGGCAAGGGGCGTATGGAGTGCCGGGCTTTTCAGCAGATGCAGATCAGCCAGTTCTTTGCCCATTTTCCCGATTTTCCTGAATATGCTGTAATCTGAGGTAAAAGGCACGCGGGGAAAATCGGTTTTCAAAAATTCCGCATAGGTTTTCCGGTAAATATTGCTGTAAAAAATACCGTAGATATAATAAAAAATGTCTTCCGGAGAGATTTTTTTTCTGTAAACAGATTTCAGTTTTTCAATGAAATCCTGCGGAATATTCGGTCTTTTTTCTGTCCCCCGTTTTTTGAAAATATCCTTCTTTTCTGTATCAGGATAAATATACAAAGGATAAACATAGGTTCTTTCCTTTGTCTTATTGGAAATCAGGGAATCATCAGCAAAATTTTCAGAAACCAGAGCATGAATCCAAATATCAGATGAAATCTGTCTGCATGTCAATAATCCGATATTTTCTTCCCGCATATGCTGCATAACCGTATGACGGGTTCTGAACACAATATTTTCGTGATAATAAATATGCCGGACATCAAAGGGACGGTACAGAACAGTTGAGAAATACTGCTCCCAGTCATCAATCTGCACAAAGGCTTTTCTCTGATCAGCGAGTTTCCACTGGTAATTGTCTTTCAGATTCAGTTCTGTTCTGATCACATCATCAGACAGATTAGGGTTCCGGAACATCATGATTTTGTTTCTGAGGGAATTCTTATCTATGTCAATTGCCAGATTATCCCGTGCCGTAACGATTCCGGTCACATTTGCCGGAAAGATTTCATCAATCCGTTTCCATTTCAGATAATGCTGAATATGGGATGTGTTTTTCGGAACAAAGAAATATCCGGGTGATACCGGTTTGATTTCTCTGTAATTTTTTTTGTCAAAACTGCTGCTGTCCAATTGGCGGTATTTCTCATTGCGCAGACCGTAACTGTCCAGATGAAAAACTTTCGGTTTTTTTGCTTTTTTGTTTCTTACAAACAAAGCAATTGCGACACCCTGCCGGATGTCAAACACATTCTCATCTTTTCCTCCGTCAGGTGCGATTTCCCTTTTCAGACTGCTGCCATGCAGATCAAGAATATATATTTCATCAAAGGTTTTCATCAGACTCTGGCGCATACCCCGGAAAGTGGGATTATCCAGATAACTGTGACTGGTGATCATTCCCACGATCCCGTAGCCGGATTTGTGAATCTTCCACTGGGCAAAGCGCAGGAATTTCACATAATCATCCTGCAGCCATTTGGAATTTCTCTCGCCCAGAGGCTGCCCGTCAATTTTGTAATAACTCTGTGCGCCGTCAATATCCTCTTTTAACAGGCGTTCTGTCCACGCATTGATATTTGCGGAAATACCGCTGTAGGGAGGATTGCCAACAATCACCAGCACGGGCTGCTCTGTTTTGACCATGCCAGCGAGATGACTTTCCTCGCTTAATGAACTCAGTCCGGGAAGGGCTGTCTGGGTTATTTCCCGCATTTCCAGAGTGTTGGTCAGGTAGAGCCGGAAGCGTTCCTCATCACTCATTCTGTAACCGAGTTCATCAAGAACAAATCCCATTTTCAGATGTCCGACCGCATACGGGGCCATCATCAGTTCAAACGCGCAGAAGTTTTCCAGTATGTGACTGCGAATCCACTGATGCAATCCGCCTGTGCCGTATTTTTCCTGAAATTCGGCAGCCGCGACACGCACGGCCTCTGCCGGAAATGTCAGCGTGCCCCCGGCAGGATCAAGCAGTTTCACCTCCGGGCTGGCAAGCCCGTCTGCCAAAGCAAAATTGGATTTGAGAATGGAATGAACCGAGCGCACAATATACCCGACCACTGCTTCGGGAGTGTAATACACACCTCTGCGCTCCCTTGTTTCCGGATCATACGCGGCGAGAAAACTTTCATAAAAATGAACAACCGGATCACTGCCCTTTCCGGTTTTCCGGTATTCATGCAGGATTTCACCGATGTCGGTCAGATGCAGAATTTCCGCAATATCCTCAACAATCATGCGCAGGGACAGGGGCGGTTCCTCCAGACAGACAAAGCGGAAAATATCCCGGAGAAAACCGATGGTATGCGGAATGCAGTCAAAAGCAATCCTCCGGGTGAATTCCCCTCCGGATCTGGTGCGTGCCGCAAACAGTCCGTAAGTGAGCGTCTGGGCATACAAATCCGCAAACTGCTTTTCCGTCAGTGTTCCGATAAGATATTTCTGAAATGCCTCATAAAATCCCCTGAGCTGTTTGTTACCTCTGCTCCCGTTTTTCTCCGTTGTCAAAGCCATGACCTCATCACGCAGAAAACGGGTTCTTTTTGCCAGTTCAAGTGCCAGCGAATGGGCAGTCTGCACCTTTGGCAGTGAGAAAGAAAAGAATGTTTCCAGCAGTTTTTCAAATCTGTCAATATTCTCAGCCGGCGGGGCAGTATGCAGTTTTTGGGCAATGACAGGCCGTCCGATCATGGCATCTGCAATGCGTTCTCCGTTTCTGTACAGCCGGAATTCATAAAAATTTGTCAAAATGACATTGGGAAAAGTGGAACAGTAGCGTTTCAACTGATCAGAAACTTCAATAGAATCAAGATTTGTGGCAGACGGATCCTTGGCCTCAATATAACCGGTGATACGGTTTTTCCCGTCCCAGATGCGGAAATCAGGATTGCCAGCCTCAGTTTTTTTGGGAAGGATTGTAATGTCAATATTCTGGATATGCTGAAGTTCCGCATACTGCCTGATGAATTCATCAAGATGAATATAATAACTTTCCTCTCTGGCATCCCCGCGCAGAAAAGTGTCAGTCAGATTTTTCAGATACTGTTCCAGTATTTTTTTCAAGAGGTCATCCCCCATTTTTATTGACAACTACAGAAGATTTGATCCATTGCCAAAAATATCAGCATCTTGTTTTGATAATGTCCAGATCGCCTGATAATGTCATCCTTCCGGGATTCTGATTTTTTTATTTTTTTCTGTAACAATGTCAATCATTTCGGATTTTTTCCGGACAGACATCAGCGGACAGATCTCTTATTTTTTCGGAAAATATTCCGGAAATAAACCCGGAAACAAAAAACCGGCAGCATGGGAAGGAATATTTAAATGAACAGGCCCTTTTGGGGTATGAGACTGAAGCAAACCATCATCAATCAAATTTTTAAGCACATTGCGGGCAGTTCTTTCAGGTAAGCCCGTAAGCCTCGCTACCTCACCTCTGCTGAATTCTCCGCATAAAAATGCCTCTTTCAGCAGATAAAAAGATTCTTTCCTTAAAGTGATTTTTCCGGGAATCATTTTTTCATGCCTTAAAGCAGCATATCCTTTCAGTCTGTCGGCAAAACCTTCAAATTCAAGAAGACTTCCCATAAATTCAATCTGATCCAGACAGGTTTCAAGAAAAAACATGCAAAAATCATTTAAACCTTTTTGGGAAAGGCAGCCCCGCCCATCAAAATTTCCCTGCCTTTTTGAATCCGCATAAGACAATTTTTCCATATATCTGTCACGATTACGGGCAAAACCTCTGCTTATTGTCCACAGTCCGTAACCTTTTACCGCAGACTTCATAAAAGTATCTGTGAAAAGCCGGGCGATGCGGCCATTTCCATCCAGAAAAGGATGTATCCACAGCAGACGGTGATGGGAACCCGCTGCCCCCAGTATTTTTTTTATTCCATGAAGACTGTCTGTATGATAAATATCCCTGAATTTATGCAAAAAACCGGAAAGAGCATGAGATGCCGGAGGAATATGGTTTCCCACCACCACTTCACGATCTCTTACTTTTCCCGGAAAAACTTCGGCTTTTTCTTTTTTTTCTTTGTCCTCAGAATATCTTAAAGCATGAGGCAGACGCTCATAAAACATTTTGTGCAGAAAGGTCAGAAATTCCGGAGAACATATGTCATGCGCTTCTTTTTCCAAAATTTTTTCAATATATTCCTGAACTTCAACATGTATCCTGCTTTCCATCTGCAGGTCTCTTTTTTCAGAATCCGCAGAGTAATCATTGTTCATGGCTCTCTCAATATCAGCCGGATGTGTGGAATTTCCCTCTATTCTGTTGGAATAATAACTGTTGATAATTCTAAGAAATTTTATAATTCCTTTTTGGGATATGGGATGGATTTTGCCGCCTAATTCTGCGGAATCCTGCATAACCCGGACAGCCAGATCTTCCATTTCCTCTGTTTCATACGGAAAAAACGGAGTCATATGAATAAAAGGATTGTCATAAAGCATATGCCGATCCTTATCAGAAAATTAAGAAGTGCCAAACTTTCAGTTCGGCACTCCTGAATTTTTTTATGTCAATGGCAGTACGCAAAGCACGGGAACGGGCTTCACCATTCACCATTTACCATTCACCATTTACCATTCACCATTCACCATTTACCATTCACCATTCACCATTCACCATTCACCATTCACCATTCACCATTCACCATT
>CAZHPS010000121.1:0-15666 GCA_964534335.1 uncultured Desulfobacterales bacterium
TCAGGCCAAAAACGGATGATTTTTCACTTTCAGCCCGTCAGTCAAAAATCATGCCAGATAAAACCAAAATTGGATCAGTATATATCATAAAATACAGGTCAGCAAAACATGATCATTCCGGCTCAGAAAAAAATATGATTTTAAACCGGATATAATACCAATTCCCCATTGATTTGATACAATATTGTCAATCTTTCAGAGGTTCTGCATGTGCAAAAAACCGCTCCGCTTAATTTTTGCACTCCTCCGGATCAGACCGGAGCTGGAGTGCAGATTGTATCAGGTCAATGGAAAATCGGTATAATACCAATTCTCCATTGATTTGATACAATATTGTCAATCTTTCCGAGGTTCCGTGTGTGCAAAAAACCGCTTTGCTTAATTTTTGCAATCATCCGGATTTGTATTCTGTATTGTACAGAATCAATGGCGAATCGGTATAAGCCTCGGCAACGCTTATCCGGGGCTGTATCCAGAATTTTGCCACAGATTCTCCTTTCCTGACGTGAATATGGACGGGTTCCAGTGGCTCCCTCATTCGAATAAAAGAAGAATCTGTATCCGTTATATTTGAATACGACAGGCATGATAAGGTTATTTCTCGTTTTTTAAAGGCATAACGCCAAGCTAACCGGCGCGTGTTAACGCGTCCTTGCTTGATCGCTTTGTTAGTTTTTTAATGAATGTTTCCACTGATGACTTCTTGAATCCAATAACTTTGCCTAATACATAAATACATAAAATGGTTATTATTTTTAACAGTGTCCTGCACCAAAAGTAAGCAAGCAATGGGTAGAAAACATAAGCCGAAGGTCGTACAAACTTTGTTTGGCCTATATCATTCTTAAAATGCATGGATTGGTATTTGGCAAGTTCTGCTCTTGACTGCTTAATTTTATGAGGATCTGATGTATATTCAATACGCTTAACAACTACGGCATCACCGTAGTATCTATGCATTGTGTACTTGTAATCTGAGCAAGAATCACTTTCCGTATACTTGTTCAAATTCATACAAACGACAGCATTTGCTCCACTTCTTTGCGCAACGCTCTTCAGAATCTCCCTTGCCTCATTTGGATCATTAGATTCACCCCAGATATTTTCTCCTGTGATGGCAACAATTTCACATCCTTTAACGTGATCGGCTTTTGTCATTATGAACTTAGATGGATTTACATAAACTGCTTCTGGGGCAGGCCCGACCATTACTTTCTTTGCACTTAACCCCTTGGGTGTGGGCACAGGTTCAAATTCTACCGCCTGACCTTGAAAAAGAACATCGGAACCTGACACATTGTTTATATGAACGAAATAACTCCGCCCATCATTCCCATCGATGAACCCAAATCTTTTCTCGGCAACAAAGCTTCTTACAGTTCCTTTCATAACGTGCTTGTACTCCTTTGGAAAGCTAAACAGTTATTATACAAATCCAGATAACCTCCGATAACGCATATTATCTGAATCCATAAATTCATTTTAAAATCTTTACCATATCATAAAATACAGATCAGCAAAACATGATCATTCCTGCCCAGAAAAAATATGATTTTACCGGATATAATACCGATTCTCCATTGATTTGATACAATATTGTCAGTTTTTCCGAGGTGCTGCGTGTGCAAAAAACCGCTCCGCTTAATTTTTGCACTCCTCCGGATCAGACCGGAGCGGGAGTGCAGATTGTATTAAGTCAATGGCGAATCGGTATAAAAAGACATCCGAATTCCTGCATCTGCATGAAAGATTTTTGATAGTGGGTCAAACCGGCTGATAATGTCATCCCTTCCGGGATTCAGGTTTGTTTTTCAATTTTTTTCTATAATAATTTCAATCCTTACGGATTTTTACCGTCCGTGTGTCATACCGGTTCGCCATTGCTTTTATACAATCCGGAGGAGTGCAAAAATTGAGCGGAGCGGTTTTTTGCAAAGCCGGAACGGGGAAAAACTGACAATAAATATTGTATCAAATCAATGGAGAATCGGTATCAGACCTGAATCAACGGATTTAACCCACTACCAGATTTTTCACACCTGCAGGCTTTCTTTATCAGAAATCTGCATGGGCGATTTATGAATCGCCCATGCAGGTTTCAGCACTTATTTCTTTGCCCCTGCCTTTTTCTTTTTGATTTCCGCATCTATCTTCTGGAAGAGTTCATTGGGATTTCTGATTTTCATCTGTTTCCCGTTGATATACATTGTGGGAGTTCCCCGTACCCCTATCCGGTTGCCGTCTTCCATATCCCGTGCAATCATTGCGTCAATTTCCGGCAACTCCCTGTCAGCCTTGAACTTTACCATATCCAGCCCCAGTTCCGCTGCAATCGCCTCAATTTTGGCATCATTGAGTTCCCTGTAATTCTCAAACAGTTTTTCATGGAACTGGGCATATTTTCCCTGTTTGTCCGCTGCAAGTGCTGCCTGTGCGGCTTTTCTGGCAAAAGGATGACTTGAAAGAGGGAAATTTTTGATGACCACTTTCAGATCATCCGGATATTTCTCCATTACCTGCCGGAACAAAGGCTCCAGCCGTGAACAGTAGGGACACTGGTAATCATCAAACACGGCAATGGTGACAACTGCATTTTCCTTTCCCCGGAAAGGCGAACCGGCAACGGGAATCTCAAACACCTGTTCTGCCTGAATGATGCGGAATGCCTTTGACTGGCTGTTTGTGAGTATAAGGGAATTCTGGGGGCCGGAGCAGGTAATGCTGTCAAATCCCTTATCCACCGGAAAACGCTCTGCAATCTGTCCCTTTTCACTTTCATAAACCAGAATTTCACCGGGCGCAAGAATGTAAATCATACTTCCGTCTTCTGAAACTGCAATGTCCAGAGGCTGGACATCAAGATTCATCTCCTTTGTCACAGTCAGTTCCATTTTACCGTAAACCGTACCGCAGACAGCGGCAGATGCAAAAATACACAAAGCGATGATACGAATCCATGTTTTCATCATGATTGTCCTTAAAATAACTCGTTGATATGTTTTTGAAAATATATGTTAAACTGCCTCATCGGCAGAGAGTTTTTCCAGAAAATACACCAGACAGAAACCGAAAACCGCGAGCATGACTGCATACAGCAGATAAGGTTCCTTTCCGGTCATATCCAGATAGGATGTGGGAAGGATATTCTGAACAATAAGGGGTTTGACTTTTCCAGATGGTGTTGTGTAGGTTTCAAGCACGGTTTTCCAGGGCCAGACTTTGTTCAAAGAACCGATCATCAGCCCGGTCAGCACAGCCACTGTGATATTCCGAAATCTTTGCAAAGTCCAATGAAGCAGGTGGGAAAAGGAAAGCAGGCCGATGGCGCATCCGGAACCAAATACCAGAATCACTGCCAGATTGAATTCCTTCAGAGCAGTGAAAACATATTCATATTTGGACAGCAGCACCAGAATGAAACTGCCGGAAATTCCGGGCAGAATCATCGCGCAGATGGCAATCACACCGGAGAAAAAAACAAAGATATGGGTTTCAGGCGTGTGTGCAGGTACGGCCACCGTAATATAATATCCCACAGCAATGCCAAATGCCAGACTGATAACAATGCCCGCATTCCAATGGGGAATTTTTTTGCCAATGACCACAGCAGAGGCTATGACCAGTCCGAAGAAAAAAGCCCAGATCATTTCCGGGTAATATTCCAGCCAATAGAGAATCAGCCGGGAAAATATAATCAGAGAGGTTCCTATGCCGGAAAGAAGCACAGCAAGAAAGGTTCCGTGAATATGCTCCCATGCTTCTTTTATGTTCCCGCGGAAAAGCAGGCGCACTGCCGTGGGATCAAAGGATCGGAGCGCAGTGACCAGTTGTTCATAAATACCGGAGATAAATGCAATGGTTCCGCCTGACACACCCGGAACCGCATCAGCGGCTCCCATGGCAATACCTTTAAGATACAGCAGGATATAATCTTTGAGTTTTCGCATGAATTCTGTCTTTCAGTCCTCTTCCTTTTTCCATCCGTGTGTGCCGATGAGTTTCACAAAACGGCAGCCTCCCAGACTGGCCTGACGTATACCGTTCTGATCCTTGTATATTTTCACCAAATCCTGGGTAAAGCGGTTTCCCACAGGAATAACCATGCGTCCGCCCACAGCAAGCTGGCGGATCAGTGGCGCGGGAATTCCGGGCGAACCCGCAGTCACAATAATGGCATCAAAAGGGCTTTCATCCTCCCAGCCCATTGTGCCGTCTGAATAACGGGTGACAATATTATGATAATGCAGACGGTCAAACAGTTTCCGGGTACGGATATACAGGGCATTGATTCTTTCCACTGTATAAACCCGGAACACAATTTCTGCCAGCACTGCGGCCTGATAACCGGAACCTGTGCCGATTTCCAGCACCCGGTCTTCTTGGGACAGGGCCAGAGCCTGCGTCATTTCCGCAACCATATAGGGCTGGGAAATGGTCTGCTGCTCGCCGATGGGCAGGGGAAAATCCCCGTAAGCCTGATCAGCCAAAGCCTCACTCACAAACAGATGCCGGGGAACTTTGCGCATGGCGTCCAGCACTTTCTGATCCGTAACGCCCCGCGCCTCGATCTGCCTGCGCACCATGTCTTCCCTCTGCCGGGTATATTTTATGATGGTTTCATCCATAATTTTGATTTTTATCCAATTCTGAAGACTTCGTCAAGAACTTCGTAAGCAGAAATCCGGGCTGTTCATAATGTGGAAAATATTCTTTTTCATAAAAACCGGTTTGTTATAACTGAATTTCTCTGCCGGATTTACAGTTTCACCGGTCAGGAAAAAAACGCATATCAGATTTGATGAACCGGCAAAAACTTTTTTCAATAGACCTCCTGCAAAACTGAGGTTGACATACCATCCCGTCCGGGATAAACAGATTTTTTTAAATATTCTGACTGCAGGAGGACAGAATGCCCGCTTTTGAAAAACCGGCCCGTTATCCGAAAATATTCTCCCGTCTGACAGGGTCAGCATTGGTCTTTTTTCTGAAATGACCGAAAAAATCCGCCCTCTCTGGGAAACCAGCCGGGACAGCTTCAGTAAGGGTGGCAGAAATCACAGTCTTCCCGGACTGGAGGAGCCACTGCTCATTTGTTACCGGTGTATGTGGCATATGTCTTTACGGGGTTCCTTTCTGATGTCCGTGAAACAGCGGTGATCCGTTCCGTGAAAAGGACTGAACGCATTGCCGCAAAGGTCATTCATACTGAAAAAAACAGACAGATTTCCCGGGAGGAAGCCGGATATATTATAAATGATGTGACGGAACAGCCGGTGCAGCGTCCGGAAAAAAAACAGAAAAAAATATTGCAGCGGAAAGAAAAAACGCCGGTAGTGTTCGGTCAAAATTAAGATGACGGGTACGAAACCCTAAGGGTCTTGAAGACCCTTAGGGTTTTAAGACAGCAGCCAAACCGTCATTCAAACCTTGACGGAACAGTAGTGGATCTGCACGAAATGGTCATTATTTAACTATTTAATATTATTATATTTTGTGATAAATACAGATTTATATATATATAATAAATACAAATGGTTAAACGATACATACATGATTCTGCTTATACTGATTTTAAGTAACATATTGATTTATAAATTTAAAAATATCAGTATAAAAGTCCCATTACCTTATAACTGACAGTACCGAAAGAAGAATACAGCGTCCGGAAGATCCGGAAAAACAGAAAATTTTTTACAGGGGCAAAAAAAATTGCCATACGGTGAAAAACATTGTCATTGCCGATGCCGCCGTCAAAAAAGTTGTATACCTCAGCAGTACATATGAGGGGAAAAAACACGGTAAGAAGATACCGGATGAGGAAAATCCGGCTTTACCCGGGGGCAGCAGTCTTTTCAGAGACACAGGATTTCAGGGTTATGAACCTGATAACACAATATGTTATCAGCCGTCAAAGAAACCCCGCGTAAAACAGATGCCTTTGGAAGACAGGGTTTTCAGCAGACTGATTTCCGGAGTCCGTGTCATTGCGGAACATGTCATCGCAGGTGTAATACCAATTCTCTATTGAAATTATATAAAAAATGTGCTGTAAAATGACAGATGATTTCAGGATGACATTTTTTTAAAAGGAGAAATGAAAACGCCGAAAAAGAAAAAAAGGGACGTTTCCGTGACCGTCTCCGTCTGCTGCTGTTTTTCAAAACCGGAGAGGCGGAAACTATGACCCGTGCAGCGGAGCTCTGCAGTGTTTCCAGCCTTACGGCGGAGGAATGGTTCCGGCCGTTACGAAGCCGGCGGAATCACAGAACTTCTGCATTTTAAGACAGTGCCGGGGCGGAGCCGCGCCGTTCCTGCTGAAGTGACGGAATGTCTGAAAGAACGTCTTTCCGGACCGGAGGGATTCGGATCTTATGATGGGATCCGGATATGGATCATAAAAAATCATCATACTGGGATTCCTTATGAAAACTGTGCATAAAAAAGTCAGATATCATCTTGGGGGCGGCCCCAGAACGCCGCGTTCTCCGCATATAAAAACGGAGATGACGTGCGTGAATTCAAAGATTCGTTTCCTGATAAACTGTCTGAACCAATTTATAATAATGACAGGAGATTCAAAATTTTTTCATACGGTGAAACAGGGTCCGGACTTATAATACCAAATCGCCATTGAAAACATGCTTCTGAAAAGGCAATATTCTGTAATCAAGCATAAAAAACTGACCTGATTATATAAAATCAATGGAGAATTGGTATAACATCACCCGGAAAAAGGATCACCCTCCGCGGAGTCAGACCTGCCGGACTGATACAGAGAACATTTGAAAATTATTACATTTACGGAGCGGCAGAGATGGTGGACGGCGAAAGTTTTTTTCCCGGATTTCCAAATATGAACACGGACTGTCTTCAATGTTTTATCGACAAATTTTCAGAGTATTTTCAGGATATTATAAATATAATTCTGATTGACAGTGCGGGAATTCACAAAGCAAAAAGACTGATCATTCCCGAAAACATCCGTCTGCTGTTTCTGCCGTCTTACAGCCCGGAACTGAATCACATCGAACGGTTTTGGCAATATATAAAGGAAGATACAAAAGGAAAAATTTTTTCCGGCCTCCCGGAAATGAAAGACTTAGTGGCGGATATTCTGAAGAAATGTTCCAGCAAAATTACAGCATCTTACCGGTTTTTCATATATTTTGGATGCAGTTAATATATAATTTCAATGGAGAATTGGTATAACAGCCCTGCGGAGAGATGGTTCGGATAACAGGACAGTTCGGGAGACAGTTTTAAAAAAAATCACATTCCCGCAGAGACAGAGTTTAAGCCAGTTTTTTTATCACTTCATGGGCGTTACCGGCATCAATGACAGGATGGGTTTCGAATATTACAAAAGGGATATATTTCTGTATAAAAAGATGAAGGTCTTCTGCCGAACCTTCAAAAACGGAATAACCCCGTCCCTCACCTGCAAATACACCCCAATCTTTCATCCCCCCCTTTTCCAAATCTTTTTTGACGACCTCCATCAGTTTGCTCCATCCGGCCCCCCTTTCCCTGGGGTTATCCGAATATCTCGAACGATCCAGTTTCCAAAGAAGCAGATACTTTGCCATAATATCCTCCTTCCTCATAAATATTGAGCTATAAAGCATCCCCCGAACTGTAGGCTCAGAATATATCTGCGAAAAAAGAAATGCAATACAAAATATGCAAAAACTGGCTGTTTTTTATTGAAGAAATTGAATATGCGATATTATTTCAGATTGTTATGGATATGGCGATATTTATCCTTTAACCTCTTGGCTTCTTTTGAACACGCAGGTTCTCTGAAACAGTTACAGACTGCTGTTTCCCCTGCTGCCAAAACATACTTAGGGTTTGTAACAAAATAACCTGTACAATTTTCTGTCCGAAAAACCATTAGGGTTTGGAACAACTTATTTTGATACAGCCCCTTAGAGAACACAGAGAAAAAAGACTCTGTGTTCTCTGTGGGAAACCTGTCCGTCAAAACTGCATCACTGTTTCCAATAACCATCTGAGAAAAAGATAAAACGCGTATCCTGTGCCCCAGGCTGCTACGGACAGCACTCAGAGTCTGCAAAAGGGCGTTCCCCTGAGCAGCCGGAATCCGGCAATCAGCGTAAGGGCAGCCATGAAAATACCGCCAAAAATGGAGAGAATATTTGTCATTACAGTAAATAAAAAGCAGCACAGTCATACTGCCTGTGGTGCGGTTTATGAACAGGCCGGAAGCCTGTTCTGCTTTATTATACCCATTCTCCATTGGTTTTATACAATCTGCATATGTGTAAGATTTGACAACTTTTCAAAAGTTGTCAAATCTGATCATATCAAACCAATGGCGATTCGGTATTATACAATGGAATCCTGTATGCGGTTATCAAACACCCGTCTGCTTTTGCGTTCGGAGCGGGGCAGGGTTCCGTAAGGTACAATTTCCACTTCAGGCGTAACCAGTATCTTCTTTTTGATACGGTTGACAACCTCTTTTGTCAGTTCCGCTGTGCGGGTTTCATCCGTATCCTCAGCGCGTTCCACTACCAGACGCATAATCCCCCGTTCAGACGCATCTCTGGAAAGATGAATCTGGTATTCGGAACCCATGCCCGGAATTTCAGACAGCACAGCATCAATGCTTGAGGGATAGATATTTACAGCCCGGAATTTGAACACATCATCTGTGCGTCCTTTGAGGCGGGAATGCCGGGGCATAACCGAGCCGCAGGTGCAGGGGCCGGGAATAAGCCGGGTAATATCATGGGTGCGGTAACGAATCAGGGGAACAGCCTCTTTGCACAGTGTTGTCACCACCATTTCCCCCCATTCTCCTTCAGGAACCGGTTTCAGGGTGTCAGGATCAAGGATTTCCAGAATATAATAATCTGCCCAGTAATGGATGCAGTCATGATCCGGGCATTCAATGCCGGTTCCGGGGCCGTAGAGTTCGGTCATGCCGGTGATGTCAAAAAGTTCTGCGCCCCCCAGCAGTTCTGAAATCTTTTTGCGCATGGAAACCGAAGAGCGTTCAGAACCGTAAATCACTTTTTTCAGACTGATCCGATCCCGCATTCCCCTGCGCCGGACTTCCTCAGCCATGAGCAGTCCCATAGAAGCAGTGCAGCACAGCACTGTGGACTGCAAATCTTCCAGAAACTGGCACTGCATATCCACATTGCCCGGTCCCACCGGCAGAGCCATTGCGCCGAGTTTTTCACAACCCATCTGAAATCCGAACCCGGCAGTCCATACGCCGTAACCCACTGCTATCTGCACCCGGTCATGAACAGTGACACCGGCCATCTCATAAGCCCGTGCAAAAAAATGAACCCAGTCATCCACATCCTTTTGTGTATAACAGAGATTTTTCCGTTTTCCCGTGGTTCCGCTGCTGGAATGAATCCGCACAATTTTTTCAAATGGAACCGAGCGGAGAGGAAAGGGATACCCGTCCCTGAGATCGTCTGCTGTGGTAAAAGGAAGTTTTTTCATATCTTCCAAAGTCTGAATGTCACCGGGTTTTACTCCGGCCTGATCCAGTTTATTCCGGTATTCCGGTGAGCCTTCATAGGCATGGTTCACTGTCCATTTCAGCCCTTTCAACTGATGGGCTTTGAGTTCTGTTTCTGTTGCAAAATTTGGCATGAATGTATGAAAATCCGTCATTGTTTCTCCTGCGTGCTGTATCTGTAAAATTCATCATTTTTTCTGTTCACAGACCGTCTGACCTGATCGGCTGAACATGTTCTCTGTTTTCCCCTAACACAAAGAAGCTGATCTGTCCAATTTTTTTGACACATTATGGAAAAATATATCATTATACAAAAAAACTATTCTCCATTCTGCTCAGGTGTGAGGATCATTCCGGACTCTGTCCAGAATCGGGCCGCACCTTTGTGCATCGGAGTTACAATACCCAGCAGCCCGTGCTTTGCATTCATGGAACCGGCCGAAGAGGTCATATTCATCATACAGGCCAGTCCCTGTGGAGAATAAACGGCTTTAAGCGCGTTCTGCACAATCTCAGGGCTGACATGCTTTCCCGCGATCCATACTGTGGCATCCTGAAAAACCTGCACATCCTCATCCACACCCGTGTATGTGCCTGGGGGAATCACCACTTCGGTGTAAAAGGGAAATTCCCTGAAAAATCCGGCTTCCTTTCCTTCCTCAGCCAAATTGAGCAAATCTATTTTATTTCCGGCCGCTGCCTGTATGACAGAGGAATTGGGATAAGCGGCCAGAATCCACATGGCATCAATGCGTTTTTCACCGATAGCGGCTGCGGCCTGACTGTAAGCGATATATTCCACTTTCACCTGATTCCATATGCCCAGACAGCTCAGATACCGCTGTGCCGAAGCAGCCGCGCCCGAACCTGCCAGGCCGACTACTATTCGTTTTCCCACCAGATCTTTGGCTTTTATGATACCGCTTCCCTCCGGCACTACCAGTTGGGCAGGCGCGCCGCAAAGATAGGCAATGGCATAGGTATTATCATATTTTTGGTTATCATTTGTCAGTTTGCCGTTGCGTCCAAGATACAGGTCAGAAGAATACACGATGCCAAAACCCGCGTCTCCGGAATTGACCCGGCGCAGATTCTCAACAGAACCCGGTGAAGTCATATTGGAGATTTCCAAATCCTTTGTATTTTGGGAAACGCATGCGGAAATCGCGCGGGAAAAATACTGAAATGTGCCGCCCTCAGGGCCGCCGGAAAACAGCAGTTTTGTTTTGGCCTCACCGTTTACAGAAGTCAGTAAACATATCCCTGTAATCAGGACAAAGCAGAAAAAAAAGGGGCGGCAGCATGAGGTTCTGCACATTGTTTTTTCCCTTAAAAAATAGCCTGCCGATAAATCGGCAGGCTGTTCATGTGATTCGCTGTAAGTAAACCAAACAAAAATTTTCGTGTATTACCACCCCTCGTTCCCACGCTTTGCGTGGGAATGCAGACCGGACGCTTTGCGTTCCGTGACCGGAGGATATGCACAGACGGGACGTGAAACGTCCAATCTGCATTCCCACGCGGAAGCGTGGGAACGAGATGAATCTGCTCCGCTTAATTCCCCTCAGCCACTGGCAGCCGGACCACCAGAACCGGTATTTTGGAGCGTTTCATGACTTTCTGTGCGGTGCTTCCGATAATCATCTGTGCGAGTCCGCCATGCCCCTGGGTTCCCATGACAATGAGATCACAGTTTCTGTTTTCCGCAGTTTCAATGATCATATCCACAGGATAGCCCCGTTTGACCACCATCTCATCCAGCACAAAAGACTGGTTTTCCAGATTGTCCGAAACATTGTGGTAAAACTTTTTCAGGATTTCCTTCATTTTCGGATCATCCTCATGCTGCTTCGCAATGATGGCATTTCTGGCACTGTCCTCTCTTTCCTTTTTGATCTCAGCCCATTGCTCTGCGCTGACATTGGCCCGGACAGCCGCATCAATTCCCGGATTTTCCTCCAGAACATGAAGAATGGTGATTCCCACACCGTAAAGGTTGGCAAGGCTGACCGCATAGGCAAGCGCATGGCGGGCACTTTCCGACAGGTCAGTGGCATAGAGTATCTTTTTGATTTGAATCTTGGGAAGAATCATATTATCTTTTCTCCTTTTTGAAATGAATCCGTATCAAATTCCCTCTTGAGAACAGCACGTAGGTCGGATTAGCGTAAGCGTAATCCGACAGAATCCGGATGTCGGGTTACGGCCAGCGTCCTAACCCGACCTTAACTAACCCGACCTACGTGACCTTAATCATTTAAACAGCAGATTCGGCAGCCACAGGGAAATGGCAGGCACGTAGGTGATCAGAAGCAGATAGAGCATCATGACCAGAATCCAGGGCGCACAGGCTTTGGTGGTTTCGGTCAGGCCCAGGTGCGAAATACCGGAAGCCACATAAAGGTTAAGACCCACAGGCGGCGTAACCATGCCGATTTCCATGTTTACGGTCATCAGAACCCCCAGATGGATTTCATCAATCCCAAGATTCATGGCCATAGGGTAAAGCAGAGGCGCGGTAATCAGCAGAATGGATGAAGGCTCCATAAAATTGCCTGCGGCCAGGAGCAGCAGGTTGACCATGACCAGAAATCCCACCTTTCCCAATCCCATATGCGTAATCCAGTCACTCAACTGCTGGGGAATCTGCTCTGAAGTCAGCAGAAAGGAGAAAAGCACGGCATTGGTGATGATATACAGGATCATGGCAGACATATTGGCCGAGGCCAGCAGGGTTTTTGGCACATCCTTGAAGGTCATATCCTTATAGACAAAAACAGCCACAATAAACGCATACACCGCGCTCATGGCAGCAGCTTCGGTAGCCGTGAACATGCCGGAGTAGATACCGCCGATAACCACAATAATCAGGAACAGTCCCCAGAAGCTCTCACGGAAGGTGCGCAGCCTTGTGCCCCAACTGGATTTGGGAAGACAGGGATAATCGCGTTTTTTTGCCACAACCCAGGTCACGCCCATCAGCAGGGATGCCAGGAGTATGCCCGGAATAACACCGGCAATGAACAGTTTGCCGATGGAGGCATTGGTGGAAACCGCATAAATGACCATGACAATGGACGGCGGAATCAGCATTCCCAGGCTGCCTGCCGTGCCGATAACGCCGACCCCGAACTGCTTCGGGTATCCCTGCCGCACCATTGCAGGGAGAAGAATGGAACCGATAGCCACAACTGTGGCCGGGCTGGAACCGGAAACCGCTGCAAACAGAGCACAGGCCAGAACTCCGGCAATGGCAAGCCCCCCGCGCCAGTGACCGACCATAGCAGTGGCAAAATTGATCATCCGTTTTGCAACGCCGCCGTGGGTGAGAAAATTGCCTGCCAGAATAAAGAAGGGAACGGCCATGATCTCAAATTTTTCAATTCCGGTGAACAGTTTCATTGCCACCGACTCAATGGGAACCTGGGTCATGGTAAAGAGAAAGGTGAGAACTGTCAGACCGAGCGCGATGGAGATGGGCATACCGGTCAGCATCAGCACAGTCAGAAGTCCGAAAATAATCAGTCCGCTCATGATTTGTCTCCTTTTACGCCCGCAGGAACCAGGGATTCTTCATTGATGATCACAGGGGCATCACTGTCAAGGCCATCCACATGCCCGGCATCGTGATGCGGCAGCTCACCGGTACGGATGAAGCTTACAATCACCTGCAGGAAACGGAAGCACATCAGATACGAACCCAAAGGGATTGCGGAATAGAAAATCCAGACCGGCCATTCCAGATCCGGGGAAGTCGGGCCTTCCGTGAGATCATGCCATTCAAAACCAAAGGTGGAGGCCACTGCATAGCGCAGACCCACTTCCCATACAAAGCGGGTTCCGATGGTTCCGATGATTCCGGTGAAAAGTGCGCCCCCGCTCAGTCCGATGATGACGAATTTGGAACGGAGTTTGTCATTGAGGCTGTTGATAAAAACATCCACTCCGACATGGATTCCGGTGCGCACGCCATACGCGGCCCCGAATTTTGCCATCCATACGAACATATAAATGCACAGTTCCTGCGCCCAGCTCATATTGATGGTGAGCAGCCAGTCCTGCACTCCGGGAATCGGCCACCCGCTTGCGTAACGGTGAATGACCGACAAAAAAATGACCACAGTTGCCGCAGCGATCAGCGTGGCAACCAGCCATTCTTCCAGATGATCAAGAAATTTTAACATATCTTTTGCATCTCCATAAAAGTTTTTCTGAATCAGGGAGGTTGGGATAAAAATGCCGATGCACATCTGTACACCGGCATTTTTTTAAAGGATTCTGAAATAAGGTTTTTTCTACTTCGTGAAACCGGTTGCCTGATACACTTCCTGGATCATATCCTTACCGATGCGGCTTTCCATGCTCGTATGGACACTTATCATGGCATCTTTCCATGCTTTTCTTTCTTCCGGAGTGAGCGTAATGATTTCCGATTTGCCGGATGCCTTTACAGAAGCCAGATCCTCTTCATTCTTCTGCTTGGCAATGTCATTGGCAAATTTGGTGGAGTCAGCCATTGCGCTTTCCAGTTGGGTGCGGATATCCGCAGGCAGACCTTCCCAGAATTTTTTGTTCACGATAACCGCATATCCCAGATAACCGTGATCGGTACGGGTGACATATTTCTGAACTTCGTGCATTTTCTGGGTGTACAGATTGGAAGGCGGATTTTCCGTGCCATCCACAACGCCGGTCTGCAGGGCCTGGTAAACCTCGGAAAAGGCCAGAACTTGGGGAATGGACTTGAGAGCGCGCATCTGGGCATCAAGGATTTTGGAAGACTGAATCCGCATCTTCAGACCTTTGCAGTCTGCGGGCGTTTTCAGGGGGGTGTTTGCGCTCATAACCTTGAAACCATTGTCCCAGTAAGCCAGACCCAGAATCCCCTTGGGCTGCAGTTTGTCCAGCAGTTTTTTGCCGACCGGGCCTTCGGTGATTTTGTGCAGTTGCTCATACCCGTCAAAAATAAAGGGAAGATCAAAAAGTTCAAATTCTTTGATTCCCAGAGGGGCAAACTTGGCAAGGGACGGGGCCAGCATATGCACAGAACCCATCTGCAGGGCTTCCATTTCTTCCTTGTCTTTGTAAAGCTGGCTGTTGGGATACACCTCAACCTTGACGGATCCCTTGGTGCGCTCTTCTGCCAGTTTCTTGAAATACTCGGCTGCCTGCCCCTTGGGGGTGTCAACCGCAACCACATGACTGAATTTGATGATGATGGGTTCGGCCATACCGGTTCCGGGTACTGCCAGACACAGGGCTGCGACAAGTGCAAAACAAAGTGTTAAGGTGGTGAAACGTGACATTGTGCTCATTTTTTTCTCCTTTTGGATGTGAATGTTTGGATATGACAGATAAAATGAAAACAAAAAAACAGACTCTTTGTGAAACATTGTGTGATGCCTTTTCTTACCTCCTTTCTCCCAAACCAACGCCTGTTTTATGGAAACTATGCCCTTTCCTGCGGAAACACAGGTAAGGTTATAAAAACTGTTTTTCAGAAAATTAAAACAACTGAACCGATGTCTGAAACGATCCGGCTTTCATTGAGGGGGAATATAGTTCATCAAAGGAAGTAAGTAAATTAGAAGAATTCTGATTTTTGCGTAAGAGTTTTTCTTACAGTTCTGAATACCGGCTTTCACTGGTATGATGAGGTTGCGTAAGGTGGGTTAAAGGATATTCTGGCCCAGGGCATCATGTTTGCAGAAAATATAATAATTTATACCAAATCACCGTTGAAAATGTGCTTTTGAAAAAAATAATACATTGTAATCAGACAGAAAAATATGATTTTATTGTATAGAATCAATGGCGGTTTGGTATTACATATTCGTTTAGCCCCGTCATGGCGGCATTTTTCAAATTTTATCCACAGAACTTGACAGTTATACCTGTAGGTCGGATTAGCGTCAGCGTAATCCGGCACGGTGATCTTGATAATACAAAAAATAAATTGGTTATATAGTAGTACACGACCACGTTGAATTTTATATATTCCCCTCTTGAGAGGGGCAGGGGGTGTGTCCGGAACTGCAAACACCCAAACACACCCCCTGCCCCCTCTCAAGAGGGGAATTGATACCATAAAATCTAAATTGGTTATGTAGTAGTACACGACCACGTTGAATTTTATATATTCCCCTCTTGAGAGGGGCAGG
>CAZHPS010000122.1:0-15594 GCA_964534335.1 uncultured Desulfobacterales bacterium
GCTGTGATCATGATGCCATGTGATGATTTCATTTTCATCTGTCCACTGTTTTTCTTCGACTGTGTCATCAAATATAAGAACACCGTCATCGGATTCGACTGAGCGGACAGTTTCTTTGACCAGCAGCCATAAATATTTGGAATCAAAGTCTGATTTTGCCAAAAAATCAGTGATTTTGTCATGACCGATCTGATTATCCAACAGATCGGAAAGCCCGGTTGCGGTTGTATAACCGAACGAACTTAAAAGATAATCGCTGTATAATTCAAGAAGTTCTTTTTTCATGGAAACATTAGACCTCTTCTCTTGCAAAAGTCAATTTTAATTCAATAAAATCAAGGATGCAAACCTCAGTTTTGAAAGAGGTCTATTATATCAATATAAACAAAAAATAGCAACAGAAAATAAATAAGAAATAGCAATAGAAAAATCAACGGCGTAACATCAGTTATAATGTCTCCGACTATATTCTCAAAACTTGGGAGGCATTATGATACAAATATCATTTACAGAAAACGAAATATTTGAATTGAAAAAGGAAAAAGATATTAATCCATTTTCCGGGATTCGATGTCGCTGTCATGTTGTTTACTTAAAATCTCAGGGTTACTCCCATAAAGAGATCGCTAAAATTATTGGAATTTCTCCTCAAACGGTAACTGCTCATCTGAAACTTTACCAGGAAGGAGGAATTGAAGCCTTAAAAACTCTGAATTATAAAGGTCAACCCAGTAAACTTCACGTTTATAAGGATGAAATAAAAGCGTCTCCTGAACAAAATCCTGTTGGGACTTATAAGTAAGCCAAAGCCCGAATCAAAGAGATTACCGGCATTGACTTATTATACCTCAGGTTCGCTGCTTTTTGAATCAAATGGGCTTCAAAAGGCTGAAAGTCAAACAAATTCCAGATAAACTGGATGTTGAGAAACAGGAAGAATTTAAGACAGAAAAACCTGACCCGTTGATTGAAAGAGCAAAAAACAATGAAATTCATCTGTTTTTTGTGGATGCGGCTCATTTTGTTCTGAAACCTTTTTCAGGTTTTTTGTATTGTCTGACGGTTCTCTGCATCAGGGCTTCTGCCGGACGAAAACGGTATAACGTGTTAGGTGCCCTTAATGCCATCACCAAAGAAATTACAACATTTACAAATTTCACCTATATTAACTCTCACTCAATCTGTGCCCTGATGGATAAACTCAAAGCTCAATATGTGGATTTACCAATTTATATGATAATGGATAATGCCAGATACCAAAATAACAATTTTGTTAAAACGTATGCTGAATCCCTGGGAATAACATTAATCTTTCTACCAGCCTATTCTCCAAATTTTAACCTGATTGAGAGATTATGGAAATTTATTAAGAAAAAAGTCCTGTACAGCACTTATTATAAGGAATTTCAAGATTTTACTAACGCAATTGATCAATGTACAGAGGATACAATGGGTAAATACAAAAATGAGATTCATTCTTTATTAACATTGAATTTTCAGACCTTTGAAAATGCTGAAATTAAACCTTAACGAGTATAATTACAGTAGGTCGGATTAGCGTAAGCGTAATCCGACACAGTGATTTTGATAATATAAAAACTAAATTGGTCATGTACAAGCTGGAAGCTTATGCTACTTTTATACCTGAAAATTTATGGTTGCCTACTTATAAAATCTGAAAAATATTTCAGCAAAAAAACTTTTCCGCTCCGGCGGTTTTCTGCCACGAAGACGCAAAGACATAAGGTGATTTCTGAAAATAAATATTCCATTTCAGTTTACATGCACAGGCCGGAAGCTTATTCTGCTTTTTTGGGATATTCTTTTCCGGAAATCACCTAACATAAGCGGGTTAAACAAAGGATAATGCCATTCATATTCAGGCCGGTTCCTGCACCTTATTTCACAACGCGCAGCACATTGTCGGATTTCCGCAGCCGGTGCCACAGCGCACGGGTAATTACCTCTTCAGGCTCATCATCATCTGTTTCCGCCAGGGATCGGCAATCTCTGAGCAGCGGTTCATTGGCCCCCCAAAGCCGGAATTCATCATGGATAATGTCTTCCAGGGAGGAAACCAGTTCCCAAAGCCGTTTTTCCTGCATATTGGCAATACGTGTCCGATCCTGAAAATTGAGTTTTAACACCAGATAATCCACCGCCTCTTTTACAGTACGGGGAATCCGGATAAATTCCTCCAGGCGTCTTTCCGTGTCACCGGCGGGATATGCCCTGTCATTTTCATAGCGATGGGGATCAATCAGATGCAACTGGAAAACCACTTCCAGAATATCGCCTGTGATTTTATGGACATCTGTATGCGGCATATCACCGGAACCGGTTACGCAAAGAACCTCAATGCTGTACTCAGCTATCCATGCCTCAATGCGCTTTGCAGCCTCAAACGCGGGGAGACGCTCCATATCAATATACAAAAACGGCAGATTATGGCGTTCTGCCAGATGCCGGCCTATGGTTGCGTTTTCTGCGGGCTCTCCCATTGTGATTATCAGAACACCGTCTGATTCCAGAATATTCTGCTCTGCCGCCTGCACAGGACTGTCCGAATTTATTGTATTCAGGCGGTAGGTTTTTACCAGTTCACTGTTTTCCAATCCCCATGCCTGCGGTATCCAGCCGCCGAATCCCAGATACAGATTGCGGGCAGCATCCAAAGCTGCACGTTCCACTCCCTCCCGCGCGCCTGAGACAACTTTTCTGATCATACGCCTTGCTCCCTGTTGATTTTGACAAAATTCAGTATCATATGATATTATATAATAAATCTTATTGAAATTTCAAGAAAAATTATTTAATATCTGTCTTTTTTGCCATAAAAGATGCACAAAAGGAGGCGGACAGCATTTGCCATGCCATACAAATATCATATAATAACGCTTGGTTGCAAGGTAAATCAGTGTGAATCCGAGGCCATTGCCCGATCTTTGGATGCGGCGGGATGGCTTCCCGTGTCAGAGGAGGAAAACGCGGATTTGTGCATTGTCAACACCTGCACAGTGACACAGCGGGCTGCCATGCAGTCCCGTCAGACCGTGCGGCAGATGATCCGCTCGCATCCCCGCGCCTGCATTGCCGTGACCGGATGCTATGCCCAGACCGAACCTGAGGCATTGAAGAAAATCAGCGGAGTCTCTTATATTATCGGTCATGGTCATAAACATGAGATTCCGGAACGTGCGCTGTCTTTGGTGCAGAAAAAACCTGCCTCCCCTTTGACCATTCTCAGTGACGTGAGACAGGACCAGCATTTCGGGCAGTTTCCCCTTACAGGTTTCGGAGATCGGACACGGCCTGTTCTGAAAATACAGGACGGGTGCAATGCCTTCTGCTCCTACTGCATTGTTCCATATGCCAGGGGCCGGAGCCGCAGTATGCCTGCAGAGGATGTGCTCAGCAGTATCCGCAAACTTGCACAGGCCGGATTCCGGGAGCTTGTGCTTTCCGGCATTCATGTGGGGTGCTACGGTCATGATCTGATGCCAAAATCCAGCCTGTATGAACTGCTTTGCCGCATTGAGGATCTGGCTTTGATGGATCGGGTGCGGATCAGTTCCATTGAACCCCATGAACTGACACGGGAAATGATCCGGCTTATTGCCGGATCAGAGCGTTTCTGCAGACATTTTCATATTCCTCTCCAAAGCGGGGATGATGGCATACTCAGGAAAATGGGACGGCCTTATACACGGGATGATTTCAGACAACTGATTCTGTTTATCCGGGACACTTTGCCGGACGCAGCCATTGGCGCGGATACCCTTATCGGATTTCCGGGTGAAAATGATGAGGCTTTTGAAAATACTTTTCAGTTGGTGAGGGAACTGCCTCTGTCCTATCTGCATGTGTTTCCCTTTTCCATCCGGAAGGGAACAGCCGCAGCAGATTTTTCCGATCAGATCCCTTCCGCTGCTGTCAAAAAAAGATGTGCGCAGATGCGTGAACTGGGAAAGGAAAAGAAAAGGATTTTTTATGAAAGTTTTATCGGTAAAACTGTGGAAGTGCTTGCAGAAAACTCGCGGGATACTGCATCCGGATGTCTGAAAGGAATCAGTTCCCAGTATCTTTCTGTTGTTTTTGGGGGAGATGATGAACTGAAAAACCGCATTGTTCAGGTCAGGATCAGGGAAATCCGGGAAGGAAGCCTGGCTGCGGGTAATATGGCGCAGCAGATCGGAAAAACAGAAATTTCCCTTTGAATGTGCGCCATGCGGTCATGCTGACTCAAATTTTTTTCTGATTTAATTTCCCATGTTTTTTCAGCAAAAACGGAATCATGTCAATATATGCCGGATATCCCTTTACAGTGCGGACAAAAAGAAATATGCCAATGCCCCCGGTCACGATATTGGGCATCCACATGCCGATAAGGGGAGGATATTTTCCGGTTTCCCCAAACACCATTCCCGCAGACAGGAGAAGATAATAAAAAAGAAAGAGAAAAAGCCCCAGTCCCAGTCCAAAGGATTTGCGCGCGGTTTTGCTCTGTATTCCCAAGGGCACGGCAAGAATGCCCAGAGCAAAACAGGCAAAGGGAATGGAAAATTTTTTGTGAAATTCGAGCAAAGCCCGGTAATATCTGCTGTTTTTTGTGCCGGAATTTTCCTGAATGCTTTTCCGCAGTTCCTCCAGTTTCATTTCTTTCTCACTTTTCTGCCCTTCCCTGATGCCTGATGCTGCATTCCGCAGATCAAGGGTCAGATCATAGGTGTCAAAACGGACAGTGTTTACGGATCGTTTTTCCAAATTTGCATGGTTGATTGTACCGTTGAACAGACGGAGCTGAAAAAACAGTTTTTCCGGTTCAGAAGACATTCTGGCTCTGGGTGCAATCACTGTGATCGCAGCATCCCCCCTGCGTTCATCCTGAATGAAAACATCAATCAGGTCTCTGGTTTTCAGATCGATTTTGTTCACGTACAGCATAATGCCCTGAAAACTGCTGTTGAAGGTGCGCTCTTTCAGCCCGATGTCAATGCCGGATTTGGCAATATCCACAGTGAGTTGTTTTACCGATGTCCGTCCCCAGGGCAGCCCGTGAATGATCATGAATCCGGTCAGCAGATATCCGAACAGACAGAAGGTCAGTACCGCAGGCAGGAGCTGGTATATGCTTATCCCCCCGGATTTGAGCGCAATGATTTCATTGTCAGAGGACATGCGCAGAAAGGTAAGCAGAACAGACATCATGACGGACATTGGGATGACAAATACGAGAAAATAGGGCATGGTATAGATCAGAAGCCAAAAAATCCGGGACAGTCCGATATTATAGTTGACGACCATATTGGTAATCTCCAGAATTTCCGTTAGAAGAAAAACAAACAGGAAAAACAGGACATTAATCAAAAATGGATAAAGCATTTCCATGAACAGGTAACGGTTTATGACAGAATTGAGTTTCATATTGTACAGTCTTATAAAACACTCCGGTTTTTGGGGGCAGGCATTTTAAAAAAAATCCGCAGGTAAACAAAACAGCGGAAAGCCAATGCCAGAGTTTCCATGTGTATTTGGACAGGATAAATTTTTCATAACAAATAAGTAGGCAAACAAAAATTTTCGTGTATTCAAAAAAACGGATTTTTCCGGAAAATCCGGTTTTTCTGAAAATTTTATGCCCGAAAATTTATGGAACCTTACTTATAAATTTTTCCGGATTCTCAAAAAAACAAGATTTCCCATTCCCGGTTATTTATATTTATCCCAGGCCCCCCTGTACCGCAAAATCTTGTTCAGAGGCAGAGCCAGATTCACATTCAGACGGATTCCCTGAAATCTCGACAGCCGGCCCCCGGATTCCACGCGGACAAATCCCCCTAGTTCCTCTTTGTACAAAAAAGGAAGGGGATTGAGAGGTTTGCCGTCAAAACTGATACGCATCATCAGATCCTCTCCTTCACTGGCGAGCCGCATTTTCACCCACTGGTATTCATAATCTTTCAGGGCTTCGGCAGCCAGATCAAGCTGACCGGACTGGGGAGTGTCTTTGGGAATGCTGGACATAACAATTTCTGACGGTTTTAAATGAATGGTTCCGCCGTCTCCGGGCGTGGAATAGAGAAAACCGTCATCAAATATCAGTTCCCCTTTGGCAAAACGTATGGGAATCCGGCCGTTTACCGTTCCATTCCCTTCTGCCTTTGCCGCGCCCAACTGCTCCAGCACCTTTGCCAGATTAAGCCGATCACAGTAGAGAATCAGATCATAATCATCAGCTCCGGGTATAATGCGCAGGGACTGTGCATTGAGCCGGCCGGTGCACCACTCAAACTGTGCTTTTTCCAGCAGAAAAGATTTTGCCGATTCCATCTGAAAACGCATATCCCCCTTGTTCAGCAGGATATTTCCCATGCGGAGAGAATCAAATTTCATCTGCTGGCCCGGTGCGCTGCGCAGATTGATTGCATCAGGCAGGGAAAGGCGCAGATCAATGCCGTCCAGAACCGGCCCTTCTTTGCCTATTTGCATTATTCCTTTTGTGAATGCGGCATCTGCCTGACAATCAAGACCGTTTTTGTCTGAAATCATGCCTGCTTTGAGATCAAGCTGCCCTCTGATCTGTATACCTTTGGCGGATTTGTGAAATTTTCCCAAATCCAATGGAGATTTGATTTGATGCCGGGAAGTGAGGGAAATTTCTGTTACAGGATTTGCAGAAAAAAAAGCGTATTTTCCGCTTATATCAGCACCAAGTCCCGGCAGAACTGTGCCTTTGAATTTTCCCCCGAAATTCACTCCTTCTGCATCCTGACGGACAAATCCGCTTAAACCGCCCAGGCTGTATGTATCGCATTTTACACTCCTGATATGGATTTCCCCTTTTTTCTCTGAATTTTTCCAGGGCCATTGAAACGGAAAAGAAATTCGTATGCCGTCTGCCTGTGTTTTGGAATTTTCCTCATGCACACTGCCTTCAGACAATTTTATTTGCCCATCCATATGAAACGCGCTGCTTTGCAGGTTCAAAGCTTTTGCGGAAAAAGAAACATCTTTTGCAGTGATACCTGTTTTGCCAGCCTTCAGTTTTATCTCCGGAATACGGAAATCTGCTGTCATTTCTGATGATTTCCCAAATTTCCCATTGCCTTTGGCCTGCAGAAGCGGAAGTTCAAATCTGAGGGTTTCCTGCTCAATCCGGATCTGCGGTATTTTCATATCGTATGCAAACAATCCTGTTCCGGTCTGTCCTTTTGCGGAAAATTCCAGTTCCGGCTGTCTGAAAACAAAAGCAGTTTTTTCTCCTGTCTGAATATTGCATACCAAAGACGGGTTTGGATTGGGAAAAGCGGCATAGGAACATTCCCAGTTTCCCTCTTTGCCGGACAGTACAGAAAAGTTTCCTTTGGAAAGCAAAGGCTCTTTTATTCTGGGGAAAGTATTCTCTGTTTTTGGGATTTCCATATGGATATTTCCCTGTATTTCCATTCCATTGCCGGACAAATCCAAAATTCCGTCAATATGGGAAAGGGTAAAGGGAAAAGGCGAAATCAGCGACAGCCCGGAACCTGATATGTCCCATTTTGTTCCGTCCGCAGTTTGCACCTCAAAAGAAAAAGGCTGATGTTCCGGCCGGAAAGGAGCGAGTACTGCATTTCCGTAATGGCCTGCCCTGGTGCGGAACTGCCCTGAAACACAGGCATAAGACAGATTAAAAGGTTTGGTCTGCATTCTGGCATCGGCCTGCAAATCCAGTTGGCCGGACAGGGAAAGTCCGGGGACACGGTGAATCAAATCAGAAAACCGGCCGGTACGGAGCGAATTGGCTTCCACTGCAAGCTGAATATCGCGGGTGTGAAAATCATAATCAAAACGGGTTTGGATTTCCTGTGAACCGGGAAAAAGGGTGAGAGTTCCATCCATTTTTCCCCTGTTTCCAAGATGAAAAACCAGTTCCAGCGGAATCCGGTATGTTTCCTTTTCCCATGCAAAACAGATCAGTGCGTTTCGGATTTCCAGTTTGCCGATGGAAACAGGGGGAATTACCGGAGATGAGGATTTTTCTTCTGCTGATGAAAATCGCCGCAGAAAAGATGGGAGATCAAAGTTTTGGAGAAAAAAATGTCCGTCTTTGATGCCGCAGTTGAATTCCAGTCCGCTGATCCGGACTTCGGGAATATGACCGTCCCGGAGTCCGGTAAGGGAATAGTCCATTTCCATGAATGTCAGAACCAGTGCCTTTTCTTCACCTGTTCCGATTTTCATATTTCCGATTTTGGCACTGCTCAGACCGATCCGGCAGACATTCCATGAAAAACCTTCCAGCCCCGCATTTCTGGCATATTGCAAAACCCGCTCCGAGTTCAGGATCACGGGGATGGAAAACCACAGGGATGCGCATATGCAGAGCATCAGGAAAAGGCACAGCACTGCGCCGTATGCAATTTTCCGTTTCCATGACATAAAAGCGCATCCCTGGAAATGAAGCAGAACAGGCTTCACTTAAAGTAGAACAAGCTTCCAGATTGTTCATAAATGTAACAGTCCGGAAGCCTGTTCTGCTTTTTATGAAAGTTCACAGTCCGAAATTTATTCTTCGGAATCAACCTTTTCTTCCGCAGCCTGCAGAGCTTCTTCTGTGACCAGTTCTCTTTTCACAAGTTCCTGGCCGATACCCGCATCCCGGAGATCTTTTTCTTTAAGAATATTCTCAAGCCCAATATAATGAACTTCCTTGGCATTGGGATAACTTTTAAATACATTTGAAAGTGTGAAATCCAGTTTCGGTTTTTTCAGAAAGGCAACATCCTTCCCTCCAAAATAAATAATATGGTGTCCCATAACAAAATAAATGCCGTAGCATACCAGACCTATAATAATAAATTTGACAATTCTGCCTCCCATTGACTGCATCCTCCTTTATGAATAAGATTTTCCGGATAACCGGTGAAAAAAGATTTTCCTGTTTATCAATAAACGATTTACACGGTTGGCTTATAACCATATTGTTTTACAGAAATAAAATTTGTGCAACGCACAATCCACCTCTAAATAAATCAGCAGGTTATGATCTCAACAGGGTAAGTCCTACAATAATCCACAATCCGCATATACGCAAGAGGAATTTTTGTCTGCTCAGCCCAGATGCACCTGCCGGACAGACAGAAGAATGGGAAGAGAACGGATTTCATCAAGAACCCGTTCATCAGCCGGGGTGTCAATATTGACAATGCACACAGCCCTGTCATCCCGCCTTCCCAACTGGAATCTGCCGATATTGATATGATTGCGTCCCAAAGTGGTGCCGATATGTCCGATCACACCGGGTTTGTCAATATTTTCAATAACAATCATATAACCTTCGGGTATGGCATCCAGAAAAACATTTCCCACCCGGATCAGGCGGGGATTTTTCTTTTCATAAATGGTTCCCCATATTTCATGGGGGCTTTCTGTGCTGTTTTCCAGTTTCAGTTTGATCAGAGTGGAAAAATCCTCGGACGGTTCCACAGTTTCTTTCAGTCCTATGCCTTTTTCCTTTGCCATGGCACGGGCATTCACATAATTGATGGGTTTGTCTGTATAAACGCTCAGCAGTCCCTTGAGCATGGCATGGGTCACAGGACGGGTGGAAAGTGTGGAAACTTCTCCCCCGTAACTGATGGTAATATCGTGAACCGAACGCACCAACTGCCCCATCATGGAACCCATTTTTTCCGCAAGGGTCAGATGCGGACGCAGCCTTTCCATTTCCTCCATGGAAACAGAGGGGAAATTCACGGCATTGCTGATAACGCCGTTCAGCAGATAGGAAGACATCTGCTCTGCAATCATCCGGGCAACATTGATCTGTGCCTCTCCCGTGCTTGCGCCCAGATGGGGCGTGAAAATGATATTGGGATGCTGCAGCAAAGCCAAAGCCGGATCAGGCGGTTCCACAGGAAACACATCCAGCGCGGCTCCGGCCACATGCCCCGCGCATAAAGCCTGATACAGATCATCGATATTCACCACTTCCCCTCTGGAGCAGTTGATGAGCCGGACACCGGGTTTCATTTTTGACAGGGTTGCAGCATTGATCATACCTGCTGTTTCTTTGAGTTTTGGCACATGCAGGGTAATGAAATCCGAAATACCCAGAAGTTCCTCAAAACTCACAAGCCGGACACCGAGTTTTTTCACGGCCTCTTCACTGACAAAGGGATCAGATGCAACAACCTTCATTTTCAGTCCAAGTGCGCGATCCGCAACAATTCTGCCGATATGCCCCAGCCCCACAATGCCCAGCGTTTTTCCGCAGATTTCCACACCGCTGAGTTTTTTCTTTTCCCATTTTCCCGCGCGGAGCGATGCCGTTGCCTGCGGAATATTCCGGGCCAGGGACATCATCATGGAAAGCGTATGCTCTGCTGTGGTGACAGTATTGCCGCCGGGCGCGTTCATGACCACAATACCCTGACGGGTGGCTGTTTCCTGATCAATATTGTCCACACCAATGCCCGCCCGTCCTATGACCTTGAGTTTTCCGGCTTTTTCCAGCACTTCTGCTGTGACTTTGGTTCCGCTCCGCACAGCCAGACCGTCAAATTCGCCAATCAGACCGGCCAGCACTTTTGGATCATTTGTGTTTTTGTCATTGTCCACCACCACTTCAATCTTTCCTGTGGCTTCCAGAATTTCCTTTGCTATCGGGGACATATTGTCCCGGATCATAACTCTGTACATGGTGTTTGTCCTTAATTTTTTTGGGACAGCAGATCAAATCTGTTCATCAGCATCTTTGTCCGCATAGAAACTCTGTGCCGCTCTGTGCAAACTCTGCGTAACTCTGCGGTTAAATAAAGACTGTCAAGGGATTTGATCCACTGCCATTTTGTTGAATAAAAATTTTATGCGTCATTTGGCTGCCTGATGCTATATCAGACAGTTATCCCTGTTTTTACAATTCATTGGAAAACTTCACCCTGTGGTAAATCTGTTTCATGGAGATTTCCGCATTCACAGATTTGATGATGAAACAGTCATCCGCACCGTAATATTCCTCCAGTGACCACCTGCCTTTTTCATCTTTGAAAAAATATTCAACATGAGGACTGTACTGATCCACCAGAATATAATCTTTCAAAGAGGATATGTTCCGGTATGCAGTGAATTTGGAGCCTCTGTCATAATCCTTTGTGGATTTGGACAGAATTTCCGCAATCACAACCGGATTGCTTATCGTATCATTGCGGTTAGCAGCAAATCTGACATCTCCGCACACAATGCTGAGATCCGGATACGTATAATGCAGGGCTTTGTCCACTTCAATCTTCATGTCACTGCCAAGAACAAAGCAGTCTGATCTTCCCAAAGAAGCTCCCAAAGCCATAAACATGTTTGCCGCTATCAGATTATGATTGAACGATGCACCGGACATGGCAAACAATTCGCCGTGATAATACTCGCTTTTGTATTGTGCATGTTCTTCCATTTCCAGATATTCATCGGCAGCAAGAAAGGTTATTTCCTGTGGCAGTGCCATATTGCTTCTCCTTTTGTTTCAAAAAAAATTTCTCTTCCGTTTTGCAGATCAGAGAAATTTCACCCTGTGGTAAATCTGCTTCATGGAAATTTCCGCATTCACGGATTTGATGATGAAACAGTCATCCTCACTGCGATATTCCTCAAGTCCCCACCTGCCTTTTTCATCTTTGAAAAAATATTCAACATGACAGGAATACTGATCCACCAGAAGATAATCTTTCAAAGAGGATATGTTCCGGTATGCAGTGAATTTGGAGCCTCTGTCATAATCCCTGGTGGATTCGGACAGAATTTCCACAATCACCACCGGATTGGTGACTGTATCATCCCGGTTTGCGGCAAATCTGACATCTCCGCACACAATGCTGAGATCCGGATACGTATAATGCCGGGCTTTGTCCACTTCGATCTTCATGTCACTGCCGTAAACAAAGCAGTCAGAATCACGCAGAAAATGATACAGACTGCCAAATATGTTTCCGCTTATCAGATTATGACGGTGGGAAGCTCCGGACATGGCAAACAGTTCGCCATGATAATACTCGCTTTTGTATTCCGCATGTTCTTCCATTTCCAGATATTCCTGTGCAGAAAGAACGGTTATTTCCTGTGGCAGTGCCATATTGTTTCTCCTTTTTTTTAAAAGAAAACGGAATCGGATAATCAGCAGATGAAAAATTTTTCGGATCCATGCTGAATTTGTATTTTTCGTGCACGCTGCCGCATCCGGCAAAACTGTTCAGTCCTGTTCAGACATCCGGATCAGAAAGTTTTCAAATGCTTTCAGATCCTGGTACAGAAGCCCTCTTGCCTGATGATATTTTTTCTCAAGAAATTCCAGTTTGTCCCAGTCATAATCAAATTCAAAATAATAACGTCTGAAATGTCTGAATTTCATGAGCTCCAGCAAAAGGGAATGCGTCTGATCCGAAATGACCGCTTTCCTTACGCCCTGAATTTCTATTGTCATTTTATGCAGCAAATCCGAATGCCATTTGTCCGGTTTCAGGGAGTTTTCAAAAAAATGGGATATTCTTACAAAAAGAGTCTCAATGCAGGTGTAAAAATCCGTTATTATTTCTGCAATTACAATCGCAGAGGATTGTCTTTTGCCCAGAAGTATCCAGTCATTTTGTTTGAATTCCTGATAAAAAGAGTGAATTTTCTGCATGATTGCAAAAGTTTTATGAATTTCCCCAATCAGTTCCGCTGTTTTTTCATTTCCGTTCATACACCAGCCTTCCTTTTTTTCTGATACTTTCCGCATGAATGGGATCAATTTTGTCAATTTCCACCAGATCAAGAGGAAAATCTGTCAGACTGTCTGCATCTCCGAGCATTTGAAAAAATTTTTCAGGATCATATGTTCCTTCCACAGCAATGTCAATATCGGAAATTTCGGAAAAATGGCGCGGATTGAGCAGTGAACCCCACTGATAAATCCTTTGTGGCTGATATTTCTCAATAATCATTGCAGCAATCCGGTTAAAATCCTGCCATGCCTGTTCAAACAGTTTCTGATGTTTTTCCTCCTGTTTTTTATATTTGTTTCTCAAAAATTCCCGTGCCCTGCCAAAATCAAATTCTGTCATCTCAAACTCTCCGCTCCGCCAGGGACAATTCGGCAGTGGGTCAAATCCGTTGATCTGCCACTGACTCAGAGGTCAGTAAAAAATCCAAAAGGATTGACATTATTATAGAAAAAAAATTGAAAAACAAATTATAATCCCGGAAGGGATGACATTATCAGCCGATTTGACCTATTATCCGTAAAAGAATCCATGCCGGAAATTTTATACCATTACCTGAAACATTTCACTTGTAAAATACCGCATTCAGAAGCCTGCCTCAGCAGAGTTTATAAAAATGTATAACAGCCACGAATAACACGAATCTGCACGAATGCACAAACCATAATTCGTGTCATTCGTGCAATTCGTGGCTGTACCATCAAATCTTCTGAGTAATGGTATATGAAAATGGTCAAAACTCAATGCTGCCCGGAGTCCGGGGAAAAGGAATTACATCCCGGATGTTGCGTATGCCTGTCATAAGCATAATTAACCGCTCAAATCCCAGACCAAAACCGCTGTGGGGAACACTGCCGTATATCCGGGAATCCAGATACCACCAGTAATCCTCTTTTTTCAGATTCATTTCTTCCATACGGGCTTCCAGAACTTCCAGCCTTTCCTCGCGCTGACTGCCCCCGATGATTTCGCCAATGCCCGGAACCAGCACATCCATTGCAGCCACGGTCTTTCCGTCATCATTGACCCGCATGTAAAAAGGCTTGATCTGCTTTGGATAATTGTACAGAATCACAGGTTTTCCAAAATGCTCTTCTGTGATATACCGTTCATGCTCAGATTGCAGGTCTTTTCCGTATGCAATGGTAAATTCAAATTTCTTTCCGCATGAGTTGAGAATCTCAACTGCTTCGGTATAAGGCAGCCGGACAAATTCCCCTTTTAGAATGCTTTCCAGCGTTTTCATCAGGTCTTTGTCCACAAATTTGGCAAAGAGTTCCACATCTTCTGCACAGTTATCAAGCACATGCTGCGTAAGATACCGAATCAGATCCTCGGCCAGTTCCATATTGCCCTTGAGATCACAGAATGCCATTTCCGGCTCCAGCATCCAGAATTCTGCCGCGTGCCTGCTGGTATTGGAATTTTCCGCACGGAAAGTGGGGCCGAATGTATAAACATCTCCCAAAGAAAGGGCAAACATCTCAGCCGACAACTGACCTGATACCGTGAGACTGGCCTCTTTGCCAAAAAAATCTGCACTGTAATCGGTTTTTCCCTCTTTCCGGGGCAGGTTTTCCAAATCCAGTGATGTCACATGAAACATTTCCCCTGCGCCTTCACAGTCTGATCCTGTGATAATGGGCGTTTGGATATAATAAAATCCTTTTTCCCTGAAAAATTTGTGAATGGCCCATGCCAGTTCCGAGCGGATGCGGAAAGCCGCTCCGTATTTGTTTGTTCTGGGACGCAGATGGGCTATACTTCTGAGAAATTCATCAGTGTGACGTTTTTTCTGCAAAGGATAGGTTTCAGGCGCAAAACTGATGATTTCCACATTCCGGGCCTGAATTTCCCATTTCTGGCCGCTGCCTTCGGATGCGGCCAGTTTTCCGCAAACAGCCGCTGCTGAACCGGTGGAAAGTTTTTTCACTTCCTCATAGTTTGGCAGAGACTGATCCGCAATCACCTGCACATTTTTCAGGCAGGAACCGTCATTGAGTTCAATAAAGGAAAAGGTTTTTGAATCCCGCCGGGTTCTCACCCATCCTTTGACAAGCACTTCATCAATCGGGGATTCTGATTTCAGCAAAACAGCTATTTTTATCCGTTTCATTTTGTTCTCCGTTTTACAGGTTATAACTTGGAATTATGGTTTTGAGAAAAATTGTATTTTCATCCTCAACAAAAGGAATCAGAAAAATATATCCATCAAGATTTACAACATAAATGGTTTACGCTTTCACCAACCCGGCCTGTGCTGCATATGACGCAGAGCGTCCGGTCTGTATTCCCACGCACATTTCGGCAAGCTCAATGACCGGCGTGGGAACGAGATGAAACCTCACAGTTTTGCAGGGTGAATGCAGCGGAGCGGAACTCACCTTTGCCCGGTTGTGGTGGATTCCGCTGTCGCTTCAACCAAACTAGGAACTACACCAGCAAAATCGTATATCCGATCTGTTCGAAATGATGATCATTTGTAAAAGCTGCTTTTATTTTGTATTCCCTCATAACTGCAAAGGAAGTGCAGTCAGTGAAAGAAAATAATTTGTCCGAATATGCTGAAAATATCTCCCACGCCTTATCTTCAAAAAGCCGATCAATGTGAATGACGTCAACCACGCGGGAATTTCTGATACGGTCTCCGAATTCTGTGATGCGATCATGAGAAACCTTCTGCAGAAGTCCTGTAAATGTTTCATCCAATACAAAATTGGTGGTAATATACCGGTATCCCTGCTTTAAAAGGCTCTGATGAAGAGTCACAGCCTTCTGATGCCACTGATCCCGATGGTAATTGAGCGCAATCCAGGCATTTGTGTCTGCAAAGATATTCTTCACTTCGGATAATCTCCCT
>CAZHPS010000123.1:0-15560 GCA_964534335.1 uncultured Desulfobacterales bacterium
TTCCGGGGTTAAAAAAATCCCGTAAGGGATGATATTATTATAAAAAACCGTATCCTAAAAAACAAATCAAATCCCGTAAGTTTTCCGTCCTGACTGCACTGCAAAAATCATGCCCCAAAAACCAAAGTTGAAACATTATAATTTGGATCATTGCCATATTTCAAACCGGTTTAAGAACAGGCAAAAAAAATAATATTGACAAAATCTTATAAAATAGATAAGGAAATTGAACTCTCTCTGCAGTATAATAACCCTTATCCGGCTCAGTTATATGCTTTAAAAGATAAAAAAAGGAATGGTGTCAATAAGTTCACCCTGTCTGCCCCTTACTGCAAAAATTCAGAATTTGAAACTGATGTTCAAAAAGAGATATAATTCGGTATTCATAATAAAAAATCTTCAGAATGTAAATTAAATCTTAATTCTCCGCAGAAAAATTTAAGTTTGAATCACTACCATGCGAATGGGAATACAGAAATATAACAATTAGATGTTAAGACAATGACACAAAAATCAGCAAAAGAACTGGCAAAGTTTCTGCCGTATGCACTGGGTCGCAGACCTGATGAATTCGGTCTGGTTACAGATGCTCAGGGATACTGCAAAATCAAAGACCTGTTAAAAGCACTGAATGAGGAGGATGGATGGCGGCATGTGCGCCGCGCCAATATTGATGAAATCCTTATCACCATTCCTAACCCTCCTGTGGAAATCCTTGAAGACCGGATTCGTGCTGTGAACAGGGAACATCTTCCCCAAATCAAACCGGCTGCGGATCTTCCCAAGCTGCTCTATACCTGCATCCGCCAAAAAGCACATCCCCATGTGCCGGACAAAGGCATTTTTCCGATGGGAGGTCTGCCGCATGTAATCCTTGCTCCGGACATGGAAATGGCAAAACGCATGGGCAGGCGATTTGATCCGTCTCCGGTCATGCTTACGGTGCAGATTGTGCAGGCTCAGACAATGGGCGTTGCGTTTCAGTCTTTTGGAGAACGCGTTTTTCTTGCGGGTTTCATTCCCCCCGGATGTTTCACTGCTCCGCCCCTGCCCAAAGTGAAAGAAGAGACCGGAAAGAAAAAGAATGTACCGGAAGAAGTCGCCAAACCCAAAACTCCGGGCAGTTTTATCATTGAATATATTGACCCGGAAGAAAGAAGGCAGATGCAGCAGAAGAGGCGGAAAAAGGAAATGGAGCGGGAAAAAGACAAAAAAATGCGCAGGAAACAGAAGCAGAAGATGTGGGAACGCTGAGCAGGCTGATTATCTGCCGTTTTTTCGGATTTCTCAGGTTTCAAAACACAAATTAAGGAGAAAATCATGACAGGAAAAAGGATCATAAATGTAACTGCGGCATTGCTCGTTTTTACGGGAATGGCCTGCACACAGCACAGAGTGCAGGTGGAACCGATTAAAACTGAGCATGTGGTGGAAGTCAAACCAATGGAAATGACCATCAACGTCAATGTCAATGTCCGGGTGGACAAGGCTTTGGATGATTTCTTCGGTGATATTGACAAGACCAAAGAAACCAAAGAATAGGATAAGGAGGACATTATGAAAAAAAGGATTGCTTTCTGCACAGTTATCTGTTTTATTATAGGAATCATGTTTCATATCCCGGTCTTTGCGCAGGACATCAAAGAGCGGATGAAATCCCGTGTGCCTGTGATCAATACTCTTAAAGCAAAAGGGGTTGTTGGGGAGAACAATAATGGATTTCTGGAATTCCGGGGTCCCCAGGAAAAGGCCGATGTAATCAGTGCGGAAAATGCGGATCGGGCAAAGGTGTATGAAGCCATTGCAGCGCAGCAGAACACCACGCCCGATCTGGTGGGAAAACGCCGCTCACTGCAGATACGCAGTGAAGTGGCAGGCCCGGGTGAATGGCTGCAGGATGACAGCGGCAACTGGTACAAAAAATAGAGAACGATTTTCATACTGAAACCCTCAGAATTTTGAAAAATCTGAGGGTTTTTCAGACAAATAATTTAAATATGCAGATGAAACAGTTCAGACTTTTTACAGGCAACCGGATGGAGAGCCTTGCTGAAATCCTGGCGAAGGTGCTGGAAAAACCTCTTTCCTCTCCGCTGGCAAAGGAAATCATTGTGGTGCAGAGCAAAGGCATGGAACGCTGGCTGTCCATGCGTCTGGCCGCAAGTCACGGCATCTGTGCCAATATCTCCTTTCCCTTTCCCAATGCCTTTATTTACGGGAATGTGTTCCGGAAAGTACTGGTCGGCAAACCTGAAAAATCTCCATTTGATCCCGATATTATGACATGGAAAATCATGAAACTGCTGCCTTCCTGCATTGCGGAGCCGGAATCTGCGGAACTGAGAAATTATCTGGGAAACGGAAAGCCCGGACTGAAACATTACCAGTTTGCAGCGCAGTTGGCAGATGTGTATGACCATTATCTTCTTTTCCGGCAGGAATGGATATTTGACTGGGAACAGGGCGGAAAAAAAGATGGATGGCAGTCGTTTCTGTGGAGAAAACTGTCCGCAGGAAATGAGACAGAACACCGCCCCGCGCTGGCCCGTGCCTTTGCCGCTGCTTTGGAAAAAAATCCCGGACTTGCACAGAATCTGCCGGAACGGGTCTCAGTTTTCGGCATTTCCACACTGCCCCCGTTTCATATGGAACTCTTTAATCTCCTGTCCAACTACCGGGAAGTCAATCTTTTTTTCATGAATCCCTGCGCTGAATACTGGGGGGATGTCACGTCCGGACGGGAACGCAGAAAAATTGTACGGAATGCCGCAAAAAAAGGGCTGCGCGAGGAAGAACTGCATTTTGGCCCGGAAAACCCCTTTCTTTCCTCAATGGGCATCTCAGGCCGTGATTTCTTTGATATGATTCAGCAGTTCAGCACTGATTCAGAAGAAATCTTTGACGATCCTGAACAGGAAACCCTGCTTTCCTGTATTCAGTCTGATATTCTCTTCCGCAGGGAACGGCCTTCGGAAGAGGCGGAGAAAAAAATCATTGATCCGGCTGACACATCCGTATCTGTTCATTCCTGCCACAGTCCCATGCGGGAAACCGAGGTGCTGCAGGATCATCTGCTGGATATGTTTCATCATAATTCAGAACTCCGGCCCTCGGATATTCTGGTTATGACGCCGGATATTGAAAAATACGCGCCCTTTATTCAGGCTGTCTTTGATTTGCCTCCGAATCATCCCCGGCGAATTCCTTTCAGCATTGCAGACCGGGGCATACGAATGGAAAGCAGTGTTGTTGATACCTTTCTCCAAATACTGGGAATCACAGACGGCAGATTCAGTGCAGCACAGGTTCTGTCCATTCTGGAATCCCAGCCTGTGCGGAAAAAATTTGATCTGTCTGAACCAGACCTGGAGCATGTCCGCACATGGATTAAAGACACCCGAATCCGCTGGGGCATTGACGGACGAACCCGCAGACGGATGAAACTGCCTGATTTTGGGGAAAACACATGGGAAGCAGGGCTAAACCGCCTGTTTCTGGGCTATGCCATGCGCGGGAGGGAGGAAAAACTCTTCAAAGACATTCTGCCCTATGATCCTGTGGAAGGAAACCAGACCCTTATCCTGGGCCGTCTTGCTGAATTCACAAACCGGCTCTTTTCCTTTGCAAAGCGGCTTTCCGGTCCCCGCTCCCTGTCTGCATGGGCAGAGACTCTCAAAGCTGTTCCGGATCAGTTTTTTCACGGAGATGAGGATACGGAAAATGAGATTCAGAATCTCCGCACTATTCTGTCCGGTCTGGGAGAAATGGAAACACTGTCCGGGTTTGACGGTAAAACCGATATCCGTGTCATCCGCTCCCATCTCAGACAGAAGTTGCAGCAGGACCAGTTTGCTTTCGGTTTCATCACCGGAGGTGTAACCTTCTGCGCCATGCTGCCCATGCGGAGCATTCCTTTTAAAATAATCTGTCTGATGGGAATTAATTCAGGCGATTATCCACGCCGTACAATACGCCCCGGTTTTGATCTCATGACAAAGAAACCACAGCCCGGAGACCGGTCACGGCGCAATGACGACCGGTATCTGTTTCTGGAATCCATTCTTTCTGCACGGGAAAAGCTGTATATCAGTTATGTGGGCCAGAGTTTCCGGGACAACAGCATTATTCCCCCGTCTGTGCTGGTCAGTGAACTTACGGATTATATCAGTCAGGGATTTGATCTGCCGGGAAAAGACAGGGACATTCTTAAAGAGCATATCATTACACAGCACCGGCTGCAGGCATTCAGCCCGGCCTGTTTCCGGGAAGAGGGAAAAAAAGAGGATCCGCGTATTTTCAGTTATTCAGAGGAAAACTGCTGTATTGCCCGGCAACTGTGCAAAGCCCGATCCCCGAAACCGGCTTTTATATCAGGCAGTCTGTCCTTTCCGGGAGAAGACTGGAAAAATATTGCTTTGGACAGGCTCTGCTCTTTTTACAGAAACCCGGCAAAATTTCTTCTGAAAAACCGTATCGGCGTGGCTCTGGAGGAAAACGGCTCGGCCATTGAGGAAAAAGAACCCTTTGATCTCAATAAACTGGACAAATACTGGCTCGGTGAAAAACTGGTGGGAAAATGCCTTGCCGGACTCAATCCCAGAATCCTTTTCCCTTTGCGGAAAAGCCTGGGGGAACTGCCCCACGGTGCGGTCGGAAAATGCAGATATGAGGAAATCTGCCGCAGCACAGAGGCATTTATAAAAAAAATCAGTCCCTTTATCAATTCCGGCAAACCCCAGTACCGGGAACTGGATCTGAAGGTGAACGGTTTCCGCCTGACAGGAAAAATCAGCAATCTTTTTCCCCATGCAATGATCCGTTACCGTTATGCAGATATAAAGGCATGTGATTACCTTACTGCATGGATTCAACATCTTGCTCTCAACTGTGCACACACCGCAGGCATTCCCACTGTGCTGGCCGGAAAAGATGCGGTATGGGAATATGATATGCCGGACAATGGACTGGAAATTCTGGAAAAGCTCATGCACATTTATTGGAATGGGCTGCAAAATCCGGTGAAATTCTTTCCCAATTCGGCTCTGGTATATGCCGAGACCATTGCCAAAGACGATTCTGTGGAAAAAGCTGTTTTCAAAGCACGGGGGGAATGGATTGGCAACGGGCAGTTTAAGCGGGGAGAAGCGGATAATTCTTATTTCCGGCAGTGCTTCTGTCACTGTGAATCCCCGGAAAAAGCACTGAACCGGGATTTTCAGAGCCTTGCAGCAGATGTGTTCGGGCCTTTGCTCAAACACAGGAAGAAAGCCGGACAGGTTTGAAACCATACAGTAATCAAACCATTGGTGAAGGAACAGTATTATGAAAATCGTGTGCAGAGAGTGCAATTTTTCCGTGGAAATTGCAGATGCCCGCGTCCCATCCAAAGGGGCAAAGGTAAGATGTCCCCAGTGCAGCCATCTTTTTGTCATCTATCCGCCCGGCTGTGAATCCGCAAAATATGGAAAAACCGGAGATCAGCATCCTCCGCATGAACCCCAAAGCAGTGCACCTCTTCCTGAATCTGCAATGAAACATCCTGATTCCGGTCTTAAAGGGCAGGTAAAACTGTACTGGCTGCAGTGCGGGGCCTGCGGCGGGGATACCTGGGCCATGTTCAATGCAGAACATATGGTTCCGTTTGATTTTTTTGATAATTATAATATTGATCTTCTCTGGCATCCCTCCCTGTCTGCCAAAAGCATACGGGAACAGCACCGGTTGCAGGAAGATCTTATCTCAGGAAAGGAACGGCTGGACATTCTCTGCATTGAGGGCTCTGTCATTCGCGGGCCGGGCGGAACCGGCATGTTTGACACAGTGTCGGGAAAGCCAAAAAAAGATTTGCTGGCATCACTGGTCAGGCAGGCCGGATATGTGCTGGCAGTGGGAACATGCGCGAGTTTCGGGGGCATGGGAGCAGACAGCGGCATTGAGGCCACAGGACTGCAGTTTCACAAATGGGATTCAGGCGGATTCCTGGGGGAAAATTTCAGAACCCGCAGCGGAATGAAGGTTATCAATCTTCCTGGCTGCCCATGTCACGGGGGCATCATTACCGGCGCGATTTCTGCTTTGATTGACGGCATTTCCCTGGAACTGGGCAGATACAATGAACCCCTGGAATGGTATGACACTATGGTTCATCAGGGATGCACCCGGAATGAATACCATGAATACCGGGTGGAGGAGAAAAAATTCGGGGAAAAGGGCTGTCTTTTTTTCTATCTGGGATGTCACGGCCCTTTGGTGTACGGCCCATGCAACAAGATGCTGTGGAACCGGAGATCCTCCAAAACACGGGTGGGCGTGCCCTGCTTCGGCTGCACCCGGCCTGATTTTCCACAGCAGTATCCCTTTTTCAGAACCCGGAACATTGAGGGCATTCCCATTGAACTTCCTGACGGTGTGAACCGCGCGCATTATCTGGCCTACAAAGGCATTGCTGCGGCTGCGGCTCCCAAACGGCTGCGAAACCGCATTACAGGAATCTGACATGAGCATACGCATTGCTATAGATTTTAAGAAAAACATTAGACCTCTTTCCAAAGTCAATTTTTATCCAATAAAATCAATGGAGCAATTCCCACTTTTGCAAGAGGTCTATTGGCATCCTGAAACCCGGGATATTCTTTTCTGGAAATCACCTTAAACTTGGAAACAGCTTATCAAAATTCAGATTTGACAAGACAAAGGCTAAAAGCAATGAACAGTACAGAGACAAAATCAGCCATACAAAAGGCTGTCAGGGCATTTGCAGAGGGAAACATAAGCGAAAATGCCATTTCTCTTTTTTCAACCCTGGGTTACAATACCCAAAGGCAGAATCCCTTTGAGGAAAAGACCTTTGCCTGTTTCAAAGAGTCATTTCTGAACACGGACAGCCGTTTCAATGGGGACAAAGCCCTTGTAAAAGAATGGAAAAGCATTGATCTGCTGTTTCAGTTGAGCAAAGAGGAAGTCTCTGATGCAAAAAATTTTTTTGACAAAAAAAAAGTGGATAACACCATTATTGAGGCATATCTGTTTTTTGCTGTTGAACTGGCAAAACCCGCGTACTCCCGCACTGCGCTGGCGCAGATAACCCGTGAAATCAGCAAAGTTTTCCCCATGCCGGTGATGATGATATTCAGACACGGTGAACATCTGACATTTTCCATGATCAGCCGCAGACTTCACAAAAGGGATGAATCCAAAGATGTGCTGGAAAAAGTGACGCTTATCAAAGACATTTCCATTGCAGATCCGCACCATGCACATGTGGAAATTCTTTTTGATCTGTCTTTTGGGCAACTGAAACAGGTTCACAGGTTCAGCAATTTTGTGGAACTGCATAACGCGTGGCAGAAAACCCTTGATACCTCTGTTTTAAACAAAAATTTTTATCTTGCGGTTGCAGCCGCGTTCACAAAACTTGTCGGGGGTGAGCGCGGAAGCGGGGCAAAAAAAATCACAGAAAAAGGACTGCTTCAACTGCCCGGCAATCCTGATGACACAGTGAAAAAAGAATTTGCCGTGCGCCTCATCGGCAGACTGCTGTTCTGTCAATTCCTGAAAAAGAAAAGATCTCATGGGGATATTCCTTTGATTTCAGAAATGATTCTTTCCAAAAAATCTGTGGGAGAAAACCATGCTTTGGGATATTATCACTGTGTTCTTGAACCTCTGTTTTTTGGGGCTTTGAACCGGAAAAGGAAAGATCGGCTGCCTGATTTGCAGAAAGAAGACTGGAATCTGATTCCCTTTCTCAACGGCGGGCTTTTTGAACCCCATCGCCATGATTTTTATCAGGTGAATGAAATGGGCATTTCTGTGCATGTGAACACCCTGAAAATACCGGATGAATGGTTTGCGGAACTGCTTGGCATCTTTGAACATTATCATTTCACCATAGAGGAAAACACGCCTGCTGAAACGGAAATTTCCATTGACCCGGAAATGCTGGGAAGAATTTTTGAAAACCTGCTCGCGGAAATCAATCCGGAAACCGGGGAAACAGCAAGAAAATCAACAGGAAGTTATTATACGCCAAGAGCCATAGTGGAATACATGACAGATGAAAGCCTCAGACAGATTCTTGTGGGCAAAACAGGAATTGGGGAAGACAGAATTGCCCGGCTGCTGTCATGGCATGAAGCGGAGACAGATTTGACAGAAGCGGAAAAAGACAGGGTGACTGATGCTCTGGAACAGTTGAAAATCCTTGATCCCGCGTGCGGTTCCGGTGCGTTTCCCATGGGAATTCTGCAGAAGATGATTCTGGTTCTGCAGAAAACCGATACTGATTCCCGGAAATGGCTGAAAAAACTGCTTGCAAACATTCCTGATCCTCCGGCGCGTGAAATGATGAGAAAAAAGCTGGAAGGAGAAAAGGAACTTTGGAATTACACAAGAAAACTGGGAGTTATCCGAAACAGCATTTACGGGATTGACATTCAGCCGATTGCAGCCGAAATTGCAAAACTGAGGTTTTTTCTGTCTCTGGTTGTGGATGAAAAGGTTTCTGACAGTGATGATGAAAACCGGGGCATTCTGCCTATGCCGAATTTGGAGTTCAAATTTGTCTGCGCCAATGCACTGATTGGACTGCCAAAAGGGAATATGGGATTTTTTGAATCACAGAATGAAATTGAAAGACTCAAAGAACTGCACACAGCCTATTTTTCAAGTCATGAGGATGAAAAAGAGGCCGTGAAAAGGGAATTTGCACAGGTGCAGAAAAGAATGACAGAGCGTCTGCTGGAATGGAAAGAAATCAAAGATTCCGAAACACTGAGACTTGCCGCGTGGAATCCCTTTTCCGGCGAATCCTGCGGATGGTTTGATCCGGAATGGATGTTTGGCATAAAAGACGGGTTTGATATTGTGATTGGCAATCCGCCGTATATCAGACAGGAAAAAATCAGGGATTTGAAGCCGTTCCTGAAAAAGACTTATCATGTTTACAAAGTAACTTCAGATATTTACACCTATTTTTTTGAAGCAGGATATAATTTCTTAAACCATAAAGGTATACTGGCATTTATCACATCCAACAAATGGATGCGTGCAAAATACGGGGAAAATATAAGAAAATTCTTTCTGGACAATGCAAGTCTGCTTGAAATTGTTGATTTTGGCGGTAAACACTTGTTTGATGCAACAGTGGATACCAATATTCTGATATTCAGAAAAGAGAAAGCAGCATCCGGGCATTTGATAAAATTTGGCAACTGTCTGAACCATGATTCACAGAATTTAGGGATTGGCATGATTGAGGAAAAATCCTGTCAATCCTTTGATCAGGCAAATCAGGGTTCAGACAAAATACCCCAGTCTGCTTTGACTGCCAACTGCTTTACGTTTGGCAGTTCTGAAATACAGGCATTAAAAGGAAAAATTGAGGCAAAAGGCAAACCGCTAAAAGATTGGGATGTGAAGATTTATCGGGGAATTACAACAGGTTTAAATGAGGTTTTTGTTATTGATGAAAATTTGAAAAATCAATTAATGCAGACTGATAAAAAATCTTCTGAAATACTGAAACCGCTTTTGAGGGGGAAAGATATAAACAAATGGAATTTTGATCATAAAGGATTTTATCTGATTTATGCTTATACAGGAATTGATATAAAAAAATATCATTCTGTTTATGAATATCTGCTGAAATTCAAAGAAAAACTTGGGCAGGTTTGGGAAGCAAAACATAAGCAGAAAAAATGGTATGAATTAAGAGCCTGTGATTATTATCCTGAGTTTGAAAAAGAGAAAATTGTTTATCCAATTATAACAGCAGATTTTACTTTTTCCTATGATACAAAGGGATTTTTTTCAAATGACAAATCATTCATTATAACAGGCAATTCATTGAAATATTTGACAGCATTTTTAAATTCAGGTTTGTTTAAAGCAGTATTTCAGGACAGTTTTCCTGCATTGGGTGAAAAGGGCAGAGAATTGCGAAAAGTATTTTTTGAAAAAGTGCCTGTTTTGCAAATTTCACAAAAAGCACAGCAGCCTTTTATCACTATTGTTGACCAGATTATGAAAGAAAAACAGGCAAATCCCAAAGCAGATACAAGCGCATTGGAACGCAGAACAGATGAAATGGTGTATGAACTGTACGGCCTGACAGAAGAGGAAATTTCCATTGTGGAAGGCATAAAATGAGATTGAAAAAAAACAGTAAGGTGATTTCTGAAAATAAATATCCCGGTTCAGTTCACAGGCACAGGCTGGCAGCTTATGCTGCTTTGGCGGGATATTCTTTTCTGGAAATCACCTTAGCATAAAGGACTGATTATGCACTATTTTTCAGGCAGGGTTATTTCCCTGTACACCTCGTCAACCACTTCAATGAATTCCATAGGCATCTCAAACTGAATCAGTTCAGCGGTCTTTTCATTGATGGCGATTTTCTGGGGAGCTTCAAGCACCTGATCCAGTTGACCGGGTTTTGCGCCGTTGAATATTTTCGTCATGGTTTCAGCATAAAAAGTTCCGGATGCCTTGAACCCTGCGGCCATTGCAAGACTCATAAGAAATCCGGATTTGACCGAATCTGAACCGGACTGTGAAAAGGTTGGAATTTTATTGGAAATGGCAATCTGGGCCAGTTCCGGTATGCTTTTGGCACTCACACCTCTCTGCATGGAGACATAAATGGCATCAACCTTTTTTTTCCCCAGTTCCTCAAAACACTGTTTCACGCTGTTTATCGCGATGTTTTCATCCGGAACATCACTTTGGGTATAACAGGAGACGATTTGAAATCCGTTTTCCTTCGCGGCTTTTTCCACTGTATCCATAGCAGCGTAACTTCTGCCTGCATCGCTGTTCTCATACGCCACACCCAGGGTTTTGAATTTTGTAATCTCATGAAAAAGCTGAATCTGCCGGGCATAACGCAGGGGAGACACCCGTGCATGAAGCCATTCATTGCCTGAATCCTCAACACTTTTGATAATCTTTGCACCTATGGGATCGGATGTGGACACCACCATTGTCGGCGTTTTGTATCTGTCCGCAGCAAGTCCCTGGGAAAGGTCCTGCCCGGCCCATGTTCCGGCCGCAATGATCAGGTCAATATCCTTTTTCGTTCCCAGACGTGCAATAACCTCCTCAGACATTTTTGTCCGGAGTTCCTTATCCCAGTTCGCACTGTAATGCCCATCCGCAGCAAATTCAATATAGTCACTTTTGATATTTGCTGCCAGCCAGTTCCAGAGATCCTTTGTCTGAATACCTTCCTGTTTCGGAATCTCTGTCTTTTGAATCCACTTCAGACCGGTCAGCGCGTCCACTATGGCGATGATATTTGTCTGATAATCAATATAATCGCCTCCCTGATAATATCCGATCCGCCATTTTTTCCCCTCATTTGCTTTTGGTGCAGTGGAAAAATTCCCTTTGTCCGCGGCAAATACAGACACCCCAAACAGAAAAACAGACAGAACACTCAGTGCAAACACCTTTTTCATTGCTTTCATACCTTACCTCCAATCAGTTGTTTATCCGACAATCAGTTTATACAGCAGACATTACCGGAAATAAAAAAGCAGCACAGACTTCCGGTCAGTGCCGGGGTTCATAAATCTGTTCTGTCTTATTTCCGATAATTTCCAATACTCTGTCAGTCTTGAATCTGTGCGCTGCAAAAATCGGATTTTTCCAAAAAAACCGGTTTTTTTTGTACATTATGGATCTTTGCCCTGCCCCCAAAACAGATTCCGTTCTTTTCCCAATGCCATCAGCCCTTTTTTCTCCGGCCTTCAAAAAATTCCAGAAGACCGTACCACAGGGCCAGGGTCGCGCCGCCTTCATCCAGATTTCCGATAAATGGAATATTGTCGGGGATCAGTTCAATGATGCCCCCGCCCGGATTCAGCATATAAAGCAGGCCGATGATGGCAATAAAATACACACCGAAAACCGGCATTCCCCGTTCAGACAGGGGAATGGTCAGAAAACTTCTGCCGTTGTTCTTATTCTGATCCATGTAATTTTCCTCCTTCCGGATTTTTCCGGAATAATTCTTAGGATTTGTAACAAAATAAGTTGTTCCAAACCCTAATGGTTTTTTCGGGCAGAAAATTGTACAGGTTATTTTGTTACAAACCCTTAATGGTCTGCCGCATACCGGATAAGGGCTTCCTTCCGGCCTGTCAGTCTCTGATATGATTCATCCGGATATCCCAAAGCAATCACAGAATAAATCTTTTCTCCTGCCGGAATGCCTGCAAACCCTGCAATTTTTCTGTCCTGTTTCATGGCTTCCACAGCAAAACCGATCAGGCAGGTTCCCAGTCCCATAGCATGTGCGCCAAGCAGAATATTCTGTGTAGCCAGCAGCGCATCTTCCGCAGGGCAACTGGCTCCCGGCTCAGATCCTATGATAATCACAGCGGTTGCGCCGTGAAACAGACGATCCCTGCTGGAATTTTCGTATTCAGACATGGCTTTTTTCACAGATTCATAATATTCCCGCCAGTAAATTTCCAACTGTGATTTTCCCATGCACCGCAGCAGAATCCGCAGCCATTTCTTTTCTGCCATGTGATTGAGCCTGCGGAAAAAATCCCCGATCTTTTCCGCAAATGCCATCACCTGCGCACGGGAAGACAGTATTGTGAATGTCCATTTCTGGCTGCTGGTTCCCGAAGGCGCGGTAATGCCAATTCTGACCAAATCTTCCAGAATGGCTTTTTCCACCGGTCTGTCTGTATAATTCCGGCAGGAACGGCGGGAGCGCATCAGCCGCACCAGCGCGGCTGTGTCAGATTCTCCAAAAGGCAGCCAGCGTTCATCCTGCCTGAAAGTCTGAAATTTCAGGCTTTCATTTTCCAATGCCGTAACCCGTACCGCACCTGCCGGGCATACAGCCGCGCAGTGACCGCAGTTGAGAGATTGTTTTCCGCTCACCACTGCTTTGCCTTCCTGCATGGAAATTGTGTCTGAGGGACAGACCCGGATGCACAGACCGCAGCCGATACACAGTTCAGGATCAATGAGGGTTGTGACTGTCCGTTTCATTGTGCTTTGTTTCATTGGAAAAAGTTATATAAACATCCGATGAAGGAAAAAGATAGGGCAGACGTGTCTGAACCGATTCCCTGGCCTTATCCAGAATTCCGGCCCGGAGCGCGGCTTGGCGGAGCGTGACTTTGGCTCTTGCCAGAATCAGGGTATGATCTTCAGCCGGAATCCTACCCTGAATGTCATAGTACCGGTATTCCGGTTCCACAGAAATGATTTCCGGACGGGGAAGTATGATATGCACGGCCTGTTTTTTCCCTTCCCTTTCCTCCACAGTGACACGAAGTCCTTTGTCAAAATCAAAACCGGCCAGCACTCTTGCTTTGGCAATAATCAGCATTTTTTTGTCAAAAAATGGAATAAACTGCTCATTTTCATATTCAATTACATCGGACATAAAATATTCCGCACTCACGAATTTGGACACCTGCCTGACGCGTTCAATAACTGTTTCTTCCGTAATTTTAGGATCTGTTTTTTCCCACAGGGGCCAAACCGGGCCGGAAATCCGTCCCATGAAAAATGCTCCTGTGCCTATTGCAGTCAAAAGCAGGAAAAATGCAGTCCACAGGCCAGCAGATCGCAGGAAGATACCGGATCCGCGGGAGCCTGCCGGGAAAGGCGGAGGCATCTGTCTGTCCGGATTCTGTTCACAATGGTTTTCAGGTATCTGCATTTTTTTTATATCCCTTATGCCCCATTCCGGCAAAGGTTCAGTTTCGCTGATTCCGAAGATTCATTCTGCACCCGGTTACTGTCCTGAATCTTTTATCAGGATTATTCCATATTGTCAAAAAAATTAAAACAGGTTCCGGTTTACGGTTCTGCTCCGGGGCTGAACCTGTCCCCAAAATGGATTTTGTTTTATCCTGTTTCCCGCGCCTGTTCTTTTTTTGATCTGCCAAAGGTTGAAACATGGGAAAAGAAAATTATAATAGGTTCCTGACTGTGTGCAAATTCATATTTGTTAGAATCTGCTGTTTCAGAAAATGAACAAAGGAGGATTTTTTTAATGCCAAAGCCCAAAAATGCAATGGAAATATTTAAACTGCTTGACCAGTCCAACTGCCGGGAATGCGGTCTGAAAACCTGTCTGGCCTTTGCCGGTGCTGTTTTTACCGGGCAGAAAAAGCTCCGTGACTGTCCAAAACTGGATGCGGAAACCATCTCGCGTTTTTCCGAAGAGCCTGCACGGGAAAACGGAATGGATGATATTCAGACTGATTACCTGGAACAGTTGAAAAAAGAAATCCGCAACTGTGATCTGGCCGAAGCCGTACGCAGAACCGGAGGACAATATTCGGACAGAAGACTGACAATACCGGTGCTTGGGAAAAATTTCACTGTGGATGCACAGGGAAATTTTTTCACTGATATTCATGTCAATCTCTGGGTCGCAGCTCCCCTGCTCCATTATATTCTTTACGGCAAAGGACTGAATGTTTCAGGAGACTGGCGTTCTTTCCGGGAACTGAAAAACGCAAGGGAAAAATACCCGCTTTTTCAGAAACGCTGCGAAGAGGCCATGAAACAGGTGGCTGATATATATACCGGTTTTTTTGATGACATTGTGCATATGTTCAGCGGAAAAGAGGTGGAAAAACAGTTTGAATCAGACATATCGGTTGTGCTGCATCCTTTGCCCAAAGTCCCGATTATGATATGTTACTGGAAACCGGAAGAAGGTCTGGACTCTGATCTCAATGTGTTTTTTGACAAAACCGCAGATGAGAATCTGGGTGCGGATACAGCATTCAATCTGGGAGCAGGACTGGCCCGGATGTTTGAAAAACTTTCACAGCGGCACGGTTTTGCCGGGGAAGGGATGAATTTTCATCCATGAGCATCACAGTGCGAAAACCTGAACTTCTTGCGCCCGCAGGGAATTTTGAAAAACTGGAAATAGCGATCCACTACGGTGCGGACGCTGTGTATCTGGCCGGAAAGGATTTCAGTCTGCGGAATTTTTCCGGCAATTTTACATTGGAGGAAATGAAACAGGCCATTGCATTTGCACATGAAAAAAAAGTGAAAGTGTATGTGGCCTGCAATATTTATCCCCGGAATGGGGAACACCGAGCGATCCGGGAATATCTGCACAGTCTGGGAGAAATCCGGCCTGATGCGGTCATTATCGCAGATCCGGGCATATTCCTGCAGGCAAAGGAAATCATACCGCAAATTCCGGTTCATATCAGCACCCAGGCCAATATCACGAGTTTTCGTGCTGCACAGTTCTGGAAAGAGATGGGCGCAGTGCGGGTGAATATGGCACGGGAACTGAATCTTGCGGAGATCCGGGAGATTTCGGAAAAAACCGGCATGGAAATCGAAGCATTTGTTCACGGAGCCATGTGCATTTCTTATTCGGGACGCTGTCTGCTGAGCAGTTTTATGGCAAAACGGGAAAGCAACCGGGGCATGTGCTGCCATCCCTGCCGGTTTAATTACGCGCTGATGGAGGAAAAGCGTCCCGGCCAGTATTATCCGCTCATGGAAGATGAACGTGGCAGTTATGTGTTCAATTCCAAAGATCTGTGCATGAT
>CAZHPS010000124.1:0-15547 GCA_964534335.1 uncultured Desulfobacterales bacterium
CTTTAAAGAAAATTTGGCCTTCCTGCACAGGATGCAGTCCGCTGACAGAGCGCAGAGTCGTGGTTTTCCCCGCGCCGTTTGCGCCGATAAGCGTGACAATCTCGCCTTTGCTTACGTGAAGGGAGACATTTTTCAGCACACGGATCAGGCCGTAAGATGTGTTGATGTTTACAAGACGGAGCATAATGAAATCATTTTGTCTGAGGGTTTGATTGTATCCACTGGATAAATTTGGAAAATGTCATATCTTCCGTTTCCGGTTTTTGGAAAAAATAAAATTGGATTATTATAATCAAAGTTAATCATATGAATTTCAGTTCACACATACGCATCTGATTATGCTTGTCAGGCAGTTAAAGCATTTCATTGCTATGCGTCTTCTCTGTTTCATTCAAATTTATCCAAAAAAATTGAATGTTGCTGAGGTTTCTAAAATGCGGATCGGTTGAAACAAAGTATTTGCATTTATGCCTGATTGCAATGGCAGCATGAACTGCATCCATACTTTTCAGATTTTCCGCATGAGCAGCTTTTAAAGCATTTTTGAAGACATCCGGAAAAATTTTTAAAATTTTTGTTTTTTTAAACAACTCCTCATATACATTGATGAGCATGATATTTTCTGCTTTATATGGCTTTGCCATTGTTTCAAGAATAACAGCATCAGAAGCACAAAATATAAACCCGTCACTTCTGAGTCTTTCCAGCCTGTCATTAATAATTGTTTTGTAACCGGTCAGTCCTTCGATACAGGCTATCCAGACACAGGAATCAATATAGGCGAGTTTCATTCTTCAGTCTCTCTGAATTCTCTTATTTCTCTGAGAATCTCTTCATGCGTCTTTCTCGGAAAATCAAGTTTATCAGCTTTTTCAAATACTTTTAAAATTTCATCCCAGTTTGATTTTGCCCTGCTTTTCTTTTTGTCTGCTCCGCTCTCCTTTTCTTTTCTGACAGAAAGAATGACTTTCTTTCCCCATAAGGATTTGGGAAATTTGGTGTTTAGCGTACCGTCTTTGTTTACCACAGCATTCAGTATCATGATTTCTTTCCTTTTCCAATTCCAACTGACATATCTTCTGTAATTTCAGGACAATCTTCATCATAAACAATATCTTTGTCTTTCATGCTGCGTACCCGGTTCCAGTCAGTTTTGTCACCGCCTGACATTTCCAGTTTTCTGAGTTCCTCAGTGCTGTACCTGACAATTTTTTCTTTTTTCATGTTATACCAATTCTCCATTGATTTTAAGATTTTGCAAAAAACCGCTCCGCCCAATTTTGATGAACTCGTAAAAAGTTCTTTTTCCAAAATTTGGATATAATAAAATCAGCCGGTTAATATCTGTCAAAACCTGATTTTCCGACTTTTTACGAGACCATCAATTTTTGCACTCCTCCGGATTGCTTTGCAAAAAACCGCTCCGCTCAATTTTTGCACTCCTCCCGGATTGTATAAAAGCAATGGCGAACCGGTATTACTCTCCCAGATAAGCCGCAATCACATCCGGGTTGACCTGCACTTCCGCCGGGGTTCCCTGTGCAATGCAGGTTCCGAAATTGATGACCACCACTTTGTCAGATACATCCATGACCAGTTCCATATCATGCTCCACCAGCAGCACGGTAATTCCCATTTCCCTGATTTTTCCAATCAGAGAACCCATGACAAGGGTTTCACGGGCATTGAGACCGGACGCGGGTTCGTCAAGAAGCAGAAAACTGGGTTCTGCGGCCATAGCCCGTGCAATTTCCAGCATCCGCTGATTTCCCAAAGGCAGGCTCCCGGCTGATCGATCCGCCAGAGTTTCCAGACCGGCAAAGGCAAGCCAATGGATTGCATCTTCCCGGATTTTCTTTTCCTCCTTCCGGAAAAAAGGCGGAAGCAGAAAAGAATACAGCAAACCTGCTGCGGAACGGGTATGGCGTCCCACCATGACATTTTCCAGCACACTCATTTCCGGAAATATCTGCACATGCTGAAAAGTCCGGGCCACGCCCATTGCAGCAATGCGGTGAACTTTCAGTCCGCTGATTTCCCTGCCTTTGAGAAAAACCTGTCCGGATGTGGGTTTTGTGAATCCGGTAATCAGATTGAACATGGTGGTTTTTCCCGCGCCGTTGGGGCCGATGACCGAAGTGATATTGCCATCTTCTGCTTCAAAATTCAGGTTGTTGACTGCCACCACTCCGCCGAACACCCGGAGCAGATCTTTTACCTGCAAAAAGGCTTGACTCATAAGACCTCAACCTCCTGCTTTCCCTGTCTTTTGAAAAGGCCCCGGAGAATGCGCAGTCCCCGGAAAATGCCGTCCAGCAGTCCTTCAGGCAGAAAAAGCATGATGGAAAGAAGAATTCCTCCGTAAATGAGCATATCATAATCGGTTTTGTATGCAATGCCAAACAGGGAAAAAAGTCCCTCGGAGGAAGCAAGAATTTCCGGCAGAACAGAAAGAAGCACCGCACCTGTGACTGCTCCCCAAATTCTGTGCATTCCGCCCACTGCCACCATTGTCACCAGCAGAACAGAGTGCATAACGCTGAAAGGATCAGGTTCAATGAAATTCACATATGAAGCATACAGACTGCCTGCCACAGACGCATACACCGCGCTGATGACAAAGATCTGAATTTTGTATACAGCGGTATTGACTCCGGCTGCGGCTGCCGCGTCCTCGCTGCCGTGAATTGCGCGCAGTCCCCTTCCAATGCGGGAGTGAATCAGATTGAGTGCCAGAAACAGTCCCAGAAGCATAACAGTCCATGTAAAATAATAAAAACGCACATCTGTATCAAGGGCAAATCCCATAATTGAAAAACAGGGAATGCCGTTGATGCCGCCGGGGCCGCCTGTCAGTCCAATTGCAGCCAGAGCCACAATATGCACAATGGAACCAAATCCCAAAGTTGCCATTGCCAGATAATGGCCTTTGAGACGCAGCGAGGGAATGCCCACCACCAGAGCAGTGAACATGACGATAACAATTCCGGTCAGCATGGCAGTCCAGGGAGACCATCCATATTGGACAGTGAGTATGGCCGAAGTATAGGCTCCCATGCCGTAAAAAGCCGCGTGTCCCATAGATATCTGCCCCGCGTAACCCATGAGCAGACTCAGTCCTATGCAGGTCAGACAGTTCAGTCCGGTAAAAACCAGAATGCCGGTATAATAATCATTGTCCAGAATCAGGGGAACAATGGCAATGAACACGGCAAAAATGAAAAGTGCGATATAATCTTTCTTTCCCATATCAGAAATCTTTCAGACGGGCAGCCTCGGAACTGCCGAAAATGCCGCTGGGACGGACAAAAAGCACGGTCAGCAGAATCATCAGCGCGATGGCATCCATATAATGTGAAGAGATATAACCTCCGCCAATGGCTTCAACTACGCCCAGCAGAATCCCGGCCACCACCGCGCCCATGCTGTTTCCCAGTCCTCCCACAACTGCGGCTCCGAATCCTTTGAGACCAATCATAATTCCTCTGCCGTAATCCATCTGAATGATCGGGGTGATGATGATTCCTGCCACTGCACCGATACCTGCGGACAGGGCAAAGGAGAGCATGACCATATTCCGGTCACTGATTCCGGCCAGCCTTGCCGCATCCCGGTTAATGGCGCAGGCCCGCATACATTTTCCGGTCATGGTGTAATTGAAAAAAAAGATGAATCCTGTGACCACCAGGATCAGAATGCCGATGATCCAGAGTGTCTGGGGCAGAATGGTCGCTCCCAGAAATTCAATGGGATCATCTCCGGAAAAATGGCGCATGTAATGGGATTCCTTGCCCCAGATGCACATGGCCGCGCCCTTGAGCAGAATGGATACGGCAATGGTAATGATAATCAGCCGCATCACAGAGGGAGATTTGACCGGATTGATGGTGAAACGCTCCATAAGAATGCCCACGACCGTGACAAAAAGAACCGTGATCAGAAAGGCAAAGGGAATGGAAAGTTTCAGGCTCATGGTCAATGTCACCATCATCAGCCCGCCCAGCACCACAAACTCGCCCTGGGCAAAATTGATGATGCCTGTGGCATTGTAAATGATGTTGAATCCCATGGCAGCAAGCGCGTAAATACTGCCCCGCTGCACACCCATAATAATAAACTGCAGTAAATCTGAAAATCCGCCTGTGTTCATGTCTGTTCTTTATATTTCAAAAGGGTTGTCAGTTGTTGTTTTTCATCCACAGTGTGAAGTGATAGCGGAATGCTTTTTTACAAATTACAAACGATATAGGTGATTTCCGGAAAAAAATATCCCAGAAAAATAGCATAAGCTTCCAGCTTATGCATTGTGCCTGTGAACTGAAATTGGATATTTATTTTCAGAAATCACCTTAGCCCTGTTTCATTTTGAAGCAGGCTCGCTGATTCCGGCATCTCTTATTGAAGACTGAAATATGTAATTCAGTGCGCTGAATAATTTTGCCAAATGATGAATTATATAACCTTCTGTATTTTTTATAAATATATTTTTCACCAGCTTGCCGAATTCCCAAAGTTTTCCGTCAGTCACGATGCCGTATACAGGAAACTCCGCGTTATTGTTGATTTTCTGAGCTGCCACCATTTCTGCCATGCACTGACCCCAACCCAGCTCAAAATCATTTTTCTTTGCCTCAGCAACAATAACCAGAGGAGTTTCCAATACTGTTTTGCCAAGTTCCGATTTTGAGGAAATTATATAATCAGGTGTTCCTGTGAGATCATCATCATAACTGACAGATTTCTGTATCCATAATGAATATACTGAACAGTATTTCTTGTAAACTTCTCTGAGCAGCGGAAAAATGACTGCCTCGGAACGCGACGACTCAGAAGTGTAAATATCAATATGTTCTCTGTTGAACTCAAACTCTTCGACAAAACCCGGAGACGGTTCCACATCCTCGTGCACAACTATAAAATCTTCCTCTTTGTATCTGATACCGAACCGTTTCTGAACCTGAGAGATATTTTTGTAATCGCTGAAAGACATATAATCCTCCTTATCTGCAATGTTTTAAATTTCAGGCAGTGCTTTGTCTGCTATGGAGCATATCGGAATTTGATCAGATGCAGCAATTGTTATGTGTTTCATTTGAATTTTGAAAAATAAGCATCAATTTCCGGTCTTAATTCTATTCCAGTTTTTTCAAAACAATTTAACAATTCTGAATAAGTGCCTTCATTGCCAAGAAAATCCCAAAATTCTTCCGCAACTTTCAGTTCATTGCCTAAATCCAGCATGCCTTTCAGTGTCCATCTTTCATATGGCTTAGGCTCATATGGATTGTAGGGAATAGCGATATATGATTTTACCTTTGTGTTTGGATTTTTTGCCAAAAAAATCGCTGCCCATTCTAACAATGTTCTTTTAAAATCTTTAAAATTGCTGATATTCGGTTTAGCTGTTTTTAAATCAAATAAATGGACAGTTCCACCATGATCCTGAACAAACAGATCCACTTTTACAGTTTTTAATTTGTGCATTTTTCCTTTATTGCAAACCTTCCGTATCCTTTCAATTTCTTCTTCCTTATTTGGATTTTTCCCTACTGTCAGATCGTTCATTATATGCTGAATCTCTGATTGGGCATGTTCACTGATAAGATTGCCAGCAGCATACTGCTTTTGGGCAAATTGAAAATTCAGAGTCGCCAATGTTTCGGCAACAGGTTCAAAAATGGATGTTCCGAAAGTCGTATTTAAAGAATGTATAAAAAAGAATAATGCTATTCCATATAACTGCTATAATAGCAAAAAAATGTTATTATCTTTTTAATTATAATCCTATATTATATCTTAATTCTTTCAGATGTAATTCTGCTGAATATAAATCACCAATATATTCCGTTAAAATATGATAATATCTGTTTTCATATTCAGAAAATGAATGCATAGCTTGATTATATCTCTTCAAGTTATTAGAAATAATATAAAGTTTTACATTACTATAATCAATAAGTGTAGCCAACCTTCCAACTCCTGACCAAGTTCCAGTAGATAATTCAATTTCAAATGCGTATTCAGGAAGAAGATTTTTTCCTTTTTCTCTGAACCATAATACATCAACTTTTCTTAAAACGTCATAATTGGAAAATTCAAGTTTGGGACATTTTTTCAAAGAAATATAATCGGATAAATTTCTGTTATTAAATTTTTTTGAAATATCAGGGGAATAAGTTCGATAACCTCTGATATTGCCTATTTCTATTAATCTTCCCTGTAAAACCGTGTGTAAGCTCTCTTCAGCCGTATTTTTGGGTTCTGATTTATCAAATGGTTTAAGAAGTATATCCCAAGCATTTATGAAATTACTGCAATCAATTTTATTTCCTCGACCTTTTAAAACAAGATTTAGCTCATTATCAATGAGAATCTTATATTCTCCATTTCTGTCATGACTTATATTTTGAAGATTTTTAAAAAACAGATCAGATGGTATAATTAAAGTTTTTTCAATTGAACCACAAATAAAGGCGATAAATGGATTGTCAAGATTGGCAATTTCTTCAATAGTGATATAATTGATCCCAAAAAAATATCTTCTGTTTATGATTGTCGAAGCAGCCCGAATAAGTACGTTGGCTTCTCCAATTTGATACACTCTTGCCTTCAGTATTTTTACAGGTTCTATATTTATTGAAAGCGCACTTGCTTTTTCAATAAATTTTTCAGCTAATATATCAGTTTTATTCTTTCCCATTTCAACCAACCTTAATGAATAACCGCTACCTGCGGCGGAATATAACCATGAGAGATTTAAATTTCATGAGATTCATTATAAACCATTTCAATATCTTCAATGTCGAAATTTTTTTTTGTTCTTTCTTTTTCATCAGAAAGATCGGAAAAATCCCCTAAATAATATTCAGAATATCGTTTTGCCTTATCTAGGTTTTCTGCTTTTATTGTAACGATGTAACTTCTTGTCAGACCTATTTTAAAAGTTTCCATTGAAAAAATCCTCTTTTTTAGCGGAATAAACTCCTATTCTGCCACTATTGCACGGTAAAACAAATACTTAATCTCTAAAATTGATGAACCCGTAAAAGTCCTTTTTCCAAAATTTGGATATAATAAAATCAGCCAGTTAATATCTGTTAAAACCTGATTTTCCGACTTTTTACGAGACCATCAAAATTGGCAACCGTGAATATTTATAAAATTCAAAAAGTTGTGTTATTCAGCAGCACATCTGTTCTTTCATAAGGAGTAAATACGAAATATTTGAAACTGTAACATTACGGTTTAAATATTCTGAAGCCCAATTTGCAGCTTCCTTTAAATTGATAAACATTGTATTATCTTTTCCGAACAATACCTGCTGATTCATAATGCTTGACTCCATATTCATATTTTTGATTTATAACTGCCAAACACAGAAAGAGGTCGCTTGTACGCTGACAGACTGGCAGAAATTCAGTTTCATTTCCTATAAATCTTTTCCGCATAAATCAGCAAAATCCCAATATCCGGGAACTCTTCCTATCTGAAAATGCCGGAAAAAGCAATACGGAAAAAGTTTCAGACATCCCAAATTTTCCGTTTGGCACTCCGGATTTTTAACCGCAAAGCAACGCAAAGTTTCATGCAAAGGCCCGCAGAAAAAACTTTGCGGAACTTTATGCAAATTCCTTTGCGTACTTTGCGGTTAAGCACCCGGCACTCAGAAAGATTTTATTTGCCGTACACATTCCTGCCACTCTCAGGAGGGAATTTTTTTAAAAACTTAGGTGATTTCTGAAAACAAAAATACCGGTTCAGTCATCTGAAAGATTTGACAGGTTTCGGAAAGTTGTCAAATCCGGGGTATATTCTTTTCTGGAAATCACCTTAACAGTCCATCTCTCAGGAGAGGGCTGGCGGAATGCGTTTATTTGCTGTATACCACAAACTTTCCGTCTTTGACGGTCAGCATCTCAAAGGCCATTTTATCCAGGCCGCAGTGATCCTGCGCGGAAAATTTGAACATGCCGCCGATGCCGCTAAACTTTGCAGTCTCCAGATAATCCCGGATTTTCGCGGGATCATCGCCCACTGCTTTCAGAGCTTCAATAATCAGCCACAGCCCGTCATAGGCATGACCGCCAAAGGTGCTGACATGATCCTTGAATGCAGTTTCATATGCAGTTTTGTATTTCATCAGAACAGATTTCTGGGGATGGTCATCCGCAACCGTATCTGCTGCCATGATTCTTCCTGCCGGAAAAATCAGACCCTCACCGGCCGCGCCGGCTGCCTCCGCGTATTTGACATTGGCAAAACCGTGACTCTGATACAGGGGAATCTCCATCTTCAACTGCTTCATATTCTGGGGAACAATGGCCTGGGCCGGAACAATGGACCAGTTGACAATGGCTTTTGCTCCGGAATTTCTGATTTTGATCAACTGCGCGGTCATGTCTGTATCTGTGGGCGCATAGGTCTCATCTGCAAGAATATTGATCCCGTATTCTGCACAAAGGGCTTTCAACTGGATGCGTCCAGCGTCTCCGAATCCTGTGGTTCCGCTCATAATTCCCACATCTTTGATGCCTGCGGCAAGCAGATGCTCATAAATCCGGCGCACCGCGTCACTGTCGTTCTGGGCTACCTTGAATATCCATTTGCGCTCTGCCACCGGAGTTGTGATGCTTTCTGCCGCAGCACAGGAAATCATGGGAATTCCGGCTTTTTCCACCACCGGGATTGCGGCCATGCTGGTTCCGCTCCGGGAAGTGCCGATAATGGCGCAGACATTGTCTTTTTTGATCAGCTTTTTGATCGCGTTCACCGCGCGGGTGTTTTCGCCCTGGGTGTCTTCAATGAAAAGTTCCAGTTTGTGACCGTTAATCCCGCCTGCATCATTGATTTCCTTCTGAATCATCTCCGCAGTGTTTTTCTGGGGCTCGCCCAGCCAGGACGCACTGCCGGTTATGGCAAATGCGCACCCAACACGGTATGTCTTTGATTCTGCATAAAGGGATGATGCACAGAACATAAAGGCAGTCATCATCAGCACACTCACGCACACAAGTCTTTTCTTCACGTTTCTCTTTCTCCTTTTCTTTATAAATGGGTTTATAAAACATATGGAACGTAAAAATTGTAGACATTTTTCACAAAAAGAGCAATCATTAATTTCTCTCCTGCCGGAAAAAAAACAGATTCCGGCAGTCAGATACAGACATCTCTGACCCGGTACGGAAATATTTGTTTTCAGATTCGGACATTTTCTTGACCATCGCGCAGTAATTTTGTAACCTCTGATCCTGCAAAGGCCGAAAAAAGCAGATGCGGTTTCGGCCTGTTTTTCAATCTTCAGAAAGGAGAACCGTATGAAGGGGCCTGAAACCATTTTGAAAATCATTGAATCAAATGCCTGTCCCCTGTATCAGACCGGCGATATTTTCACCCTGTCCGCAGGAGCGCTGATGTTTCCTCCGGGCAAATCCACCTGCATCATTCTGGTTGGAGACATCAGTGAGGCGGAAAAAATGGCCGGAAAGGTGGAAGGCTGCCCCTGCTGGCAGTTCACATGCACCGGACTGAAAAAAAACTGTCCCGGAATTGTCCGGATCGAGGGAAAGGAATCCCGCGGACTTTCGGAATCCAGTGAGTTCCATGAAAAATATCATAAAATCAGGGCTGTCATCAAAGCACTTGCCCAGTATCCCATGTTTAAGGGGCTTAATGAGAACCAACTGGGCGAACTGGGATCCTTTCTGAAAATCCGTCAGGCTGCCAAAGGGGAAACCATCATCAGCAAAGGAAGTCCGGGACTGAATCTGTATATCATCACTTCCGGCAGAATGGAGGTGACAGGAGAGGGCGACATGCACATTGCTTATCTGGGAAAAGGTGAGATTTTCGGGGAGATGAGCCTTATCAGCGGTGAGGCTGCAGGCGCAACGGTACGGGCTGTGGAACCTGCAAAGGCTTTGTATATCCGGGGAAAGGATTTTCTCAGAATTCTGGAGCATTATCCTTCGGTGCAGATGTATCTGTCCCGGATGCTGGCAAAACGGCTTTCCCAAAGCAATGTGGCTATGTCACAGGAACTGACATCGGGAATGGTGGGCAGGCTGTCTGAGATGAGCCCTTCGGAGCTGTTTCAGTCCCTGAACGCGAACCAGAAAAGCGGATCTGTTGATCTGATATTTTCCGGGGGAAAGGCCAGGGTCTGCTTCAGGGATGGCGAACTGGTCACGGCTGTTTACGAAGGGAAGACAGGCAGTGATGCTTTTTTTGAAATTCTCAGACAAAACACGGGTCAGTTCAAATTCAGTTCCGAGCTGAGCCCGGAAGAAAAACAGGCCCCTGTTTTGGGGGATTTCATGTGGCTGCTTATGGAAGGTATGAGAAAAGTTGATGAAGTTGATGAAAATGATGTCGGATAAGCCCAGTGCAGTCCGAAATCAGGGATAAATGACATGGAATTTCCGGATGCAATTATAAAAATTATTGAAGACAGTGGATGTCCCCTGTACATTCTGGGCGATGAGTTCAGCCTTTCCGGCAACGCGCTCATGGTTCCGCCGGACAAACCGGTCTGTCTGATTCTGGTAAAAGATATTTCAGAACTTTTCGGGAAAAAGGACACAGAGATTCCCAGGCAGATGTTTTACTGCCGCGGATGCAGCGGGAAAATCCGGCTGGGATACAAAAAGGACCTGTCCGCGGGCATGCCGCCCCTGAAAAAATCAGAAGAGGAGCGCAATGTTATTGCGGATATGCTGTCAGGATTTTCCCTGTTCAAGGGGCTATCCAGGGAAAATATCAAAGAAATCATTTCTTTTCTGAAACTGAGAAAATACAGGGAGGGGGAAACTGTTATACGGAAGGGGGAACCGGGCAGAAATCTGTATATCATTGTTTCCGGCCGGGTTGAAATACTGGGGGATGCCGAGGTCAGCATAGCATTTCTGGGTACCGGGGAAATTTTCGGGGAGATGAGCCTGCTCAGCGGGGATCCTGTGGTGGCAACCGTGAAGGTTGTGGAATCAGCCAAACTTCTTTATATCAGCAGCAGGGATTTCCGTCAGGTGCTGAACACTTTCCCCACCCTGCAGATGTATTTTGCCAAAATGCTGGCCCGGCGTCTGGCCAGTATCAATTTGGCCAGGGCGCAGGAATGTTCATCCGGGATGGTGGGAAAACTGAGTGAAATGCCCCCGTCTGAGCTGTTTCAGACCCTCAACAGTCATCAGAAAACCGGAGTGCTGATTCTTGATCTGAGCAGGGGAACAGCCAGCATTTCTTTCAGGGACGGGGAACTGGTCAGGGCGCATTATATGGAAAATGAGGGAGTGAAGGCATTTTTTTCGGTTATGGGGGAAAAAAGCGGCAGATTCAAATTTATGCCAGGTCTGCCGGAAGAGGATATGAATTCCGAACCTTTGGGGGATTTCATGTGGCTGCTCATGGAAGGTGTGCGGAAAGTGGACGAGGAATAAGGATGGCTGCGAATGGATAAGGAACTGGAAAAATTTCTGGGCAAAGAATCCCGTGATATGATGAATTTCATTTATGACGGGGTGTATGTGGTGGATACAAACCGGAAGATTGTGTTCTGGAACAAAGGAGCGGAAAGAATCACCGGATACAGTGCTGATGATGTCCTGGGAAAATGCTGCAAAGACAATATTCTCAACCATCTGGATGGAAATGGGTCCCTGGTATGCAAAAAAGACTGCCCCCTGATTCGGGCCATTGATGAGGACAGGGCCATTGAATCCAAACTGTATCCGCTGCACAAATCCGGCCGCAGAATTCCGGTTTCCACCCATATCGGGCCTGTGAAAAGCGAAGAGGGACGCATTATCGGGGCCATAGAGGTGTTCCGGGACATATCAGCCGAGGAAAACCTGCGGATTATGGATGAAAAATTCAGAAAACTCATCCGCCAGTATGTTTCCGAAACCACGTTTCAGTCAGTGCAGAAAGCAGTGGCCGAGGATACAGACACTGTGGCAAGTCTGAAGGATCTGACTGTGCTTTTTATGGATCTGGTGGGATTCACCTCCATTTCCGAAGCGGTTTCGCCGGAGCATACCGTGTATATCCTCAATACTTATTTCAATGTTTCCTCCCATATCATCCGGCAGAACAGCGGTGACATTGACAAATTCATCGGTGACTGTGTCATGGCTGTCTTTATCGATGCCAATGATGCTGTAAATGCCGCAAAGGAGATTCTGCAAAAAGGGCTGCCCGGTGCAAACACTGTGCTGAAAAAAAAGGGTTTTCCCCAAATCCGGGTGCGCATCGGCATCAACAGCGGCCAACTGGTTCATGGGGACATTGGTTCAAAGGAACGCAGGGATATGACAGTTATCGGGGATGTGGTCAATACTGCTTCGAGAGTGGAAAGCGTATGCGATTCGGGGAGTTTCCTGATTACCGAAAGCACATGGTCACGCCTGAAAAATCCCCAAGAATTTGTTTTTGCCAAAGAACTGCAGCTCAAAGGCAAGACTGTTCAGACCAGACTGTACAGAGTCAGGTAATGATGAATGGTGAATGGTGAATGATTAATGATTAATGATTAATGATTAATGATTAATGATTAATGGTGAATGGTGAATGATGAATGATGAATGGTGAATGCTGCCGACTTTGGCAGAAAAACTGGGCGTAAGTCAGGCAATCAATGATTTGAATATCTTTGAAATAGAGCCATTTGACCGGGAAGAAGCCAAACTGCTGACAGTCCGTCTGCTGGAAAGCGGTAAAATTCTGTATTCTCCTGATTGCATTGATTATATGCTGGACAAATTGTCATGGTTTTCTCCCTATCACATTCAACTGCTGGTGCAGGAATTTGCTGATGAATCTGATCTCGGCAAAACCGTAAGCAAAGATTCTGTGGATAATGCCTTTTCCAAAATCACAGGCAGGCGCAATGATTCCAATTTTGCCCATTATTACGAAAGACTGAACAAGACCTTTGCAGATAAGGAACTTGCTTTTGCATTGGATTTGCTGAAAATATTATCCCGGCAGAATGCAGATATGACAATGCCGCAAATGCAGGAATTGGCAGAAAGATTTTCCCTTGCGAATCAATATCCCTTTGTTCTGCGCACATTGGAATTTGACGGTTATATTTTCAGAAGCGTCAGCGGTGGAGCGACATTCTACCGTTTCACATCCCCGATTCTGAAACTGTAGTGGAGTCAGTATGTGGTTTGAGAGAGGATTGTCTGAACCGGGGAATTGTCTGAACCATGATTCATAGGATTAAAGGATTTCCATGATTTTTTCTAATCCTGTTCATCTCTTAATCCTGTGAATCATTGGATAGTGTGTCAAACCCGTTGATTCGGGTCTGACACACGGACAAAAAAAATCCGTAAGGATTGACATTATTATAGAAAAAATTGCAAAAAAACAAATCAGAATCCCGGAAGGGATGACATTATCAACCGGTTTGACTATCAATCATGGTTCAGACAAATAAGGAAATTGCTATGATAAGGGAAGAATTGAAAATACCGTATCCGCCGGGTTTTGAAATGGCTGTTCATCTGACAAAATCGGAATTGGAACAGCATCTGCGTCTGATGGCAGCATTGAAAATGTTTGAACTTGGAAAAATATCATCCGGCAAAGCAGCAGAACTTGCAGGCATGTCCAGATCGGATTTTTTTTGAAGCGTGCGGACGGTATCATGTCAGTATCTTCAATTATTCTGACTTAAGTTTTTTGTCTAAGACTATATTATTCTTTGTTTTCAGTTCTTTATTGTCAAAATTTTATCCGGAAAACTGTGCAAGTTATTGATTTTTCATTATTTAATATGATATGCTTTAATTTTGTCTTTATATTCAGAAAGTTGGTGATAAGACCTGCCATGTGTTTCAGGAACGGAAGCATTATAATGGGCCATAACCGTTTTCCCGGAAAGCCGGATCGTATTATCAGTGCAACTTATCACTGCAACGGCATTTACAGGCTAAATTAAATAAATTCAGGATATTATAATTTTTTCCCGTTTTCCTGGGCTTCTTAGTGGCGTTGCAGGGTTATAAAATGCTTAAATGACGAATCTGTCACTTTTTGTATAAACCGGGAAATTTTTTTCATTATAATTTCTCTTTTAACAGTAAAATCTGTCACTAACCTTCTGAATATAATGAAAAAAATAGACCATGACAGGCAGAATCATGCAAAATCAATAACTTGCATAGTTTACCCGACGAGGTTTTATACATAACATATTTAAAATAAACAACAATATAGACTTAGATAAAAAACTTTAGTTACCGATCCCAACGGCAGCACCATGTCTTACGCATATGACACAGCAGGCAGGAAAATAAAGGAAAGCGATACGCTGGGAAATTCCGTAACATACACCCATGACGCAAAAGGCAGTGTGCTCACAAAGACCGATGCAAACGGAAATGTTACAGCATACGCCTATGACCCGCTTTCCAGACTCACAGCCCTGACAGACCCCTCCGGCGGCATTACCGGATATGAATATAATCTTAACGGACTGCTGACATCTTTAAACGATCCGGCAGGAAACACCACAGCATACGAATACAACAATGTCGGGCAGGTTGTCCGTTCCGTATCCCCGGACGCGGGCCAAACCGTGTATGAATACTATTCTGACGGAAGTCTGAAATCAAAGACCGATGCGGACGGCGTTACCGTAACCTATCTTTACGATGAGGCCGGATGCCTGATAAAAGTCTCGTTCCCCGACCCCTCGGAAAACATAACATACACATACAGTTCCCCGGATTCGGACAACAGCACAGGCCGTCTGTCAGAGATCATTGATCCCTCCGGCAGAACCGTTTATCATTATGATCTTTCAGGGCGGATTGTTGAAGAAATCAGAACCGTTTCCGGCATCACATACACAACATCATATGAATACAGCAGCACCGGTAATCCGGCAGCCGTAACATACCCGACCGGAAGACGGGTTGAATATGCCTATGATTCCCTGAACCGGCCTGCAGGTGTAATAACCGATGCAGACAATACATCAGATATCCTGGCAGACAACTTTACCTATGACCCGGCGGGAAACCTTCTTTCCTTTGATTACGGAAACGGTCTGAGCCAGTCATGGAGCTACAACGCGGCAAACCGGCTTACAGGAATAAACATACCGGGAATCATGAATTACGCCTATTCTCATGACCCTGCAGGAAACATCACAAAAATCACAGACAGCCTGAACCCGTCAGCATCAAAGGCTTTCATCTATGATCCCTCAGACCGCCTTGTCAGCGCATCAGGTTCATGGGGAAATCTTTCATGGACTTATGACGCAAACGGCAACCGTCTCACGCAGAATGACGGAACAGCAGCCGACACCTACACTTACAATGCCAACCGCCTGATGAGCGTAACTTCAGACGGCCAAACCCGGAATTATCAGTACACAGAAAGCGGCAGAATCACAAATGACGGCATCCGTGAATTAACCTACAACCGGAACAACCGCCTCATAAGTGTGGCGAAAAATAATGAAACCGCAGGGGAATATAGGAACCTATCCGAATATTATGCTGAATATTTTTGCATTTAAATCAGGAATTTATCC
>CAZHPS010000125.1:0-15506 GCA_964534335.1 uncultured Desulfobacterales bacterium
TCTGGACAGTGGAATCCCATCTGCGTCACATTCAGTTCCGCAAAGAAACCCGCTACCCCGGATTCTATTATCAGGCAGACTATCCGGGACAGGATGACAAAAACTGGTTCTGCTTTGTAAACTCAAAGTTTGATCCGGCCAAGAAAGAATGGTCCATCTTTAAGAGAGACTATATCAAGATCATTTCCTAAGTGATGACAGAAAACGGAATGCGTGCTGATTCCGGGAACTGACAGTCAGTGAACAAAAAAAACCTCCGGGTGTCATGTGTGATGCCTGGAGGTTTTTGTTACGTTTCAGGGGTGAGGTGCGGGGTGCGGGCTTTCCGGGGGGCTTTGCGGACCGGGGTGGACACAGGGGGACTGACACCGGGGGGACACGTTGGACCTGATACCTGAAACCGGAACATGAATATGGGGAAAATTGTACGGGAAGTCAGAGATGGAAGTATGTGGTGTGAAACAAAATTTTTGATGCACGGAGGGATAGCATGACAACAGACAGACAGGCCCCCAGCAGCGGAAGCGTTATGGTTGTGGGAGGGGGGATCAGCGGGCTGACCGCTGCCCTTGAAGCAGCCGAAGTGGGGTATGAGGTGTTTTTGGTTGAAAAGAATCCTTACCTGGGGGGGAGGGTGGCGCAGCTCAACCAGTATTTTCCCAAGCTCTGTCCTCCGACCTGCGGGCTGGAGATCAATTTCAGGCGGATTAAGGACAATCCGAATATCAAAGTGTTTACAATGGCTGAGGTGGAAAAGGTGGGAGGCAGCGCGGGCAGTTATGAAGTGAGTGTGAAACTCAGTCCCAGATATGTGAATGCGAACTGCACGTGCTGCGGGGAATGCGCGAAGGTGTGCAAAACCGAGGTTCCCAATGAGTTCAATTTTGGCATGGACAGAATCAAAGGCGCGTATCTGCCCCATGAAATGGCTTTTCCGGCCAGGTATGTGATTTCTCCGCGGATTATCGGGACTGAGGATGCGAAAAAATGCAAAGAGGCCTGCAGATATGATGCGGTGGATCTGGATATGGAGCCAAAAACCATCAGTCTGAATGTGGGTTCCATTGTGTGGGCCACGGGCTGGGAACCGTATGATGCGAACAGGATTGACAATCTGGGGTTTGGCAGATACCGGAATATTGTCACCAATATGATGATGGAGCGGCTGGCTGCGCCGAACGGGCCGACAGGGGGAAAGATCCTGCGTCCGTCTGATGACAAAGCACCGGAGAGTGTGGCCTTTGTGCAGTGCGCGGGGTCACGGGATGAAAATCATCTGCCTTACTGCTCGTATATCTGCTGCATGGCATCGCTCAAGCAGGCCACGTATATCCGTGCGCTGTATCCTGAGACAAAGATTTATATCTTTTATATTGATCTGCGGGCACCGGGGCAGCGGTATGAAAAATTCTATAACAAGATCAAGGAAGATCCGAATATCTTTTTTATCAAGGGCAAGGTTGCCGCAGTGAGTGAGGATCCGGAAAGCAGAAATATCACTGTGACTGCGGAGAATGCTGTGACCGGCGAAAAGATTCATCAGACAGTGGATATGGCGGTGCTGGCCACAGGTATGCAGCCCAGTGCCGCGAATGTGAAACTGCCTGCGGATCTGAAGTATACGGAAGACGGGTTCATCATCAATGACTTTGCAAAGGGGGGCATGTTTGGGGCAGGGTGTGCAAACAAGCCTGCGGATGTGGTTTCGTCAAACCAGAATGCAACCGGCATGGCACTGAAGGCCATTCAAACCATTGCGAAAAGATAAGGGTGATACTGTCTGAAAACAGAGAAACTGCTGACAGATCACTGAAACCGGGAGGATATTCATGGACAAGAAATACGGTGTGTATATCTGCACAGGGTGCGGAATAGGGGATGCTCTGGATACAAAGGCTTTGTGCAGTGTTGCTGAGGATGACGGGCTTTCTGCGACAAGTCATCCCTGCCTTTGCGGAAAAGAGGGGCTGGCAGTCCTGAAAAAAGATATTGAGGGCGGTGTCAATACTTTGGTGCTGGGGGCATGTTCCCGGAGGGTGAATTTTGATGTTTTCAAATTTGACGGGTGCATTGTGGATCGGGTCAATCTCCGGGAAGGGGTGGTCTGGTCTCATCCGCGCAGTGTGTTTCCCGCGCTGACAGAAGAGGACAAAGCAGATTCAGACAAATTTGACCGGGTTCAGATGATGGCTGAAGACTATATCCGCATGGGTATGGCGCGGGTACAGAAGGTGAAGGTGCCGGAGCCTTACAAACTGGAGAATTTTTCAAACCGGATTCTGGTTATCGGGGGCGGTATGACCGGAATTTCTGCGGCCATTGACGCGGCAAAGATGGGTTATGAAGTTACGATTGTGGAAAAAGAGTCTTACCTGGGCGGTTATGGGGCCAAAATGCGGAAGCAGACGCCGGTAAGCTGGCCCTATGACAGTCTGATTCCGCCGGTGATTCATTCCAAAATTGATGAGATGGAGAAATACCCGAACATTAAGGTTAAGACCGGGACTGTGGTGGCCCGTATTGCGGGACAGCCGGGTGATTTTACGGTGACGCTGAAAAAACCGGGGGAAAAGATAGAATTTGATGTTCCGTTTCCGCTGCCTGCGGAAATGAGGGTGGATGCATCGGGCAAAGAGCTGGATGCGGAGAAACTTCATGCCGCGTATATGGAGTATAACAAGGGCAAACTGGATATTCTGAAATTTGATCCAAAGGGGGAAAAGTTCGGGGCTGTGGTTCTGGCAGCGGGGTGGAGACCGTACAAACCTGCGGATGGGGAGTTTTCCCACCTGGGATTTGGTCTGAGTCCGGATGTTGTGACCAATGCACAGTTTGAGGAGCTGGCGGCAAAGGGGCCGGTGGTGTGTCCTTCGGACGGACGGGCTGCAAAGTCGGTGGTGTTTGTGCAGAGTCCGGGCGGGGAAGCTGGGGACGGGGATTTCAGTTATGCAGGCGCGGTGACAAGCATGGTCGCACTCAAGCAGGCCAAATATGTGCGTGAGGATTATGCGGACGGCAAATCATACATTTTTTATCAGCATATGCGGACACCGGGGCTGACAGAGAATTTTTACAAAAGCATGCAGCAGGATCCGGGGATTTTTCTGACCAAGGGCGAGGTTGTTAAGGTTTCCAAAAACGGGGCCGGGCTGGTTGTGGAAGCTGACAATACGCTGCTGGGGGAAAAGATTGCGGTAAAGGCTGATATGGTGGTGCTGGGAACAGGCATGGTTCCGGTGACTGCGGATGATCCGGTGATCAATCTGGCCTACCGCCAGGGGCCGGGGTTCAGGGATATTGGGCTGTTCAATGGTTACTGTGATTCCAATTTTATCTGTTTTCCGTATGAGACCCAGAGGACAGGGATTTATGCGGCAGGGGCCATACGCAGGAGCATGACGATTGAGGAATCTGTGGAAGATGCTTCGGGCGCGGCTCTGAAAGCCATTCAGTGTGTGGAATGCTCGAACCGGGGTGTGGCGGTTCATCCCAGATCCGGAGATATGACGTTTCCGGATTTCTTTTTCCAGAGATGCACCCAGTGCAAGAGATGCACAGAGGAATGTCCGTTTGGTGCGCTGGATGATGATGAAAAAGGTACGCCAAAGCCCAATCCCACACGATGCAGGCGGTGCGGAACGTGCATGGGAGCCTGTCCGGAGCGGATTATCGGGTTTGCGGATTATAATATTGACAGCATTGGATCCATGGTCAAGTCTGTGAAGGTTCCGTCTTCTGATGACTATTCTGAGCCTCCGTTCCGGATTCTGGGGCTGGTGTGTGAAAATGATGCGCTGCCCGCGCTGGATATGGCGGCACTCAGGGGTTTGTCCTATTCTGCGGATGTGCGTCTGATTCCTGTGCGGTGCCTGGGATCTGTGAATGTGATCTGGATTAAGGATGCGCTGTCCCAGGGCATGGACGGGGTATTTCTGCTGGGGTGCAGACATGGGGATGATTATCAGTGCCATTTTGTGAAAGGCAGTGAGCTGGCCCAGATACGCATGAAAAAGATTGGTGAGGCTCTGGCAAGTCTGGCTTTGGAAGTGGAGCGGGTGGCACAGTTTGAGGTGGCCATTGATGAATATGACAAAGTGCCGAAGATGATTAATGATTTTGTGGAGTCTGTTGAGGCGCTGGGGCCGAATCCGTTTAAGGGGTTCTAATCAGTGAACAGTTGTCAGACAATTGATAATTGTTAATGGTTAATTGTCAATGGTTAATGGTTAATTGATAACTGATAACTGATAACTGAACACTGACAAAAAGGGAGGTTGGTGAAAAATGACAGAGAGATATATGCTTGAGCCTGATGCCGGGTTTATCAGTGAGGTGATTGGGCTGGGCGGGGGAGATCTGAAGAAGTGCTATCAGTGTGCCACGTGTGCGGTGGCCTGTCCGATTTCTCCGGATACACGGCCTTTTCCGAGGAAGGAGATGATAGCGGCTTCCTGGGGTCTGAAGGACAGGCTGGTGGGGAATGCGGATATATGGCTGTGTCATAACTGCGGGGACTGCACTGCGCTGTGTCCGAGGGGGGCAAAGCCGGGGGATGTGCTGGCTGCGGTGCGGTCTTATGCCATACAGGAGTATGCAGAGCCGAAAAAGCTGGGGCAGATGATAGGTGATCCGAAAAAACTGCCGGTGGTGCTGGGCATTCCTGCGGTTCTTTTTATTGTGATTGGTGTGATTGCCAATCTGTTTGGGCTGCACTGGCTGGATCTTACCCCGAACGGGGATATGATTGTTCATGCAAAGTTTATTCATACCACGCTGGTGGATGTTGTGATGATTCCGACTTTCTTTTTTTCCCTGGGGGTATTTGCGCTGGGGCTGAAGCGTTTTGTGGCCGACATTCACAGGGATGCGCTGACGACCGGGAAGACGGACAAAGAAAAGATTGATCCCAAAGGGTTTGTGGAGGCTTTGATAAAGGTGGTTCCCAAAATTCTGCAGCACAAAAAATTTACGGAATGCGGGGAGAATGCGGAAAGAGCCACATCCCACATGATGGTCTTTTTCGGGTTCCTGGGGCTTTTTATTGTGACCAATATTTTCTTTGTGGTGCTGTATATTTTTGGGGTGCACGGGCCGTATTCCCAGCTTAACCCGGTTAAATGGCTGGGCAATATTGCAGGTGTGTGCCTGATTATCGGTGCTGCCCTGATGATTAAGGACAGGATCAGCAAAACGGATCAGGTTTCGGCCTATAAAGACTGGTTTATTGTGGTACTGGCACTGGCGCTGGGCCTGACCGGTATGCTGACTCAGATGACACGTCTGGGGGGAGCGGCCGGTATGTCCTATACGATTTATTTTCTGCATCTGATTTGCATATGGACATTTTTCATATGCCTGCCTTTTTCCAAGTTTGGGCATATTGTTTACAGAACTGTGGCTATGGCCTATGCGGAATATTCGGGCAGAAAATAGTTTGAAGTGAATACGGAAAAGATGAAAAGGGAAAGGGTGTGCGACCTTTCCCTTTTTTATTTTGAAAGATTGGGGATTTTTTTAAACCACGAAAACAGCAAAATGCACAAATGCAGGGTTGAGGTGGATTTTGAAAATAAATCAGTGTGTTTTCAATTTGTGATTCAGATATTTTAACGTGAGTTCGGCGAGTTTTTTATCATTTATTACAGATTGTTAATTTCGAATTAAGGGGTTAAGAGACAAACATTCTTAAAAGAATAACAGATTAAAATATCAGCATATATTTACAATTTCATGTTTGGCACGAAATTTGCTTACAGGCTAATATGCTGATTTTTAATTATAACTCATCGAATTCACGTTATTTTAAGTCCTGACACCTGAGGGTTATTTCCCCAAATCCACAACTACCCGGCCTTTCTGCTGTGCCCTGAGGATAAGACTGATATTTTCATCCAGTTTTTCCAGCAGAATGTACCGGGCCAGTGTTTCCAGTTTTTCAGGTTTCCATTGGCCGGAGAGTTTTTGCCATATTTTTATGCGCAGATCCATTGGGGTGTTCTGCGAGGATATGCCGATGAGGGAAATGCCGCGCAGAATAAAGGGATATACAGTGAGGGGAAGGTTTGGGGAGGCTGCATTGCCGCAGCAGGTGACAATGCCGTAAAGGTCTGTGGATTTGATGGCTGCTGCCAGCATGTCTCCGCCTACTGTATCCAGCACACCGGCCCAGCGGGCTTTGAGCAGTGGCCGGGATACGATGTCTGAAAGTTCGCTGCGGTCAATGATGTTTTTTGCGCCCAGATCTGTGAGGAACTGTTTCTCTGCGGTTTTTCCGGTTGCTGCTGTGACTGAATATCCGCATTGGGAAAGAATAGCCACTGCCAGGGAACCCACACCGCCGGTTGCGCCTGTGACAAGAATTTCTCCCTGATCCGGCCGGAGGCTGGAAAGATGCCAGCCCCCGACTCCCGCTGTAAATCCGGCAGTGCCGAAAATCATGCTTTCTTTCAGACTCAGATTTTGGGGCAGTTTTACCACCCATTCAGCCGGTACACGGATAAACTGTCCGAATCCTCCGGGGGTGTTCATGCCCAGATCATAACTGGTGACAATGACCTGATCACCGGGGCTGAATTTTTCACTGCGGCTTTCTTCCACAATGCCGGAAGCGTCTATGCCGGGTGTGTGCGGATAGTTTTTGGTGACTCCCCGGTTGCCGGTGGCAGACAGGGCATCCTTGTAATTGAGAGAGGAATACAGAACCCGCACCAGCACATCTCCGTCCGGAAGATCCTCTGTATTTCTCTCTTTTATTTTTCTCGTAAATGTCTTGTCAGTGGATTCTTCCACCACAATTGCTCTGAATTTCCGATTTCCCATAAATTGTCTCCTTTCCTGTCCTGCGGACTGTTTACAGAATACAGTTTTGCTGCATTTGCACAAAAAACTGTCAATCCGGCATTCCGGGCAGTTTCCTGTTTCTTCCCGCATCCAATAATACATTTTCTTTAGGAAGTAAATGGTTAAGGTTGACTCCTGCATGGAAATGTATCATAATATCTTTCAGTCCATCTTATCAATATACAACGATTCTTTATACAACGATTCTTTCTGTCAGCGGCAGATATGAGGAGATAACAGCAAATGAGTCAGACAATCACACAGTTTCTGGAAAAGAATTTTCTGCATTTTAACGCGGCCGTGGTGGTGGATGCGGCCAAAGCATATATATCCCATCTGAATCAGGGCGGGAAGATGATGATTACCCTGGCCGGGGCCATGAGCACTGCGGAGCTGGGGATTTCCCTTGCAGAAATGATCCGTCAGGACAAAGTGCAGATTATTTCCTGCACAGGCGCGAATCTGGAAGAGGATATTATGAATCTGGTCGCGCATTCGCATTACAGGCGGGTTCCGCATTACCGGGATCTGAGTCCTGATGATGAATGGCAACTGCTGGAAAACGGTTTTAACCGGGTGACTGATACCTGCATTCCTGAGGAAGAGGCATTCCGGAGAATACAGAAGCATATTCATAAGCGGTGGAAAAACGCGAATGACAGCAGAGAGCGTTTTTTTCCCCATGAATTCATGTATCAGATGCTTCTGGGCGGGGATTTGGAACAGTATTATGAAATTGATCCGAAAAACAGTTGGATGCTGGCTGCCGCACAGAAAAATCTGCCCATCATCTGCCCCGGATGGGAGGATTCCACAATGGGAAATATCTTTGCTTCCTACTGCATCAAAAAAGAGATTTCCCCGCTTACCATGAAAACCGGCATTGAGTATATGATGTGGCTGGCAGATTGGTATGTGAAAAATTCAGGGGGGAAAGGTGTCGGTTTTTTCCAGATTGGGGGCGGAATAGCCGGTGATTTTCCCATCTGTGTAGTGCCCATGCTGTATCAGGATTTGCAGATGCGGGATGTTCCTTTCTGGTCATACTTCTGCCAGATATCAGATTCAACCACCAGTTACGGTTCCTATTCCGGTGCGGTTCCCAATGAGAAAATCACCTGGGGCAAGTTAAGCAAAGATACGCCGCGTTTTATTGTGGAGTCTGATGCGAGCATTGTCGCGCCCCTGATGTTTGCCTGCATTCTTGGGCAGTGATTCAGCAGATATACCGATACTTAAAACATTTTTATACTTCTGCCGGGCGGATTTTAACCGCAGAGTCACACAGAGTTTTTCTGTGCGGAATTCAGATCTGAATCTGAACCTCTGCAAATGTTTCAGGTAATGGTATAAGTAAGTAAGGTGGTTTCCAGAAAAAAATATATCAGCAAAGTATCAGAAGCTTCCAGCTTTTGCCCAGTGAACTGAACCGGGATATTTATTTTCAGAAATCACCTGATGTTCCATAAATTTTCGGGTATAAAATTTTTCTAAAAACCTGATTTTTTGGAAAAATCCGGTTTTATGAATACACTAAAACTTTTGTTTGCCTGCTTAGGTGATTTCCGGAAAAGAATATCCCGCCAAAGCAGAATAAGCTTCCATCTTGTGCCTGAACTGAAATGGGATATTTATTTTCAGAAATCACCTTACATGAATTCCGGCAGTGGTATTTTTCTGACTGGGCGACAGGCAATGTATGGTTTTCCGCACAGGATTTGCCGGTTTTTATGTCCATGTGCAGGTTTACTGCGCTGTAATCAAAGGGCAGTTTCCTGAATAAAAGACGCTGCCGCCCTGAGTTCTTCCGGATTCTGGGAATTGGCAATATAGGCATAATTGCCGATGGCCGCGCTGAAAACGGATTCCACCGGGCCGTGACATACGATAAGATAACCGAATTTCTGCATAATGTCACGGTGGGAATGCGTATAACATTTGTTCAGTTTCCGTCCGATATATCCGCAGTGATAGGGCCGGGAATACACAAAGGGAAATCGGTTGTTCACCAGCATTTCCGCCCATCCCATATAGACATCAATATTGTTGGCATAATTGAACATATCTGTGGTCATGCCGCCCGGAGGCCGGACATTGATTTCCAGCCCCACAATCCGTTTGTCCGGCGTTCGGAAATATTCAATATGGAAAAATTTTTCCCGGATGTCAAAGGCCCTGACTGAATTCCGGCCTGCTTTTTCAAGATCTTCGGGAATCTCCCGGAGGGAATAATAGAAAATATCCCGGTCCTCGTTCACGGTTTCCATGATGCCCTGACTGAAAACATGCGCGGTGTGAAAAACAATATTGCCGTCCCTGTCAGTGAGTCCGTCAAAAGAGCAGATCGTGCCGGTGACAAATTCTTCCATAAAATAGCGCACAGGGGGAATGTTGCTGAGAAATTTCTCCAGTTCCGCGTCTGTGCTGATGCGGAAAGTATTGGCCGCGCCCACGCCCCGGTCAGGTTTCACCACAAACGGATACCCGATTTCCTTTGCAAAACTCCGTGCTGTATCCGCATTTTTGATCACTCTGCCACGGGCTGTGGCCACGCCTGCATTCTGGAACATTTTTTTCATCTCAGCCTTGCTGACAATCCGGGCAAGCTGATGGGTTTTGATGCCCGGAATATTGAAATCTGTGCGGAGCCTGGCTTCGCTTTCCAGCCAGTATTCATTATGGGATTCAACCCTATCCAGCCGTCCGTAGGAATGGGTGAAATAACCGCAGGCCCGCAGCAGCAGATCATAATCTTCCATACTGTCCACCCGGTAATACTCGGTCATACCCTCTTTGAGTTCCTGCCGCAGACTTTCATAAGGCGCATCCCCAATGCCCAGCACCCTTGCCCCGGCTTTCCGCAGATGAACACAGAAAAGATAATAATTGGGAGGAAAATGCGGAGACAGATATATGACATTCATGATAATATTCCTTTCTGACGGTTTGTTTTCCGGGCCGTCTGTGCCGTAATTCCGGGAAACAGAAATTTCTGCCGTGTATAGGGATTCCGGCTAAAGCAATCTTCAACGGCAGTCACCTGCCCCTTGTCATGTTATACTGTTCATGCTAATTATCACAGAATTTTGAATTCTGCCACTGTCTTGAAAGAAAGGACGGATATTTATGAAAGAAAAATTTTACCCATGCGGGCGTTCCACATTAATCGGCAGTCTTCCGCTGACCGACCATCACAAAGCTGCGGAAATGGTTCAGCAGTACAGCTCTGAAATTCCGGTATGGATTCAGTTGCCCGTATATGCGGAAGAAGGCATGATTTTCCAGTTTATGTCCGGACTGCCTGGCCTGACCATTGAGGCTGATCATTCTTATCTGCATACAGCGCATGAAAATTTCCCTGAGGAACTGGTGCATTTTTATGAACAATACATGGCTCTGTCCCAGGAAGAATCTGATATGAACACCTCACGCTTTGCACTGAAACCTGATACAGCCAAAGGATTTTTCGTTTTTCTGGAGTATCTCCGAAAAATAAGCCCTGCACCTGCTGCGGTCAAGGGGCAGGTGACCGGGCCTCTGACATTTGCCACTGCTGTCAAGGATCAGGGCGGACGCTCTGTTTTTTATAATGAACAGGTTCGGGATGCTGCCGTGAAACTGCTGGCTATGAAGGCAAAATGGCAGGCACGGCAGTTGTCAGCTTTCGGATGCCCGGTCATCATCTTTCTGGATGAACCAGCTCTGGCCGGTTTCGGTTCCTCGGAATTTATCAGCATTTCAAAGCAGGAGGTAAAAGCTGCTCTCAACGAAGTTATCGAATCGGTTCATGCGGAACAGGGCCTGGCCGGTATCCATGTCTGCGCAAATACCGAATGGGATCTGGTCATGGATACGGAAGTGGATATTGTGAACTTTGACTCTTATTCCTTTTTTGACCGTTTTATTCTGTACGCGGGAGCCATAAAAAAATTTCTCCTTGCCGGAAAATTCATAGCATGGGGAATTGTTCCCACCGGAAATGCAGCGGATATAGAAAAAGAAACTCCGGAGTCTCTTGCGACCCTGTGGGAAGAACAGATGAAGCAGATTTGCGCTCTGGGGTTTGACCGGGAAACAATTCTGAAACAGTCTTTTATCACGCCCAGTTGCGGAACCGGTTCCCTGCGTCCGGAACATGCTGAAAGGGTTCTGTATCTTACCCGTGAATTATCCGCAATACTCAGGAAAAAACAATAACAGATTTCAGGTGTCCGGTGCTCACTAACCGAATCCCAATCTCTGACCCCTGATAACTGACCCCTGACCCCTGATAACTGACCCCTGATAACTGACCCCTGATAACTGACCCCTGATAACTGACACCTGATAACTGACACCTGATAACTGATAACTGACAACTGATAACTGAATCAAGGAAAGCCAAAATGACCGACAGTGACAAACATTTTACAGGCGGAACCCGTTATGTGCTGGATGATGAACTGGCCGCCATTGTCAATATTTCCATGGCACTGGAGATGCCGCTTCTGCTCAAGGGCGAGCCCGGAACCGGCAAGACCATGCTGGCCCATGCCATTGCCGAAAGTCTGAAAATGCCCCTGATTGTGCTCAATGTCAAATCCAGCATGAAACTGATTGACGCACTTTACCAGTATGACACCCTGACCCGTCTCAATGACAGCCGCTTCGGTGACTCAACCCGGAATGTGCATAATATTGAGGAATACATCCGGATGGGCAAAATCGGCCAGGCCTTCACCTCTGACATACGCACAGTGCTGCTTATTGATGAGATTGACAAGGCAGACACGGATTTTCAGGATGACATGCTGGATGTGCTGGATCAGATGGAATTTGACATTATCGAGATTGACAAAACTGTGGGAGCAAAGCACAGACCTGTTATTATAATCACCTCCAATGCCAAAAAAGATCTGTCTGATCCTTTTCTGGGGCGGTGCAATTTTCATCATATAGCGTTCCCTGATCCCAAGATGATGCGGAAAATTATTCAGGTGCATTTTTCCTCTTTGGATGAAGATCTGCTGGAAAGTGCGGTGCAGACCTTTTATACTCTGCGGGATTTGGATGCTGTGGAGAAAAAACCGGCCACACGGGAGCTGATCAACTGGATACGGGCTTTGAATGCTGACCCGGATTTCAGCCCCAAAAAGCTGCGCAAAGGGGAAATTCCATTTCTGGGGGTTTTGTTCAAAAAGAGCGGAGATTATCAGCGGGCAGCAGGTTTTATCAGCCGCAGGAAGATTTTCTGATACCGGAAAACCGGGGGAACGGGAGGCCGAAGCCGGGAAAGGTTTTTCTGCGGAAAGAACAGGGGAAAATATTTTTTCCCCTGTTCAGCGTGACAGCATGGCCCGCATCATATCACCGGCATTTTCCGCATGATCTGCAATGGAACCAAGAATTTCTGCCAGACGCATCAGATGAAACACGGTGACAGGATCGGTTTCTGTCTGAAATATCTTCCGTTTCACCATATCTTCTATCTTGTCTGCATCGTGTTCCTGTTTGCGGATATTCCGGATAATATTTTTCACCACTGTCCGCTGTTTTTCCGAATAATTTTTGAAATAGGTACGGGCCTCTGTGACCATACTGCACAGTTCATCAATGGGATCAATGACCGCATCAATGAGAAGAAAAAAATCCTTCTGATATTTTTCCGGAATACCCGGCTCTTCCCGGTAGGATATCCAGTCCAGAGCATCTTCCAAGGCATCCGGAACACTGTCCTGTTCCCGAAGATAAAGGAATAACTGAAACTTATCCACCGGCATCAGGGTTCCCACAGGAAGATGGCCCCTGATCCGCCGTTTGATCACGTCAGCCTCCTCCTCCATACGGATAACCTCGCCCCTCAGTCCTTCAAAGGAAGTGCAGTTACGAACCAGATGGCATTCAATGGCGTGCTGAAAAACCCAAGCACATTCTTTGACTTTTTCCGCATGTTCCTGAAGCCCGTCAAAAGGGGAAGAAGTGGTAAACAAAGACAAAAGCGGTATGCGCATTGTGAACCTCCATTATTTTAATAATTTTGAATGATGAATGATGAATGTTGAATGTTGAATGTCTGATACCGAAATATTCACCATTCACCATTCACCATTAACCATTCATCATTCATCATTAACCATTCATCATTAAAAATTTTTATATAATATATTCCAATAGTTTATATATAAACATGCTGGTCAGTGCCGCGGCTGGCACAGTCAGAATCCAGTAAATGACGATATGAAAAACAACCCTGAAGTTTACAGCTTCAAAACCGTGTGCAATGCCAACGCCCATGACGCCTCCCACAGCAGCATGTGTGGTTGATACGGGCAGTCCCAGTTTTGAGGCCAGCAGCACAGTCGTTGCCGCAGCAAAATCCACAGAAAAACCGCGTGTATTGGTCAAAGTGGTGATTTTGTTTCCCAGGGTATCCATCACCCTATGCCCGGCCATGGCAATGCCGCATGCAATGCCAACTCCGCCAAAAAGAAGAAGAAACAGGGGAACCGGAACTGTGTCCCCCAGATTTCCGGTTTTTACCAGAAACCAGATCATTGCCAAAGGACCGATGGCATTTGCCACATCATTGGCTCCCTGGGCCAGTGCCACATAACAGGATGTGCCGATCTGTATGCGTCTGAAGATTTCTTCCACGCCGTCAGCCCGGCTTTCATCAATATAGCGTTTGATAAGAATTGAACAGAACAGCCCCATCATCACAGCCAGCATGACAGCAATCAGCAGCGCGGTTGGCGTACTCAGAGAAAGCCGGGTGCCGAGGGGGGTTTTGAACACAAAGGACAGAACCACGACAAAAACCGCAAGTCCGATGAAGATGGGCGAGAGTTTCAGTGCCCGTGCATACGGGTCCCAGTTTGAGAGAATCAGTTTCACGATGATTTTGAACATGACAAAAGCGATAATCATGCTGAAAAAAGGGGAAATGATCCAGCTCAGGACCACGCCTCCAAGATTTCCCCATTTAATCACCGAAAAACCGCCTGCCATGATACCGAATCCAACCATTGCGCCCACAATGGAATGGGTGGTGGAAACAGGCAGGGATTTCCATGTGGCAAAGGATACCCACAGCGCAGAGGCCAGCAAAGCGGACAAAGCACCCATCAGTGCCACATGCGGGTCATTGAGCACATGTGTGGCAACAATTCCCTGACGGATGGTGTTGGTTACATGGGAACCGAGAAGGACGGCTCCGACAATATTCAGGATTCCGGCAATGAATATGGCCTGACGTATGGTAATGGCCTTTGCCCCCACAGCGGAAGCCATGGAATTTGCCACATCATTGGCCCCGATATTCCAGGCCATGTAAAAACCGAAAATATAACCGATAATCAGGACGGAACTGTATTCTGGCATTGTTTTCCCTTATTTTTCCGGCAGCAGATCAAATCCGTTTTCCAAATCCGGTGCGAAAAAAACTGTGGATAAATCTCACAGGTTATTGATTTTGCTTTTGACCGGCCACCTTATTTTCTCAGAAATGACAGATATGCCTGCCTGTCATACCGGTTCGCCATTGCTTTTATACAATCCGGAGGAGTGCAAAAATTGAGCGGAGCGGTTTTTTTGCACATGCAATCCGGAGGAGTGCAGAAATTGAGCGGAGCAGTTTTCTGCACACGCGGAACCGGGGAAAAACTGACAATAAATATTGTATCAAATCAATGGAGAATTGGTATCAGACATATTCTCAGCATACTGTTTTCAAAGCTTTTTTCGGCGTACAGAAACTTTCCGATCTCCTGATATTCTCACATACAGGAAAATTCAAACGCGTTTCTGACAATTTCAATCTCCTGACCGCCCCCTGCGGAAACAAATGTCACCACATCAAATCTGGCTTTTGACTGTACCTGTGAGGTCATTTTGAGATAAGCCAGGGCTGTCAGTGACAGTTTCTGCTGCTTTTTTCGACTGACCGCATATTTGGGATGTCCGAAACTGCGGGTTCTGCGGGCTTTGACTTCCACAAACACAAGGGTTTCCCCGTCTCTGGCAATAATATCTATCTCCCCCTCCTTTGTCCTCCAGTTCCGGACAAGGATTTCATATCCTTTCTGCCGGAGCAGTTCCTCTGCAAGTGCTTCGCTGTCCTGACCGAACTTTCGCCGATCATCTGACATATTCCCTGACTCCCCTGAAACTGATACGGTGAATGGGGCATGGCCCGAATTTTGCCACAGCATCTCTGTGTGCTTTGGTGGGATAACCTTTGTGAACACCAAAGCCATACTGCGGATATGTTTCATGGTATTGCATCATCAGTCGATCCCGTGTGACTTTGGCAATAATGGAGGCTGCTGCGATGGAAATGCTCAGACTGTCGCCTCTGATCACAGCTTCCTGAGGCAGATTGCAGAAAGATATAGTGAATTTTCCGTCAATGAGCAGATAATCAGGCGGGGGGGAAAGTTGGAGCACGGCCAGATGCATGGATTTCAGCGATGCCTGCAGAATATTGATGCGATCAATTTCTCCGGATTCCACAATGCCGATGCCGATACTGTCAGCATGTGCTGAAATCAGATCATAGAGCAGTTCTCTTTTTTTGGGCGTCAGTTTTTTGGAATCTGTGATCCGGGAATCGGAAAATGCGGGGGGAAGAATAACTGCTGCGGAAACAACCGGGCCGGCCAGCGGTCCCCGGCCGGCCTCGTCTGTTC
>CAZHPS010000126.1:0-15494 GCA_964534335.1 uncultured Desulfobacterales bacterium
CCATTTCCGCTGCGGTATGGCGGGGCAGGTCATTTCTCAGTGACCGGGCATACCGCTGTGTGATTGGCGCATGCGCGGTGTTTCTGGTCATATTTTCCTGCCTGTTCGCGTATTCCGGAGTGATGCGCTGCATTGGCACATGATCGGGCGTATTTTTGGCAAAATTCCGACCGGGCCAGTCATTCTCAAATCGGAGATTCTGTTATAAATGCGAATTAAGGGTCTGTATCAAAATAAGTTGTTCCAAACCCTTAGGGTTTTTCGGGCAGAAAATTGTACAGGTTATTTTGTTCCAAACCCTAAGATTCGGAATAATACCGATTCGCCATTGACCTGCTGCAATCTGCACCTGATCCGGATTGCAAAAATTAAGCGGAGCGGTTTTTTGCACAGACGAAACAGCGGAAAAACTGACAATATTTGGATCAAACCAATGGCGAATCGTTATAAAACCGGATGTCCTGAAAGCTTTATACCCAAAAATATATGGAACCCCACTTACGGAGGATGCCTTTCATGTCACTTCAATATACAACCATACGCAAATTCTTCCGCGAGCATTTCAATGGCAGTTCCCCCATACGCATTCAAACCGGTGAAAAGGATAAACTGAGACAGAAGATTCAGAAACATCTTTCCGGAATTGCAGGTGTAAAAATTTCGGAACGGCCCTACTATAATTCAGAAAAACAGAAAGATCGCTATGTATGCGGATTTACCATTGAAGAGCCGGATTCACGGCATTATTATCATTACAGAGATTCTTTTTCCCTTATTCTGGATGAACAGGGAAATCTGACTATAGAAGAGGGATATTCTCAAAAAGCACTGGTTTCAGATTTGGAAGAGATTGTATCCTTTATTGCCGCGTGCAAAAAACGGCTGGAACGGCAGAAAGTTCTCCGAAGCAAACGGAAAAAAGTGCGTGATTTCAAGTCGCAGGCCATTGTGTCACAGGTGAGAAGACTGGCAAAACAGGAGAAATTTGATTTCTGCACAGCCACAGACAACGTGAAACTCAAACTTTTTGTGAAACTTTCTGAAACAGAATGTATTGAACTGCAGATTCCTTTTTCCAAATTTCAGGAAATTCTCCCCAATCTGCGTTCGGCTGTGCTGGCGCTCCGGGAAATGACCTCCACAGGAATCAAATTCCGGATCAGGGGAGTTTCCTCATATCATCATACATGGATTACCCACAGTTCCATAAAAGAGGATTGGGAAGAAGAAAATGAGTATACGGATTGATGTGCCGGAACTGTATGAAGTGCTTCGGCTGACCCCCAGAGATCAGAATATCATGCTGATTGGAAAGCATGGCATTGGAAAATCACAGATTATCACAAATTTCTGGCGCAGGCAGGGCATGGATGTGGTTTCCTTTTTCTGCGGGCAGATGAGTGATCCGGGCGATCTTATCGGCCTGATGAACAAGGATGAAGTCTCAGGCAGATCCGTGTTTCTGCCTCCGTACTGGTGGCCTCCGGCGGGAAAAGCCATTGTGCTGTTTCTGGATGAACTCAACCGGGCCAGACCGGAAATTCTGCAGGCCGTGCAGGATTTGGCATTGAACAAAACCCTTGCGGGAAAAAAACTGCCTGAAGGAAGCATGATTATTTCTGCTGTCAATGAAGGGGATGAATACCAGTTGACAGATTTGGATCCCGCGCTGGTATCCCGTTTCAATCTGTATGAATTCGCGCCCACTGCCGAAGACTGGCTCCTTTGGGCAGACAGCAGCGGTGTGGATTCACGGGTGATTGCATTTATACAGAAAAACCGGCATCATCTGGACGGCGAAGGTTTCAGCCCTGAAACAGTGGGCATGAAATCCGGGCTTGTGCGTTATCCGGATCGCCGAGCGTGGGTGCGGGTTTCAGGTCTGATTGCAAATACAAAAAAAATTGAGGATATTCATATCAAAATCATTGCCGGCATGGTGGGAACCCCGGCTGCGCTGGCCTTCCGTCAGAGTCTGGCAGATACGGAAAAAGTGAGTGCGGAACAGATTCTCCTGCACTTTGGCAAACACAAAGACAAACTCAAAGATCTTTCCCTGCAGGAAATCATTCTGCTCAATGAGCAGATTATTCTGTGGATCAGCAGCCGCAAATACAAGGCCGGTCAGAAGCCGGCCATGCACAAAAATCTGCTGGCCTATCTCAGAGAACTGCAAAAAGTGGAAAACCGTGAACCTGTGGCACATTTTGCCTCCATGATTGAAAATCCCGGATTTGAGAACACCATGACATTTGTGTCTGATTCCATTGAAACCATTACGCTTCTTACGGATTATATTCAGGGAATAAAGGTATAATCGTGCAGTTAAAAAAAACCGGATTTTTTTGGAAAAATCCGGTTTTTGCCGAATTTGTGCCATCACTCAGAAGATTTAATGATACAGCCACGAATTACACGAATTATGATTTGTGCAATTCGTGCAGATTCGTGTTATTCGTGGCTAATGTATCAAAAAAACCGGATTTTTTGGAAAAATCCGGTTTTTGCCAAAGTTATGCCATCACTCAGAAGATTTAATGATACAGCCACGAATTACACGAATTATGATTTGTGCAATTCGTGCAGATTCGTGTTATTCGTGGCTAATGTATCAAAAAAACCGGATTTTTTGGAAAAATCCGGTTTTTTACCAAATTTATGCCTGAAAATATACGGGAGGTTACTTAACAATGGCTGTTCTTTCCGCGCGGGATCGCATCGGACGTGCAGTGGAACGCTGGTTTCTGTCTGAACCCCTGTTTTTTTCCGTGTGGATTTCCCATGATTTGATTGCAGATGAAAATATCCGCACCATCCGCGTGCGCCGGGGCAGAATTGAGTATAATCCGATGTTTATTCAGTCTTTGGATGCGGATCTGCTGGATGCTGTTCTGCGTTTTGAAGCCATGCGCATTGTCCTCAAACATCCATATAACCGGCGCAAAGAAAATGCCCAATTGTCGTATCTTGCCAGCAATGTGACCATTCAGGAATATCTGCGCACTGATCTGCCCTTTCCCTCTGCTGCGGATTTGTTTGGAAGCATGGAATTTGACCGCCAGTATTTTGAATTTTACTATTGCAAACTGCAGACAGAAAATGAAAGCATATTTTCAGGCTCCGGAACAGCAGGACAAAGCAAAATTCCGGGTGAAGATGGGCAGTCCGCATCAGGCGGGGATGAGACTGAGGAATCAACGGAACAGGAAAGGGATCAGGAATCTTCTGATGAAAAAGAAGATCAGGAATCAGGGGACAAAGAATCAGGAGAAAAAAATCAACCCCTGCCGGAAGAAATCTATGCAGATGCCCGTGAAAGCGGACTGGAAAACACATTGGACTGGGACAGAGATGAACTGTTCAGTGAGAAGATCAATGAAAAAATACAAATGGCAAAGGAAACCGATCAGTGGGGAACCATACCGGGCGATGTCCGGGAACGGATTCTGGCAACACTGCGTCCCAAACTGGATTACTGTGCCATTCTGCGCCATTTCCGGGCCTCCATTCTTTCTGCAAACCGGGTACTGACACGCATGAAACCCAGCCGGAGATACGGATTTCTTTACATGGGCAGCAGACGGGATTTCAGCACCCGGCTGCTTTTTGCTGTGGATGTGAGCGGTTCCGTAAGCACGGAGGATCTGGTGATGGGATTTTCCGTGATTAACCGTTTTTTCCGTTATGGCATTGAGGCTGTGGATGTCATCTGCTTTGACACGGAAATCAAAGGCAAAACCCTTTCTTTAAAAAAAGCCCGCAGGGAAATCAGCATCACAGGCAGGGGGGGCACGGATTTCGGGCCGGTTATGGCCTATATTGACGAACACCGGGAATATGACGGACTCATTGTTTTCACAGATGGATGCGCGCCTGTTCCCAGTATTCCGGAAAACCGCAAAACCCGTATTCTATGGCTGTTCAACACCGAAGGCAACTGGAATCAGATGCACAAAGAACTGCTGCCCATCGGCAGATCGGTTTTTCTTAAAGAGAATCAGTAGATGGAAAACTTTCCAAAGGAGTGGACTGGAGGAGTGCAAAAATTAAGCTGAGTGGTTTTTTGCACACGTGCAATAGCGAAAAAACTCAAAATATTGTATCAAATCAATGGCAAATTGGTATTATACCAGAAAATTTATGTTAACTTACTTATACTGTCAGTGAAAATTTAATCACTGCCCAATTTCCTGTAGGAGTTCAATATCATGATGCAAAAAATCCGTATCGGCGCAATGATTTCAGGCGGAGGAACCAATCTGCAGGCCATTATTGACGCGTGCGAATCCGGAAAAATTGACGGAAACATGGTGTTTGTGGGTTCGGACAATCCGCAGGCCAAAGGTCTGAAGCGGGCTGAGAAACACGGCATTCCGTCTTTTGTGGTGGATTATCCCAAAATTATCAGCACTTACCGAAAAAATCCAAAAGACAGCCTTGTGCCTGAAGATTTTCATCTGGATAACATTCGGAAAAAGCAGTCTTTTTTTTATGCTGATTATGATCCGGAAAAAGCTGATTTTTTTATGAAAACCCGTGCCATAGCAGAAGCATGTCTGCTGGCAGAAATGAAAGTTTTTGAATTTGATCTGCTGGTGCTGGCCGGTTTCATGCGGAATCTGACCCCGTATTTCATTGACCGGATCAATACTGATCCTGCCCATCCCCGCATTATGAATATCCACCCGGCCCTGCTGCCTGCATTTCCGGGAACTGACGGATACGGAGACACCTTCCGTTACGGATGCCGTGTCGGAGGATGCACTGTTCATTTCATTGATTATGGCGAGGATTCCGGACCGATTGTCGGTCAGCGGGCTTTTTCCATTGAACCGGACGATACCCTGGAAAAGGTCAAAGAAAAGGGTCTGCATCAGGAATGGATACTGTATCCTGAATGTATCCAACTGTTTGCAGAAAAGCGGCTGAAAACGGTTTCTGCGGATATTCCGGCCGGTGAGCACGGAAAATATGTCAGCAGAACCATTGTGAAAATTCTGTAATTATAATATTTTCCTCAATTTTTGTCCTCTGTGCAGAAAACCGCTCCGCTTAATTTCTGCACTCCTCCGCCGGGTTTTGCAGAGGACAGAAGTTGGCAAAAGAACTGTATTTTTTTGTGATGGGTTCTCCTTTTGCAAAAGGGATTTTTTCAGTCTGTTTCCCAGTCAGCGGCTTTTCCCATTTCATTTTTCAGTATTTCCGCCCCAAAACTGAGAACAGCCGGTCTCTCAGGCGCGGAAAGATTTTTCTGTATCCACAGACTGATTTCTCTGCGGAGAGAATCTGTTTCCATTTCCTGCGCAGGAACAATAAATGCCTTGAGCCGGGGATTTTCTGCTTTGCGCATCAGCCGCACTGCGCAGTCAGCCACCATAGGATGTTTCCGTAAGGATTCAGCCACTTTTTCCGGATAAACATTAATCCCTGCCACCTGCACAGCCCCGTCCCCCCGGCCCAGCACATGGAAATCTCTTTTGTTTTCCCATTTCAGCAAATCATCTGCAAAAAATTTTTTCTGATTTCCGTCCGGCATGTTGCGGACAATGGAATATTTGTGATCCACAGGAGATTCTGCGCGCCGCAGATGGGAAAAAAGACAAAAGGGCAGCACAGGATTATGGCGGAATCCCATGCCACCATGTTCGGATGAACCGTAAATTTCAGTGAAATGCTCCAATCCCTTTTGCTGCAAACGCTGTATCAGTTCCGCATGGATAGGGCCTGTGGAACTGACACCGTGAACATCTGCGGGCCAGCGTGGAAGGGAGCGTTCCAGATATGACCAGTACAGGGGAAAGGAAACGATCATATCACCGGGTTCCAGTGTGCGAGACAGTGTTCCAATGCCCATGTCCCTGCCATCCATTACCTCAATGCCCATCTGCACCGGCACCAGCACGGTGAAAATGAAACCGTAAATATGGTGAGCTGGAACAAAGGAAATCATGCGTTTTCTGCCTGCAAATATTCGGGAAAGTTCCTCTGTCTCCTGCATCAGGACATCCATGCTTTGGATACATTGTCTGGGACTGCCTGTGCTTCCGGATGTGCGGAAGGTGATTTCTTCAGGATGTTCCTGCCAGGAAAGGGAAATCACTTCCATCCATTGGGACAGGCTTTTATAGCGGAGCAGATTGTCTTCCAGCCCGGTTTTGTACAGATGAAAAAATTCATTGACAGCGGCTGTCATTTCCATGATTTCAATGGAATCCATGTTCAATGGCGCATCTGTGAAAACCGCATTCCGGGGAAAATCCGGGGTTTCAGATTTGTCCCCGCGCATCCGTAGCAGTTCCCCGCGCATCAGATCCCGAAGGATTCTGTACAGTTGTGTTTCTGGGAGCAGCGGCAGTTTCATTTCAGGTGTTTTCCCTGAGTAAGGTTCCATAAATTTTTCAGAAAAACCGGATTTTTCGGAAAAATCGGTTTTTTGAATACACGGAAATTTTTGTTTGCCTACGTATCTGATTCAGGATCTTCCGGACTGCAACTCCCGGCAGATACTGAGACAAAAAAGGATTTGAATGTATCTGACAGATTTTCAGGAAATCTTTGGGATACATCAATTTTAGGTGATTTTTGAAAATAAATATCCAATTTCAGTTCACAGGCACAGGCCACAAGCTGGAAGCTTATGCTACTTTGGTGGTATATTCTTTTCTGGAAATCACCTTAATTTGTCGAAAGCAGGCGCAGTGATCATCTGAAACAAAGGCGATGTTCCAGTTTTTTTATCTGTCCGTTTTTCATAATTACCCGGATATGAATGGTAAATGTGCCCCATCCATTGGAAGAAATGGCAAATGCCTGATCTGGGCTGCCCTGCTGACACACAGTACGGACAGGATCGGGAAAAGTGGGATGAAGAGTATATTCCACGCAGTTAATCTGTCCAAGCACATCGCTGGATGCCAGGATAAAAACCGTCCAGTCCCAGCGATTGCCGCCCGCGGGGCTGGCTGTATTGTCTGCGCTGATTTCAGGGGATTCCGGAACAAGGGGACGCATGGGTTCTGCCGGCCCCGGATCAGAATATTTTCCTGAATCAGTGGGATAATCATCTTTGCCTTTTAAGGGGACATCCGGCGTTTCAGGCTTTGTTTTATCCGGAAGAATGACCGGTTTTTCATTTTCAGACAGGATAAAGTAGAAACTGCCGGTCAGGGAAGAAGATTCCCAGGGAACCTGCTTGCCGTCTGAGGCAGACATAACCTCTGAACGCACCTTACGGAACAGCAGCCCGATTTCCAGTCCCGGTTCTTTCATTTTTTTCAGGAGATTGGATGTAAACAGCCCGTTTCTTCCAGTGCCGTCTGCTGCCACAGATCCGGGGGCAGTGGCATAGGCCAGAATGGAACCTGCCGGAGCATCCATCTGTGCGAGTCCTCTGGAAAAAGAGCGGAAAGATCTGCCAAAGGGATTGTTCCTGCACGCGTCCAGAATGATGATGTTGAGCCGGTTTCCTGCGGTTTCCATTTTTCTGAGTACAGCAGAAGCATTCAGGCATTCATCTTCAACTTCATCTTCTGTGCTGACTTTGGCTCCGATGGGAACCAGGTAATTTTCCCCTTTGACCTGTATGCCGTGGCCTGCGTAATAAAAAAGCCCGACACCGCCGGATTGGATTCTGCTGCCAAAAGCACGGATGACCTGCCGCATTCCCGCGCGATCCGCATTTATGGCCCGAAGTACGGTAAATCCGCATTCTTCCAAAGCAATCGCGACATCCCTGGCGTCATTGACCGGGTTTCTGAGCGGAGCATCTTTGTACTCTGCATTGCCGATAACCAGCGCATTGCGTTCCTCAGCTATTCCCAGGGTGTGAAAAAACAGCAGGGAAAGGCAGAGAAAAAGAGTTTTTCGGATGATATGCCTGCCTGTATGCAAAAATGAACTGCTCATCTCATCCTCCGTCTGTTTCGGAAAATTTATAAGTTAAGTAGGGTTCCATAAATTTTCGTGTATAAAGTTTTCAGGATGTCCGGATCTGGGTTTCCCACAGAGAACACAGAGAAAAAAACACCCGCAGAGGACACAAAGGGAAAAATTATGTTTATTAAGGAAGGTTCCATAAATTTTATACCCGAAAATTTATGGAAGGTTACTTATACCGATTCGCCATTGGTTTGATCCAAATATTGTCCGCTGTTTTGTCTGTGCAGAAAACCGCTCCGCTTAATTTCTGCACTCCTTCAGATCAGGTGTTTTGTCTGTGCAGAAAACCGCTCCGCTTAATTTCTGCACTCCTCCGGATCAGGTGTTTTGTCTGTTCAGAAAACCGCTCCGCTTAATTTCTGCACTCCTTCAGATCAGGTGTTTTGTCTGTGCAGAAAACCGCTCCGCTTAATTTCTGCACTCCGCTGGATCATGTGTATCATCTTGTATTTATTATGTTGAAAAAATAACAGGTTTTTGCTGGGAATGCAAGTCTTCTGATTCAGGAGCAGGGATTTTAAGGATGAATGCCGGGCATGAAAAAATGTTCCCGGACAATGGTCCGGGAACATGAAAAAACCTATAAAACTCAGTTATTTCAGTTTTGGAATCCGAATCTGCTGGCCCGGATAGATTTTGTCCGGATGCTTGATTACTTCACGGTTTGCCTCAAATATAAGCGGATATTTGTTGGCATCACCGTAATGCTGTTTGGCAATTTTGGAAAGGGTGTCACCGGATTTGATTTCATAAAACTGGCTTACCTCAGTTTCCGCCAGTTCAGGAACTGCCCCCGGAACCGGGGCTGCGGCTTCAGCAGGTTTGGGTTCAGGATACAGCAGATTGTCCCCATCAACCAGATCAATTCCCTTGGTGTTTCCTGTCAGCAGTATTGCCTTCTCCTTTGTGGGAAGAGAATCGCAGGTTCCGGACAGTTTTGCAGTGCTTTCAGAAACCTCTGCTTTGAGATTCAGTATCTTTCCGCTGAGTTCCTTGTTGAGCATTTTTTCTATGTCTCCGGCATTGTTTTTGCCTCCGAGCACAGAAGCTCCCACATTTTTCAGAAAACTGAAAAGACCCATTTTTTCATCCTCCTTGCTGTTGAGTGTTCATATGAAACCTGAAAAATAAACAGGCACCGGATACAGCATCCGGTCAATTTGTGATTATTTGTCAGATTTCATATCAACCAGTCATGTACTGCATATGAAATTATTTTACAGGAATGTATGGAAAAAGCAACAGAATTTTTTTATTTTTATGAGTTACGCAGTTGGTTTTCAAATACCTGATTTTATATAAGCCTATTTCCGCAGTTCAACATCTGCATCTGTAAAAATCAACAGGTTAAAATTCAACTGCTTAACTCCTAATATTTTATCTTTTCAGAAAATTTTTTTAATGTCCTGATTTCCATAGTTACTTTCTCTTTTTTCTCAATGATCCAACGATAAGTTCACCGGCGCGGCGATAGCCGTGTCCGGTGCAACGATTGGTTAGGCGTACCGACTTATCATTTTAATATTTTTCAAAATCCGAATTTTCAATATCTTCTGCTTCCATATCCAATGTTGCAGATTTCATATCATTATCATCACGGCTCTCATTCTTAACTGAAGAGTCTGATTTTTCAATAACAGATTTAATCTTTTTTCTATCTTCAGGCATTAAAGATTTTTTTTCTTCCGTGTTCTCCTGTTTTTTTGAAGTTTTAAAATGCTCAATACTGGTTTGAAGTTTTTTTACGTAAATATCAGTCAGTTGCTGTGAATTTGATGACAGTTCAACTGATGTTGAAGCGAGTTCCTCGGAAGCCTGGGCATTACTCTGAATTATCATATCCAACTGCTGAACTGCCTGATTGATCTGTTTCGCCCCCATATCCTGCTCACTGCTTGCGATTCTTATTTCCTGAACAAGCTCCGTAGTTTTCTGCGTGTTCAGTACAATCTGCTCCAGCATCTGATTTGCATTTTCTGCAATTTTGACACTGGAAGAAGCCAAACCGCTGATCTGATTTGCTGCTTTTTTACTCCGATCCGATAATTTTCGCACTTCCAGAGCAACGACGGCAAAGCCTTTTCCGTATTCCCCGGCTCTTGCCGCTTCAATTGCGGCATTCAGCGCCAGCATATCTGTCTGACGGGAAATTTCTTCAATAACAGATATTTTTTCTGAAATGTTTTTCATGGCATTCAGGGTATTATTAACAGATTCCTTCCCTTTGACGGCATATTCCGAGGCTTTTAATGAAATTTTCTCTGTCTCCGATGCATTATCGGCATTCTGCCGGATACCGGCTGTCATCTGCTCCATTGATGCAGAAATCTCTTCTGCGGAAGCTGCCTGCTGAGAAGTTGCCTGGGACAGTTGTTCAGCCCCGGCGCTCAGATGACTGCTCATTTCGGAAACACTTATTGAAGATTTACTGACACTCTGGGCAACCGTTTTTACATCAGTCACTGTTTTTCTTACCTGATCGGTCATTTTCTTCAATGCCCTGATCAACTGTCCGATTTCGTCATTAACTGAGACCTCAATATTGACCAGCAGATTTCCTTCAGCTATCTGGTTGGCGATATTTATACCGTTTTGCAGCCGCGTTATGATTATCCGGCGGGTTAACCTGAAAAGAAGACAGGATATAAGAATGAGAATTACAAAAAAACCGATAACAATTATAGCTGACAGCGTATATGTCTTTGCCAAAATTGAATGATAAGGAACGAGCTGCACATAATACCAGTCTGTGGCCTTCATATAAGCAAACGTAATCATATATTTTGTTTTATTGATTATAATTTTGGAAGATGCCACCCTGTCACCCCCCTTAATTTTATTTTTTATTTCATTGATCAGAAACATATCCTGACGCCCCTTATAATCAAATGTTTCCGCTGATTTTTCCATAAGTTCTTTGTAATCGGGATGATAAATAACAGATCCTTCAGATGTGATGATGATATGCTGACTGTCGGGAACGCTTTTCTGGAATTCGGAAATATCTGCCAAAAGACCGTTCAGCACCACATCATGCCCGACCGATCCCAGAAAATCATTCCCTTTGTAAATGGGATTTGCATTACTTATCATCCAGTATTTTAACAGGGGATCATAATAAACAGAGGACCAGACACTTTTCCGCTTGGGATTGTTCTGGGGAATGACCATGTTAAACCATTCCTGCTCAAGAAAACTGAAATCAGGCTGAATATTAATGGGCCAGTCTTTATCGTCTATAATGATTGCCTGTTCAGGCATTACAATATAGGTATCCAGAAATCTCAGGCGGGCTGCCTGCTGATGAATATTGATTTTGTGTTCTGTCGCCATAATCATGCGTTTGACCCGTTCGTTAAATTCTCCTATGCTGCTGACAAAGACGCCGTATGTGTCATCTTCAGCATATTTTGTCCGTACAGCATGATCTTTGTCAAAATAGTATTTGTCTGAAAAATACTGATCCCATTTACCGGGATCAGTCTGATTATACCATTTTGCAATTTCTTTAGCCAGATACTGTCCGTCCCGCATGGAATCCTCAAATACTGCTTCCATGTTTTCGGCATAACTTTTAATAAGATTGTCAAACAGTATCTCTGATCTGCTGATTTCTGATTTCGATAAGTAATTGATGGTCACAAACAGAAACAGAATGCCAAAGACTAAAAAAACAAGCGTGACAGAGAGGATAAATTTGTATAATACGGATGTATTGTAATGTTTAAAAAACATAATAGCTTCCTTTTTACATTAAAAGGGGATTGCTCTCAATCAATTAAAAAAAATAGACTAACCAGTTGTTATACAGATCAAGATAACATGCCATTCCGCATATTATCATGATCTGCAAAAGTCCGTTTTGGAAAAATTATCATATGAGAAAATGGAAGTCAAGCAAATTTACTTATTCCTGTTCAGAGAAAAAATATTTTTCTAAAAATGAATCTAATATTTTGAAATATAGAAATAATTTTATTTTTCATTATCAGCCGTCAGATTATTGCTGATTTTATTTTCACAGTATGGCATAATTTATGCTAAACTGTATAATATGCCTGTCATTCCTGAAAAAGTTCAGCATCACTTCCGTATCAGCTTTATTCTCTCATGTTGCTTACGCAGTCTTTTCAAAAATCAGGAAATTATGCTCCTTTCCCGTCATTCCGGAGTAAGCCTGAATCCAGTTATATCAATTTGTTATTGATACAGGCGGACGATACTGCTTAACATCAGTCAGTAAATCTGTTATGCCAATTATTTTAAAAATCTGCATCTGTTTTTTTCTTCTACAGCAGGATATTGTTTGCAATAAATAAACCCAATAAAAAGGAGAAAGAGAAATGAGATTTGAGCATCTGCTTGCGGATAGAACAGACAGAATGGGAGCGAATGCCATACGGGAAATTCTGAAAGTGGTATCCCAGCCGGGCATGGTTTCGCTTGCAGGGGGAATTCCTGCGCCCGAAAGTTTTCCCATGACAATCATCAATGAGCTGAGCCATACAGTGGTGGAAAAATACGGCTCTGCCGCGTTTCAGTATGACCTGACCGAGGGATTTTCTCCGCTGCGGGCCGTGCTTTCGGATTATTTGGAACATAAAGGAATACAGGTTTCAGCAGAAGAAGTGCTTATCACAAGCGGTTCCCAGGGCGTGCTGGATGCTGTGGGAAAAGTGCTGATTTCCAAAGGAGACAGGGTTGCTGTGGAAGCTCCCACCTATTTGGGAGCGATTTCAGCGTTCAATCCCTATGAGCCGGAATATGTGCGCATAGATACGGATGATAATGGACTGATTCCTGCTTCTCTTGAAAGAGTTCTGCTTGCAGGCGGAGTGAAATTCATTTATCTGGTTCCCACGTTTCAGAATCCCACAGGCCGGACAATTCCCCTGGAACGGCGGAAAGAGATAGCCGGAATCATAAAGAAATACGATGCGCTTCTCATTGAGGATGATCCCTACAGTGATTTGCGTTACAGGGGAGGAGAGATTCCCGCGATCAAAACCTTTGCGCGGGATCATGTGGTGTATGTCAGCACTCTTTCCAAAGTGTTTGCACCCGGTCTGCGTATTGGTTTCTGCGCTGCTCCGGAACTGATCCGCAAATGGCTGGTGCTGGTGAAACAGGGAACGGATCTGCATACCAGCACCTATAATCAGGCTTTGGCAGCAGAATATATTTCCGGAGGACATCTGCAAAGACATCTGCCTGAAATTCTGAATATTTACCGTCCAAAACAGGAGGCCATGCTCCGGTCTTTGGAAAAATGGTTTCCGGAAAGTTTCAGATGGTCAAAACCCGAAGGCGGAATGTTCATATGGGTGGAAGGGCCAAAAGGGTTTGATATGGAAAAAGTGTATTGGAAGGCAATTGAAAGAAAAGCAGCTTTTGTGCCCGGAAAATTTTTTTACACAGATGATGGGGAAGGACAGGAAACCATGCGTCTGAATTATACCATGAGCGATGAGACAAAGATTGATCAGGCTGTTCAGACCCTGGCCGGAGTGATCCGGGAATCCTTATGAATCCTGCCAATGTTCTAAAGAGTTACGCAGTTGAAACCGTGAATCAGAGCTGCTGCCATGAGGGAGCACACTCTCAGAGATCCCAAATCCGGGCAGTGTGTCAAACCGGCTGATAATGTCATCCCTTTCGGGATTCCGGTTATTTTTTTCAATTTTTTTCTATAATAATTTCAATCCTTACGGATTTTTCCGGCACCGGTTTCAGGCTCAGATCAACGGATTTGACCCACTACAAAACAAAGTTGACAAAGCACTAAGGGACTGTAACGAAATAAATTGAACAATAATATTCTTTGAAATCTTTTTTCAACCGGATTGAAACCTGAAAATTGTACAGATTAACGTGAGTTCGATGAGTTATAATTAAAAATCAGCATATTGGCCTGTAAGCAAGTTTCGTGCCAAACATGAAATTGCAAATATATGCTGATATTTTAATCTGTTATTCTCTTAAGGCTGTTTGTCTCTTAACCCCTTAATTCGACATTAACAGTCTGTAATAAATGATAAAAAAACTCGTCGAACTCACGTTACAGATTATTTCGTTACAGGCCCTAATGTGATTTCCAGAAAAGAAAATATCCCACCAAAGCAGCATAAGCTTCCAGCTTGTGCCTGTGAACTGAAATGGAATATTTATTTTCAGAAATCACCTAATGTGAGTTATCATAACTCATTTTTGTCCTGACTTTCTGACATCTACTGTTTCGTTTTCATATGCGGAAACAGAATCACTTCCCGGATGGAAGGCGCATCTGTGAGCAGCATGACCAGCCGGTCAATGCCGATGCCCTCGCCTGCGGTGGGTGGCATTCCGTATTCCAATGCCTCAATATAATCCTCATCCATATAATGCGCCTCGTTGTCGCCCGCATCCCGGTCTGCCACCTGCTGCAGAAATCTTCCCCTCTGATCATCGGGATCATTGAGTTCTGAAAATCCGTTCGCGATTTCCCGGCCCGCAATAAAAAGTTCAAAGCGTTCAGTCAGTTCCGGCTGTGTGTCGCTTCTCCGGGAAAGAGGTGAAACTTCAACCGGATAACCGGTGATAAAGGTGGGCTGAATCAGATGCGGTTCCACCAGAAGATCAAACAGTTTGGTGATAACCTTGCCCAGCCGTCCGGTTTTGGTGATTTTTAAGCCCTTTTCCTCTGCAAAATTCAGCAGTTTTTCTTTGTCATCCAGAAGAGAGGCGGGAACTCCCCCGATTTCCGCAAGTGCGTCTGCCAGAGAAATGCGTTTCCATTTTGCTCCAAAATCAATGCTGTTCCCCTGATAGGAAATCACAGCGGAACCCAGCACCTCCTCTGCCACCTGCCGGAACATTTCCTCTGTCAGATCCATCAGATCCGTATAAGTGGCATATGCCTGATAAAACTCCACCATAGTAAATTCCGGGTTGTGCTGGGTGGATACGCCTTCATTGCGGAAGTTCCGGTTGATTTCAAACACCCGTTCAAATCCGCCCACCACCAGCCGTTTGAGATAGAGTTCAGGAGCAATGCGCAGAAACATATCCATATCCAGCGCATTGTGATGGGTCACAAAAGGTTCTGCCTCCGCACCTCCGGGAATTGCCTGCATCATGGGCGTTTCCACTTCCAGAAAATCCCTTTGCAGCAGAAAATTCCGCACGGTCTGAACAATCTGGCTTCTTTTTATAAATATCTCCCGGACATCCTGATTCATCATCAGATCCACATACCGCTGTCGGTAGCGTTTTTCCGGGTCTTTGAGGCCGTGAAATTTTTCAGGCAGGGGTCTCATACTTTTGCAGATCAGCCGGATTTCTTTTGCCAGCAAAGTCCATTCCCCGGTTTTGGTCTGGAACAGACTGCCTGTCATTCCTATGAAATCACCCACATCCATCTGTCTGAACAGGGCATATGCCTCGGTTCCCACCCTGTCGGTGCGGATATATGCCTGCATCTGTCCTGTCCGGTCTTTGAAACGGATAAAAGTGGATTTTCCAAAGCGGTTAATAGCCATCATGCGGCCCGCAGTGGTGAAAAACGGCCCGTTTTCCCC
>CAZHPS010000127.1:0-15425 GCA_964534335.1 uncultured Desulfobacterales bacterium
TATTAAGGACGGTTCCATAAATTTTATACCCGAAAATTTATGGAAGGTTACTTACTCAGTCAGCGTTGAATCTGCGATCTGAAAAAACCGGATTTTTCCAAAAAATCCGGTTTTTCTGTACAGTTGAAATCACAAAATCAAAGTTGACAAAGCACTAAGGTGATTTATGAAAATAAATATACTATTTCAGTTCACAGGCAAAGGCACAAGCTGGAAGCTTATGCTACTTTGGTGGGATATTCTTTTCTGGAAATCACCTAAGTCAAAAAGATACACGTCAGCGTTGAATCTGTGATCTGAAAAAACCGGATTTTTTCAAAAAATCCGGTTTTTGTGTACAGTTGAAATCACAGACTCTCAGGTTTCAGACAGGGTATTGTACATCTCGCCCGCGTTATAGGAGCTCCGTACAAAAGGCCCGGCTGCCACGGCTGCAAAACCGATCTTCAATGCCCGTTCCCTCCACTGGCTGAATTCTTCAGGGGGCACATAGCGTTTTACAGCCAGATGTTTTTCAGAAGGCCGGAGATACTGTCCCACAGTCAGAAAAGAACACCCTGCTCTGTGCAGGTCTTTCAGGGTCTGTTCAATTTCTTCATCCCTTTCCCCAAGTCCAAGCATAATGCCGGATTTCGCGGGAATGTCCGGAGCATATTCTTTCACCCTCCGGATCAGTTCCAGAGAGCGTTCATATACGGCCTGGGGACGCACAGTGGGATAAAGCCTGGGCACGGTTTCAATATTGTGGTTCAGAACATGGGGACACGCGTCCAGCACAGTCCGGAGCGCGGATTCATCTCCCTGAAAATCGGGAATCAGCACCTCGGTCATTGCCAAAGGTATCTGTTTCCTGATTTCCCGTATGGTTTCGGCAAACAGTCCAGAGCCACCGTCTGCCAAATCATCACGTGTTACAGATGTTATAACCACATAGCGCAGTCCCATTTCTGCTGCTGCCTGAGCCACTTTACGGGGTTCCTCCGTATCCGGAAGCCCTTCCGGCCCGTGTTCAATGGAGCAGAAACCGCAGTTCCGGGTACAGCGGGAACCCAGAATCAGAAATGTGGCTGTGCGTCTGGAAAAACACTCAAACTGGTTGGGGCATCCGGCTTCCTGACACACCGTATGCAAACCGCCTTTGGCAATCAGGGATCGCACCATTTCATATTCCGGTTTGGAGGGAAGGCTGCGCATAAGCCAGCGGGGTTTCCGGGTACGGAGGATTTGTTCTTCAGTATCTGCCGAAGTCATATGAATTTTCATCCTTAACTGTCCTGTCTGTCTTTTTCTGATCTTTTTCCTTGAAAAACACAGTGACTGCGTTTATTCTGCATATAAGTAAGTCAGCATAAATTTTCGGGTATAAAATTTTCAGAAAAATCCGGTTTTTCCGAAAAAACGGATTGATAGTGGGTCAAATCGGCTGATAATGTCATCCCTTCCGGGATTCAGGTTTGTTTTTAATTTTTTTTCTATAATAATTTCAATCCTTACGGATTTTTTCGGAACAGGTGTCAGGCATAAATCAACGGATTTGACCCACTACTAAAGGATTTTCTGAATACACGAAAAATTTTGTCTGCCTGCTTATCAGATTATTTTCCGGAAGGGAAATCATAAAAAATACCGGAGTACGAAAATCATTTTCCGTAATCCGTTCATTTTCTTCATGTTCATTATTACTGCTTTTCAGGGAAAGGAAAAAAATTGCTGAAAAAATACGGACTGAAAAAGGGAATGGTGGCCGTGATTCTTGGCACAGCATTCCTTTCCTCTTTTTTTGCACTGCTGATTATGCTCCTTTCCATCCCTGCTGATGTACTTGCAGAAAACTCTGGACGTGTGCTTTTTTTCACTGCCTGTATCGGAATTCCCTTTTTCCTTATACTGCTGTTCTGCTGCCTTTCCTTTTCCCGGCAGATAAGCATTATTCTGTCTGATGCGGCAAAAAAACTGGAAAATCTGACAGAAGAATTGGCAGATTCTTCCGTACATGACACATCCTCTGTTCAACTGCGGAGACAGGGACCGGATTTTCCGGCAGAGTCTTCCGGACAAAGTTTGCTTTTTGTGGAACACTTGGCATCTGCAATCCGTAAAAATGCGGATAATGCCCGGCAGATGAAAGCCTCCCGCACTGAAGCCATCCGTTCCATCAAAACTGCCACCCAGTCCATGAAGGAAACAACTGTGGCAGTTTTGTCCGTGAAAGCCAAAAGCGAGGAAATGGGAAGCATTATCCGGATAATTGATGACATTGCTTTTCAGACAAATCTGCTTGCACTGAATGCCGCTGTGGAGGCTGCAAGAGCCGGAAATGCCGGAGCCGGGTTTGCAGTGGTGGCTGCGGAAGTCCGCAATCTGGCGCAGCGATCGTCTGCTGCGGCAAAGGATACCGGACAACTGATTGAAAAAACCCTGAAGGAAATTCTTGACGGGGCACAACTGATTGAAAAAACCGGGGCCGCATTTCATGATGCAGTTGAAAACAACCGCCGCGCTGGAAAAATTATTAATGAAATTGCGGCCGCATCCCAGGAAGAGGAAAAAAATATTGCTCTGCTCCGCAGGGCACTTTCCGATACGGGCAGCAACAGGAATTCCATCACTGCTCCTTTGCATACCTCTGTTTCAGATGGAAAAAATCGTTTCATCTCCCGATTGGAAGAACTTGCCGGGCATCTGCTTGCAGTTGTGCATGGGGATCAGTTTAGGCATATCAGCGGCAGTACTGGCAATGGCAGGATTTTCCGTGGCTGAAAATAATACGCTTTTCCTTTTTGGAAAGCCGCCTGCGGGAAAGATACAGGATCATTGCTTTGTGGGCTTCCTCACGGAGATCCGGATCTTCAATGGCAAGAAGAGCTTTTCTCCTGGCCTGAATCAGCAGTACCAGCAGTATGCAGATGGAAAATCCTCCAATGCCAATTCCAATGAGAGCTGCTGTTGCCGCGATTTTTCCGGCAAACCAAAGCAGCAGAATGATTCCTGTGGCGTAGAACATGTACACCCTTGTATGAAAGGCAATCAGGTCCTGATACCTTACGGTTTGGATGCAGAATTTCGCTGTTCTGAAACTGGCTGGTTTTATGTTTTTTTTCATTTCAGCACCTCCTTTCCGTACACTGTCCTCCATTTTTATACAATAAGCATTGTAAGATCATGTGTCAAAACAGGATAGTGCTGATTACAAAGAAGTATGGGAACATCTCCGCAGAATATGGAAATCGTATTTCTGCACAGGCAGATTTGAAAAAATTACAAATTATACCAAATCACCGTTGAAAATGTGCCTTTGAAAAAAATAATACATTGTAATCAGACAGAAAAATATGATTTTATTGTATAGAATCAATGGCGGTTTGGTATTATACCAAACCGCCATTGATTTTATACAATACTGGCAGTTTTTTTAGCGGTTCTGTGTGCAGAAAACCGCTCCGCTTAGGGTTTGTAAAAAAATAACCTGTACAGTTTTTCCGTCCGGAAACCCTAAGGGTTTTGAAAACCCTTAGGGTTTGCAACAGTTTATTTTGATACAGCCCCTTAATTTCTGCACTCCTCCGGATTTGCATTCTGTATTGTATAAAAACAACAGCGAATCGGTATCAGACCTTAAAACAAAAATCATGCCTGAAAAAAGCAAAACTGAATCAGTACATTCAGATTATCAGGGGATTTGCTTAATTCTTTTATTGCAATAAAACGAATCTGGTGATAAAATGCTCTCCATAAGTCATATCCGGGTTAAGAAACAGTAACCTCCTGTTATTGTTAAATCAGACTGCTTTGGATAAAAAAATGTGACTGTTTATAAAAATTATCCTGAACTCCGGCAGGCTTTTTGTCCTGTACAGAGGCGGGAACAAAAATATTCATAATTTATCATAACCATATATTAAAGGAGCATGGGACCTTGCAGAAAATTCTGTTTGTATTGCTGACGGTCGGTCTGGTATGCATCTGCGGAAATGCCGCGGGGGAGGAAATTCAGGCAGAAAAGCAAAACAGTCTTCCTCCGGTGGAGGAAAGCGGAAACCGGCTTTCCTCGGTGGGGAAAATTTATGTGAACCGCTTTCATCTGGAGGGAAACACGGTTTTTGCGGATGCGGAACTTGCGGTCATTACGGCTGCCTATGAACAGCGGGAGATCACTGCCGAAGAACTGCAGGAGGTGGCTCAGAAAATCACCGTATTTTATGTGGACAGGGGTTATGTCAACTCCGGGGCAGTCATTCCGGATCAGGAGGTTCAGGGCGGCAATATCACTGTTCAGATTATGGAAGGAAAACTGAGCGGAACCGATATTATCAACGAAACATGGCTCCGGAAGAGATATGTCCTCAGCCGTCTGGCATCAGTCACAGACAGCACATCCCCCCTGAATGTCATCCATATTCAGGACAGACTGAAACTGCTGAAAGAAGATCCCCGCATTGACAATATCAATGCCAGCCTCAAATCCGGGCTGGAAAGGGGAGATGCTTTTCTGGAACTGGAAGTCATCGAGGCACGGCCTTATAATATAGGTCTTAGCTTCAACAATTATGACTCCCCCAGCATTGGCGCATACAGGGGGGAACTGAACCTGTCCCACATGAATCTTACCGGATGGGGCGATTCCCTGAATCTCCGCTACGCACTGACCGAGGGACTGGATGAATATTTTGGAAGTTACACCATTCCCCTTACCCGCTGGGGAACAACTTTGAGCATGGAAACCGAACGCACGGAGTCTGTTATAAAAGCAGATCCCTTTGATGATCTGGATATTGAGAGTGACGTCACTACCTATGCAGCAGAACTGCGGCATCCTTTTTATAAAACCCTGTCCAGGGAATTCGCTATGGGGCTGCGTTTTGAACGCCGGAAAAGCGAAACTACTTTGATGAATGAGGGATTTACATTTTCATCAGGGATAGATAATGAGGGATTTACATTTTCCCCAGACGGAGATAGGGATGATGGAATCAGCCGGGTATCGGTGCTGCGCTTTTCCCAGGAATGGGTTGACAGGAGTATGGTGCAGGTTTTGGCAGCGCGCTCTGTTTTCAATTTCGGGCTGGATACTCTGGATGCCACCATTAATGATAACCTGCCGGACGGAGAGTTTTTCTTCTGGCTGGGGCAGTTTCAGTGGCTCAGAAAATTTGCCTTTCTGGACAGTCAGGCTTTGTTCCGTTTTGACATCCGTCTGTCCAATGATCCTCTGCTTTCCATGGAAAAATTTGAAATCGGCGGTTCCTCCACTGTCCGGGGATACCGGGAAAACCAGATGACAAGCGATAACGGGCTGATCACCTCCCTGGAATGGCGGATTCCGGTCTGGCATCTTAAAATACCGGGCCTGAGCACAAAGCCCGCAGACGGACTTGTGCAGATATGCCCTTTTTATGATTACGGCAAAGGCTGGAATACGGATATGGAAGATCCCTCTCCGGACAATCTGTCCAGTGTGGGACTGGGTGCACGCTGGACTGTGAATGAAAAAATCAATGCGCAGATGTACTGGGGCCATGCCCTGAGAGATGCAGATGTTTCCACTGAGTATGATCTCCAGGATGACGGCATTCATTTTGAAATCAGTGCATTTTTATTTTAAGGGATCGGAGAGCGGAACATGATGATTTCAGAAAAAATTCGGATTCGTATTTTTGTCCAGACAGTTTCTTTTGCCCTGTTTCTGTTTTTCCGGATTGGAACAGTGTCTGCAGCGGAAACTCCGGAACAGATGATTGCCAAAGCAAAGGAGTTTTGCCGGAACGGAGAATCAGCGCAGGCTGTCCTGCTGTGGGAAAAGGCTCTTGCAGTGCTGAATCCGGAAACATCGCCTGACCTCTGCGTGGATACGGCAGTGCAACTGTCCGGAATATATCAGATGACAGGATTTCATCATCGCGCGATGGCGGTTTTGAACCAATATCTGCCGGTTGCTGAAAAAAACAAAGATCATGACAGAAAAGCCCGGTTTTTCAGCACACTGGGCGATCTGCATCTTTCCCTGGGGGATATTGCCAATGCTGCCGTGTATGCGGAAAAGGCTGTTGCCGAAGCCGGTGAGGGAAAAGATCCGGCTGTTCTGGCAAATGTGCTTCTGAATACAGGCAATGTGCTGGCCGCAGATGGAGATTTTGAAGCGGCCGCGGCTGCATTCGGGGAATGCCTGGCCCTCATAGATGAAAACACAGAGGAAAAGACAGATCAAAAACCGGAGGGAAAAACAGACGGAATCAAAACAGATTCGGCTGATCCCCGTATGCAGGAAATCAAAGCCAAAGTCCTTATCAATGCAGCGCGTGTCTCATTTCTGAACGAAAAAGCTGAAGACTGCGCAAATGCTCTGGAATATGCTGTTTTCCATGTGAATGATTTGCCGGATTCCCCGGAAAAAGCCGGTGATCTGATTTCCCTGGGGCTGCTGATCCGGGATGCGCAGGATCAGTTGGAAGAGGCTGATTCGGATCTGAACACAGTTGCGCACAGGGCCTTTACCCAGGCAGCGGAAATTGCGGAGAAACACAAAGACATCCGTACTTTATCCTTTGCATACGGATACATGGGAGAACTGTATGAACGTCAGCGCAAATATGAGGATGCCCTGAAACTGACCCGGAAAGCAATATTCTTTGCCCGGCAGGGAGCATATGCGGATATTCTTTACCTATGGCAGTGGCAGAGCGGACGTATTTTTGAGGGCATGGGAAACAGGGAATCTGCAATAAAATCTTATACAGAGGCCGTATCCACACTCACGCCAATTCGGGGAATGCTCTTTTCCGGATACCGGAGCGGAAGAGACAGCTTTTCCGAAAAAATCAAACCGGTTTATCTGGGACTCACTGATCTGCTGCTGAAACAGGCTGAAAATACAGCGGATGTCAAGGCCCGGCAGGAAACGCTGAAACAGGCCAGGGACACTATGGAAACGCTGAAATCCGCGGAACTGGAGGATTTTTTTCAGGATGAATGCGTAACAGCGATGAAAAGCAGAACGCAAACCCTGGATCGAACCCCGGCACATACAGCGGTTCTTTATCCCATTATGCTTCCGGAGCGGCTGATCATCCTCCTGACACTGCCTGATGGTATGGATCAGATTTCAGTTGAAACCAAATCCGAAACCCTTGCAGAAAAAGTCTTACTCTGCCGTATGCGTCTCCAGACACGGCCTGATAACCGCTTTCTGCATGAATCACAGGAACTGTATGACCGGCTTATCCGCCCTGCTGAACACAGACTGAAGGAACAGGAAGTGGATACACTCATCATTGCGCCGGACGGTGCGCTTCGACAGATTCCCTTTGCCACCCTGCATGACGGAGAGCGGTTTCTGGTGGAAAAGTATGCCATTGCCACTGTTCCGGCAGTTTCTCTCACTGATCCCAAACCTATGGGCACAAACATGAGCATTTTTCTTGGGGGAATCTCCGAGGCTGTGCAGGATTTTTCGCCCCTTCCCAGTGTTACTGCTGAACTGCGGGATATTAAGGAAATCATGTCAGGTCAGATTCTTCTGCAGGACAAAGAGTATACTTTGGACAATCTCACGAAGCAGTTCAAAAACAATGAATATACCATTGTCCATCTTGCCACCCACGGAGTTTTCGGCGGAAGCCCGGATGATTCCTTTGTCCTGACCTATGATGACAAAATGACCATGAACCGTCTGGAGGAACTCATCAGTTACGGCAGATTCCGGGAAAACCCGGTACAAATGCTGACCCTGAGTGCGTGCCAGACTGCTTTGGGAGACGAACGCTCTGCACTGGGGCTTGCCGGGGTCGCAGTCAAGGCCGGTGTCCGAAGTGCTGTCGCCACACTGTGGTATGTGGATGACGAGGCCACATCCCTGGTCATAAGGGAATTTTACCGCCAGTTGAAAACACCGGGCATCTCAAAGGCAAAGGCTTTGCAGAATGCGCAGAAAAAACTGATTTCCCAGTTGCGTTTCCGGCATCCGGCATACTGGGGGCCGTTTTTGTTAATCGGAAACTGGATGTAACTGGATGTAAACAAAGGAGGTGTCACCATGAAGAAAGATCAGAAAATCGGAAAATGCCGTGCTGCGGGCATACTTGCGGTATGCTTCCTCCTGATACTGCCGCCCGCGGGAACATTTGCATCGCAAACAGGGACAGTTCAGCCACCGGCATCGGATACGTATATGCAGATATGGCATCCGCCGGTGAAAGATGCGGAAAACCGGAGACGGGAAGGCGGTGATTCCAGTGGGAGTATCAGCAGAGGCTTGAGCCGGGGACTTTCCAGAGGACTCAGCAGAGGGCTTTCACGGGGACTGAGCCGGGGACTTTCCAGGGGACTGAGCAGAGGGCTTTCACGGGGACTTTCCAGAGGACTGAGCAGGGGGCTTTCACGCGGTGAAACCCGTGGACTTTCCAGAGGTTTGAGTCGCGGGCTTTCCAGAGGACTGAGCAGAGGGCTTTCACGCGGTGAAACCCGTGGGCTTTCCAGAGGACTGAGCAGGGGTCTTTCCAGAGGTTTGAGCCGGGGACTTTCCCGCAGTGAAACCCGTGGTCTTTCCAGAGGTTTGAGCCGGGGGCTCAGCAGGGGGTTCTCCCGTGGACTAAGCCGGGGACTGAGCCGGGGACTTTCACGGGCAATGCCTGCGGGTTTTCCTGATTTGGAAAAATTTGAATATACAGAGGCCCCAATCCCGGATTTCATGGCTCCGCTGGCTTCGGAACAGACCGCTTACACAGCCACAGATCAGCCTGTGCTTCGGTGGTATGTTTCCGGTGCATGGCCGGGAAAAATAGAATTCATCCTGAATGAAACCGGATCCATTGAACCGATTCTGGAAACAAAGATTGACGGCCCCGCGGCTAAAGGGTTCCGGGAGATCCGTCTTGCTGATTACAATATCCGTCTGAAGCCCGGAGTGGAATATGAATGGTTTTTGGTGATTGTCAGCGATCCCATTGAAAGATCTGCTGATTTTCTTGCCAGCGCGACCATGCAGTACAGGGAACCTTCCGAGGAACTGAAAAGTCAGCTTGGCAAAGCAGCAGAAACAGATCATTATAATATCTATGCCAGGGCCGGATACTGGTATGATGCCATGGAAAACATTTCCCGGATGATTGACACACATCCCGGAGACAGGGAACTGAAAAACCGCCGTGCTGCCCTGCTCAAAGAGGTGAAACTGCCTCTGGCTGCGGCTTTTGACAGTGAAAGTATCTGAAAACTGATTTCACCATTCCGGATCCGGATACCCGCGAACGCAGGTATCCGGACTTGGTTGAAAGCACTGACGAACCGGTATGACACACGGACGGTAAAAATCCGTAAGGATTGATATTATTATAGAAAAAATCTGAAAAAACAAATCTGAATCCCGGAAGGGATGACATTATCAGCCGGTTTGACCCACTATCAAATCTGAATTCCGGCTTGAGCCGGAATGGGCGCGGAAAATTTTTTTATATCATGCTCTTTAAAATGTGAAGAGTTTTATCCCCGGTTCCAGCATCGCATCCGCAATAAGAGGCGGCTGTGCAACAGATACACCGTCAATCAGATCAGCAGGAGTGGCCGGTTTGTTGGCCAGGAAAAAAGGACATACTTCCACTTTCACGCCCTGGTCAATCAGCGCTTTCATCAGCATCTGGGGGGATTTGTCAATGGGTTTCAGCACTGTCTCTCTACTGCCTTTTATGGCAAGCTCCCCCGCTGCATCGCATAAAAGAATGCGGATGGTTTTTCCTTTCAGTTTTACCTGGGTGGATAAGGACATGGCCATTAATTGGGTCTGGGCATAGCCAATAGTGATAACCACAAACACGCCTTTTACCGGGATGGCATCCGCAAACTGCTGCATTTCCGGACCGGGTGTCTGCCGTGCATAATCCGGTGTCTGTTCCTGACGCAACTGGGCCGGTTTTGGCGGTAAAGGTTTCTGGGTCGGAAGCTCAGGTTTTTTCCTGCCAAATATGACAAACAGAATGAACAGCACGATAAAAAAAAGAAAAACATCCGAATCCTTATATCCCATTAAAAATTCCTCCCTTACACAAAGATTCTGACAAAAATCTTATCCGGATCTTTGCAGTGCCTATCGTATTTTAATCCAAAGCAGTTTTGCTGTTCCCGGTCCCGGATTTTTCCAAAAGGAGGGAATTTCAGCAGTCAGACAGATCAGATCACCGGGTCCGACATTGTATATGGCTCTCCTGACTTCGGTTTGCAGATTTCCGGACAGAACATAACCCATCTCTTCGCCTTTGTGAATGAAAAAATGGGAAGGCAGGGATTTGTCTTCGGGAATTTCGATGATATAGGATTCTGCTTTGGGCTCAAAATCCGGAGGAGTCAGTCTCCTGCCCCTGATGCTGTCTTTGGGCAGATCCGGAAAATTCACATTTACCCCTTTTTCAGAGGAAAAGACAATGCGGTTTTCCCTGTCTGCACTCTGGCGGAAAAAAGCCCCGGCATCCACAGAAAGAATTTCCGCAATTTTGAACAAAGCAGTCAGAGAGGGATAAATCTGATTGCTTTCGATCTGGGAAATGGTGCTGGATGTGACACCGACAAGTTTTGCAAGTTCTGTCTGGGAAAATCCCTGTCCTGTGCGGATTTCCTTGAGTCTTTTTCCCAGATCAGTTCTGCGGGGAAATGCTTTGTCATTTTCAAAGGAAATTTCCATTCCCTCATTCCTGTAGGGATGGGGGCAGTTCAGTGTATCCGGGGATCTTTTCTCTGCCTTTACAATGGTCAGTGCGGATTTCCCCCTTTTCAGGGAAAGGTCAATAACCACCTGTGCGATCTGGTTGATATGCGCGCGGAGACGGGAGGAATGCGCGCCTTTTTCAATAATCCAGTAGGCAACTGTGCTGAGTTCATACAGATGGGGACAGGAATGGGTGTAAAATTTCAGGATATGCTCCTCTCCGCCCCAGAGATCCTGCATCCCGGTCAGACTTTCAAACACAAAACGCACATCACCCTTCATGGTTTTGTGAAGACCGTATATGGCTTCCCTCACGGTTTCCGGTTTTGCGGGTTCATTGACCCTGACAATCTGGTAGGGCCACTGTGCGCCGTCTTTTTCATAAAATCTGCTGAAAATTTCCGAACCGTCACCTTTGCCGTGGGTAAAGCAGTCCAGAATGGTGAGATGCGGACTTTCGGCCAAAGGCCCAAGTTTTTCCAGCAGATTTTTCGGGGAACGGTCAAAACTGACATAAATCAGCGATCTTTCCTGCGCGTGTGATGCCTGAATGAAATTCATGCAGAAAGCATGGGCCAGGCTTCCCGCGTCATCATACCATACCACATTGTCCCCGATAAAAAGCCCGCCCAGCACACGGTCAAGCTGGCTGACTCCTGAAGAGATTCTGTTCTGTTTTGTCCCCATTACTGATTCCCCCTGTGAAATTTCCCCTTCCCTTCAATGAAAGGGCATGTGGCCTGGATTGTAAAAAAACGTAAATTGTGTGCCCTTCCTGAGTATAACTGAGGTTGACATACAAAAAAATAGAATGAACTGCCCCTGTTTGTCAATATCAGGGAGCAGAAAATTCATCAGGGCTGATTTTTCATTCCCCAAAAGCAGGAAATTCCCACCCTGTTTTTACACTTTTTACCCCATTGATTTGTCTTTCCGTCTGACAGATAATGTTACAGGAGATTTTGTCTTCCGGCAGCTTTCCTGTTCCTTCAATTGGATCAGTATACTGTCATTTTTCAGCATTGTCACCCAGGCGTTGACTTTTTCAATGAACATTTATATATCTGGTTCTGTCTGCCGTATGTGAATTATCAGAAATATTTCTGCTGCTTTGTCAACTTTCATTTTATGGGTTGAAGTATACAGAAAAACCGGATTGTTGGGAAAAATACGGTTTTTGCAACTCACAGATTAAACGCTGACAAATTGCTCGGAGCAATTTTTTGCACACACTGAACGGTAAAAAAGCTGACAATATTTTATAAAATCAATGGTGAATTAGTATTACGCCAATCCAGACTGCAATTTTAGGCGAAATGATCCACTGCCTGACCGGGCGAACCGGGGTTTGATCTGCTGACTTTTTCATGCCGGGAATGAGGATATGAAAAAAATTATTCTGACATTTTTTATTATCATAACAGGAATGATGCCGATCTGTCCGGAACTGCCGGAAGAGTTTTCTGTTTTTCCCCGAATCTGCCATGCGTTCCGCTGGGACAGTTCCGGAGGAACGCGTGAAAAAACAGATCGGATACAGATACAGAAGATGGTTGTCACAGATACGGAAAACTGCAAACGCAGCGGTGAAGACTTCAGGCAGTATGCAGAGAGCCGGTATATATCTGCTGTAAGCCATGATTCCTTTTACAATCCTGTTCCGGTTTTACCGATCCATGTCTATTCTTATATGATGTCAAATGAAAAACAATCCTTCCGCGTGTATGATGAAGACAGGGATTTGTGGCAGCAGTTTGCCGAGGCGTTTGGCAGGGAAATCATGAAAAAAAGTTCTGATCTGGCATTTATCAACAAAGCAGAATATTATTCAGACGAGATCGGGCCTTCGGAACTCACCGGATTTGCCATATATGAGGATGAACTGGAGGAAATAGAGTATATCCGCCGTGATATTGCCGTAAACACCCTTTCCCATGCACTGGCAAAAACTCTGGAGCAGACAGAGCTGGGAAAAAAGATAAAGTATATGGAAAAGCGGATAACAGATTATCTGAAAATGGAATACAGCAAAAGTGTTTTTGACGAATCCGGCACATTTTATCTTCCCGGTAAGGTATCCCCGGAAATCAGTGATGAGGAAAAGGAATATTCTTTTTCCTTTTCCTCATCTTTTCATGTGGATTCAGATTCTTTAAGCCCGGAACCGTCTGTGCGCTTTGCTGCGGATTTTCATGATTTCCTTGCCAGTCTGCTGTATGATTTCAGCAATAATGAGGCTTCCCTCATCTTTGAGAACCGGAGGCTGAGCACCATGATGGGAGCCAAAACCGTGCTGGCCTTTATTTATGAGGATGAGGAGTTCAGGAGTGAATGCGATGTTTCATTTGATTTCTGAATCTTTCCTTCCCATTGACGGACTGCGTTCCACCATCTCTTTGAGGTTTTCCCAGTCAAAATGAAGGTATCTCCGTGTTGTGTTCAGGTTTTCATGCCCAAGCAGATACTGAATCATCACAAGATTTTCCCCGTCCCGCGCTTTGAGACTTGCGCCGGAATGTCGCAGCAGATGGGGTCCCTGCTTGCGTTTCACAATTCCGGCCCGTTCCAGTGCTTTGCTGACAATATAATGCACCTGCCTGCGTTTCAACTGCTGCCCGTGACTTGAGAGAAACACCCATTCCTGATCGCTTCCTTTATATTCAGGCCGGATTTGGTACCAGTTCAGGAATTTTCCGATCAGATCCGCATTCAGGGGAATTTTTTCCACTTTGCTCCGTTTGCGTGTAATCCATATTTCTTTTGCATCAAGCCGTACATCCTGGAGTTTCAGATTGATAACCTCAGATACTCTCAGACATACATCGTTAAAAAGGGAAAACAGCAGCAGATTCCGATCCACTGATTTTTTGGGAGATTCCCGCGCTTCTGTCTGATATATCCGTTCCAGTTCCGCAAAAGTGAGATAATCTGTTTTTGGCATGTATGTTTTTGGTTTTTCAATAATATCCGCAATATTATCCAGTATCAGTTCCTCATTGACCAGAAAATCCATATATCCTTTTAATATATAAATAATATGCAGTTTTGAGGCTTTTCCGATTTTTAATTCTTTCAGATAGGCAATCAGGATATTTTTGTGAATATCCTCAGGTTTTACAATATTTCTGCTTTTACAGAATTTGTCAAATCTGTTCAGTTCATATCGTCTGTTTTGGATAGATGTCTGACTTAAAGCATCTATTGCCTCTTTTTCATTAAAATATTCCTCTATGGAATCTGAAACGGAAATATCCCTTTTGGGTTTGAAATATTCTGCCATAAATAATTCCTTTCTGATTAGAGCATAATTTTGAAAATATCAGTCATAGGGGATTCATGAGCCTTGTTATAAAAAACTGTTCCATTTTCCTAAAAAAACAAGCAAGAACATTATACTATACTGAAACAATTTTGGTTTTATCTGGCATGATTTTTGCCTGACGGGCTGAAAATGAAAAATCATCCGTTTTGGGCCTGAAAAACCCCGCAGAAGGGCTGAAAAAAACTGTTTTGGCGCATACGCAATTTCCGTGCCAAAGAAAACCAAAATTGGATCAGTATAATTTTATAAATATACTGAGCCAATATTTTTATTCGAAATTCTGAAAGTGAAAAATCAGCAGTTTTTGCCTGAAAAACCTGATAAACAGACTTAAATGGCATTTTTCGGATTATATCCAGTTTTGCAGCAAAAAACCAAATTGGAGCATTATAAACAAATAAGGCAATTAATGAAGCAAAAACAGTTAAATCTGTAAAACTGCATATAATGGTTTATATGCGCCATTATATGCTTATTTTAAAATTTGTCAACAGCATATTGCACAATAGTGAAATCCCCTGTTTCTGCTTTTCCGGCAGGAACACAGGAAAAACTATGGACAGAAACAGGCAGAAATCAGGATAAAAACAACCCAATATGAACCTATTGTGCTGTTTTTTTGCCTTTGGCAGAATATTATAAGATATATATCGCTTTATTCTGCGGTTTATGCCGGAACTGTCATCCCGGAACAGATAACTGAGGAGCATCTTTTTTCCCATATAAGAAAAATAGTCAATATTATGCCAAAATACAGAAACAGATTCATAAATGGGGATAAAAAGAAATATGAAAGAAAAAATGTATATACTGATCCAATTTTGGTTTACGGCACATAAACTGCTTTATCCGTGAGTTAAAGGCAGTTGTGAACCGATTTATAAGAAACTGTTCCTGTTTTCAAAAAAAACAAAATTGGATCAGTATAATCAGATATGGCAGATATTGTATTTTTTTGATCTTTAAGAAACAAATGATTAAATATAATCTTTAAAGATTTATTTGGAGCTTTTTATGAATTTACAGATATTAAGTTCAAAGGTGCATAAATATGGCTCAGATATGTTTATACAGAATATATGCCTGCATTGCCGAATTCAGTTCCAATAATGCCATTATTCAAATATTTTTCATTTTTCCCTGTTTTCTATGATTATTGAACATATATTAGGAGTTACGCAGTTTTCAACTGCGTAACTCCTAATATATTATCATAAAGGAAGTAATGCTGAAATATTCACAAATTAGCCAAAAAATGCAAAAAATTTGCTTAAAGGGTTTTTTAGGTTCTGTTGACATTTCGGGTGGCGGGACTTTTTATACTGATATTTTTAAATTTATAAATCAATATGTTATTTACTGTCCATTCGCTTAAATTTTTGCAATATGATGAATTATTTGATAAGTTCGAGT
>CAZHPS010000128.1:0-15318 GCA_964534335.1 uncultured Desulfobacterales bacterium
ACGGACTTATACCAATTCGCTATTGGTTTGATACAATACTGTCAGTTTTTCCGCGTCTGCAAAAAACCGCTCCGCTTAATTTTTGCACTCCTCCGGATCTGTATAAAGTCAATGGCAAATCGGTATTACGCTGACTCAGCCTGGCATGGCGGAGCTGAGACTCCGCCATTTGAAAGGAAACCAGTATGAAACGGATAATTTTGACAGCAATGTGTATCGGACTGATTCTGTCAGACATGGCTTATGCAAGGATTTATAGAATCGGAATGCTTCACTGGGCCGGCTTTTCCATTAACAATGTTGCAGATGTGAAAGGATTCTGGAAAGATCAGGGAATAGAGGTTCAGGTTATCAATCTTGCAAACAATCAGGAACTGAACAACGCTTTTGTCAATAAACGTATTTGATAAGGAAATAATATTATGAAACTGTCTGACATCAGACTGAAAATGGAAGGCAAACTTCTGTCCGCCTTTTTTGTTATGATTCTTGTCATGGCCGGGCAGGGACTTGTCAGTGTCCTGAACATCAGCCATATCAGCACCCATTATCAGGAACTCTGGAACTCTTATGATGAGGCCGGCAAAACAGTGGACAATCTGGCTGAACTGCGGCTGAAGGTGTTTCAGTTTGTCGGTACGGTAAAACCTGAAGAAATGAAAGTATTTCAGGAAAATATCAATATGCTTGCAGGACAGATCACAGCGGATTTGGAAAAATATTCCCAATTCAGTGAGATGAAAAATCTGTTTGCAAAAGATTTCGGGGAATATCAGAAAATCATGCAGCTTCACTATGAATATTTTCAGACCAAAAAAGCCTATGATGTTCTTTACGGTGATTCACAGAAGAATTTTGAACAGTTGAAAAAACAGATAGGCAGCTATAAGGAAAGCGTGCAGAACAGGGTAAAACAGCTTGCGATCCACAGCGGATCAGAAGCCGCAGGCCTTTCCGGGATTGCTTTGGCTGTGGGGCTGCTTGTCAGCATTGCCGGAGCTGTTTTTATCAGACGTTTTGTTATCAGTCCCATCCGCGTTGTCATCACAGGGCTTGAAGATGCCTACAGGGAAATGGAGGATGCTTCGGATCAGGTTGCAAAAACAGGCAGACAGATTGCACAGGAAACTTCAAAGCAGGCGGAATTTCTGAAAGAAACATCTTTGTTTCTTGAAGAAATGAATTCCGAGGCAGGACAAAGCACGAAAAACGCCAACACTGCGGATCATATTGTAAAATCCTCTGCAAAAAACATCAGGGAGGCAAACAGTTCCATGAACAGCCTGAATCAGGCCATGCAGGAAATATCCGATGCAAGCAGGGAGAGTCACAAAATTATCGGAACAATTGATGAACTGGCATTTCAGACCAATCTTCTTGCACTCAACGCAGCAATTGAGGCAGCGCGTGCAGGTGAGGCAGGAGCCGGATTTGCAGTGGTTTCCGGTGAAGTCAAAAATCTTGCCATGAAATCGGCAGCAGCGGCAAAAGACATTGCTGCAATCATTGAAAGCACGGTAAAAAAAATACAGGAAGGTTCGGCACTGGTTTCAAAAATCGCCGGGATTTTTGGCACAATGGAAAAAGGCTCAGCCGAAGTCAGTGAACTGATAACCGCTGTTGCTGCAAATTCAGACCGGCAGGCCAAAGGTGTGGAGCAGATCAGTATAAAAATGTCTGATATGGAAAAAACAGTCCGTCAGAATGAGTCAGACGGAAAGGAACTGGCCGGTACTTCTGAAAAAATGAACATTCAGACTGTTCAGATGAGTAAATTTATTGAAAAACTGGTATCTCTCGCAGGCAGAAAAAACAGACAGCCGTTTCATCTGTTATCTGAATTTTCATAAAGATAAGCAAGGTTCCATAAATTTTCGGGTATAAACTTTTCAGGATATCCGGTTTTTCTGAAAAAATCTGATTTTTTTTGCTGCACGAAAATTTTCGTTGATCTGCCTATTTCAGACAGGCTGAAAAAAAGCTGCACATGGAAATATCCAACCTTGTTTTTTTTCGGCACGGAAACTGCTTTGACCGTCACTCAAAGGCATCCGGGAACAGGATTACGGGAATCTGTTCCGGTTTCTGAAAAAATCAAAATTGGATCTTTATATTTCTCATACTCAGGTTTTTGATTTGACATCTGAGGCAGTTTTCGGTAGATATAGCAAAGGAAGAAAAAAAGGGGGGAATCTGCCTCCCATGATCTGAATGATTTGAAGCACAGGATAAGTGAATATGAATATTGTGAAAAAATATCCGGCCATCTGCCTGGGCGCGGGAATCACCCTGCTTTTTCTGGCAATGAACCTGGCCGGAGTCGGTTTTTTTGAAAATCTGGAGCTGGCTTTCTATGATCTCCGTATGAAACACAGGTCAGTTCCCTCTGATTCGGACGCCATTCTTGTGGTGGATATTGATGACAAATCCATTGAAAAACTGGGACGCTGGCCCTGGCCCCGTTCCGTGATTGCCAGGGGCATAGAAAAGATCGCGCAGGGCAAACCCAAAATCATTGGTCTCAATGTCTTATACAGCGAGCCGGAAGACAGCAGCGGACTGAAGCAGATCAGAACCCTGATTGAAATGGTGGAAAAATCAGGAAATTCTGATCCAACTCTCCTGCGCACCATGAAACTGTCTTTGGAAGAACTCGACAATGACAGCAAACTGGAGGCCGCACTTGCCGCAGCAGGCAATGTGGTCATGCCGGTTTCCCTGAAGGAATCTTCCATACAGGGCAGCGGAAAGGAAAATGATCCGGAACTGATGCAGCGATCCATAGCCGGCGGAAGTGTGGATACCTCTTCGGGTGATGCCCGTTTCGCGGATGAAATTCTGCGTCCTGTTCCTGCCTTTCTGAAACACGCGGCAGGGATCGGTCATGTGAACCTGGCCTATGATACGGACGGAAAAGTGCGGGGCGATATTCTTCTGTACCGTTACAGGGATATTTACATTCCTTCCTTTCCCCTGAGTCTGGCCGCGTTTTATCTGGATATTCCTGTGGAGGGTATCCGGGCAGTGCCGGGTGCATCGGTTGAGCTGGATAAGTCTGTCAGTATTCCGGTTACAAAGGATACTGTGATGCTGGCCGGTTTCAAGGGAGAGGAGAACACATTCAAAAGTCATTCCTTTTCCGACATTCTCTCAGGTGAAATTCCTTCGGCTGTGTTTCAGAACAAAATCGTTCTGATCACCCCCACTGCTTCAGGCACACTCAATCCCATCAGCACACCGACAGCGCAGAGAATGACGGTTGGCGAATTCACTGCCAATGTCATCTGGTCTGTTCTGCACAGACAGTTTATACAGAAACCCTCCTGGGACAGATATGCCGGATTCGGTCTGATCCTGATCATAGGGGGGCTGATCAGTGTGGTACTTCCCCGCATGAAGGCAGCCATTGCGGGGCTGACATTTGCCGCAGTTCTGATCCTTCTTGCCGGAACATCCTTTTATATGTTCACATCCGCAGCCATCTGGCTGGAGGTGACCTATCCGGTGCTGCAACTGATTGCAGGATATATCGGCGCGGTTTCCATCAATTTCTTTGTCACTGAGGCCGGAAAGGAAAAAGTCGAGGGGGAATCTGCGGAAACCAACCGCATGCTCGGACTGTCTTTTCAAAGCCAGGGAATGCTGGACATGGCTTTTGACAAATTCCGCAAAGTGCCGGTTGACGACGCCACCAAGGATCTGCTCAACAATCTGGCACTTGATTATGAACGCAAACGCCAGTACAACAAGGCTGCTTCTGTATATGAATATATTGAGGAGCATGATCCGAATTACAAAAATGTGGCACAGAGAAGACAGAAACTTCTGCAGGCCAGTGAAACTATGGTGTTTGGAGACGGATTTCTCAGCGGAACCTCCGGAGGAGATCCTCTTCTGGCCGGAGGCGACACAGGAACCCGTCCCACGCTGGGCCGGTATGAAATTATGAAACAGCTTGGCAAGGGCGCAATGGGAATTGTGTATCTGGGCCAGGATCCGCGCATCAACCGCACCACTGCCATTAAAACCTTCCGCTTCACCGATGATTTTGAGGCCGAAGAAGCGGAAAAAATGAAGCAGAAATTCTTCCGGGAGGCTGAAAGCGCGGGCAAACTCTCCCATCCCAATATTGTAAGCATTTATGACGCGGGAGATGAGCATGATCTGGCCTATATTGCCATGGAATTTCTCGACGGGGATGATTTTCAGAAATACACCAAAAAGAAAAATCTGCTGCCCATGCGCAAAGTTATTGATTACGCGGCCGACATTGCCGATGGTCTGGATTATGCACATCAGAACGGCATTGTTCACCGGGACATCAAACCCGCGAACATCATGCTCCTCAAATCCGGCGTGGTAAAAATCACGGATTTCGGCATAGCCCGGATCACAGCCACCTCCCAGACCCAGACCGGAGTGGTCAAGGGAACCCCGCATTATATGTCACCGGAACAGATTTCCGGAAAAAAAGTGGATGGCCGTTCTGATATTTTCTCACTGGGCGGAATGCTTTACCAACTGCTGACAGGAGAACTGCCTTTCCGGGGGGACAGCCCGGCCGCGCTCATGCACCAGATTATGAACATTCCCCATCCGGATCCAAAACAGTACAACCCGAAAATCATGGCCCCCCTTGTCACCATCATTGACAAGGCTTTGGAAAAAGACAGGAACAAACGCTATCAGCGCGCAATTCACATGGCCCAGCACCTGCGTGCCCTGGGTGCAAAAATTGACACCATCATGGCCCAGAAAAAAACAGCGCAGCAGGAAAAAAAAACATAGGGAGATCCTGAATTCTGAAAAACTGTCCCCATACATACTGTCCCCGCAGCGGAACAGACACCGGACTGAATCGCCGGTCAACCTTTCCATACTGCAGACAGACAGAAAATATCTGTGAACAAATCAGATCTCATAAAGGATATTGATTCATGATTGTTGTCGAGTCCGCAGGCCTTACAGATGTAGGCATGAAACGAAAGGGAAACGAAGACGCCCTGTTTTTTGATGACAGCCTGAAACTTTATGTTGTGGCAGATGGAATGGGCGGTCATCAGGCAGGTGAAGTTGCCAGCGATCTTGTGGTGAAAACCGTAAAAGATTATATGGAACGCTTCATGGCAAAAACCGAAGTCGAGGAACTGGAAGACGCAGACATCAGTCTTTCCAAACACGCCAACCGCCTCATGTCCGGAATCCGTCTGTCCAACCAGGTGGTGTACCAGGCTGCACGCAGCAAAAGTTCCTACCGGGGCATGGGCGCCACAGTTTCCGCCATCTGCTTCACCGATGACACAATGATAGCAGTCAATGTGGGAGACAGCCCCATATGGCTTATCCGAAACAGTGAAATCTCCCTGATCTCCGTAACCCACACAGTCATGGCCGAACAGGCCTTCCTGAACAAAACCGGAGACAGACATTTCGGCCCGGAATACGGACACATGCTCACACGCGCCATAGGTGTGGAAGACACAGTCCGCCCCGACACCTGTGAACTCCCCTGCTTCAGGGGGGACATAATCGTGCTCGCGTCTGACGGCCTCAGCAACATGGTCTCGGAAAAAGAAATAGCCGAAACTGTCACCACCCGCAAACCGGCCAAAGCCTGCAAAGATCTCGTGGACATGGCCAATGAACGCGGGGGAAACGACAATATCACCGTAATCATCTGCAAAGTCAAATCTGTTCAGCACCAAAGCAGCATAGCAGGATTCTTCCTGCGTCTGCTCAGAATAACCGGTCTCAGCAAATCATCTTAACCGCAGCACTGTTTTTTTTCAGAAAGGATATGAAATGCCGACATTGACACTCAAATTTCAGAAAGACGAAAAAAAGCTTGGGGAATTTGCCCTTGAAAAAGGAAAATCCCTTACCATCGGACGCCTCCATGAAAATGACATCGTCGTGGAAAACCTGGCTGTATCCGGACACCATGCACGCGTGGATTCCGTGGGCGACAAATTCCTTCTCACAGACCTTAACAGCAAAAATGGAACCTTTGTCAACGAACAGCCTGTCACCGCACCCCACTGGCTCCGTCACGGCGACATCATTCTCGTGGGCAAACACTACCTGGTATTCACCTATGATCCTGGCGAGGCCCCTGATGATGAGGATTCCCCCATGCAGCACACCATGATCATGGATACGGAAAAATACCGGGAAATGAAGGCAAAAGTCCAAAAATCCTCAGGCGCGGGACCTGCCGAAGAAGCAAAAAAGGAGAAAGTGGGTATGCTCTCTTTTCTGTCCGGGGCTGAAGGGGAGATTGAACTGATCAAAAAGCTGACCAAGATCGGAAAAAATTCCTCTTCAGACATTGTGGTGGGAGGTCTGACCATGGGACAGACTGCTGCGACCATCAGCAAAATGCCGGACGGCAATTATTACCTGAACTATGTCGGAGGAATGTCCAAACCGAAAGTGAACGGAAAGGTGATCAAGGGACAGGAGCAGGAGCAGCTCAAACAGTTTGACACCATTGAGATCGGTTCTCTGAAAATGCAGTTTTTCTTCAAGGAATAAACTGCGGGGAGTGTATTATGACAACATCCGGTACGCCGAATTTCTGCCCCAAATGCGGTTACACAGGGATCAGCACAGCCACTGCGGCCTGTCCCAAATGCGGTGCGAAAATCAGAAAAGCAGGCATGAGCATGCCTTCATTTTCTGTAAAAAAAAGCACTGTGATCATCTTCCTGATCATTGCCCTTGCAGTCGGGGGCCTGACATGGCTTTTTTTCTCCAATGAAAATGTTGCCAATGAACTTCGGCAGCTTCGTCAGCCCCGGCCCAATTCTTTTTTTGTGGGAATAGATATTTCGGCCACCATTGATACAGACATCATGGAAAAACTCAAGGATTCCATCATTGAAAGACTGCGCTTTTTCATTGGTGATCCAACGGTTTCCTATGACATCCGAACCTTTGGGAACCCGGGATGCGCGTCACGCTCTTTTTCCACTGTGGTATCCACCCCGTCTCCGGAAGATGCCCCCACTTTCAACTGGAAGGTGGAGGAACCCATACGGAAAATATCCATCACCAAAATCGCGCCCAGGGACACTACGCCCCTGACTACGCCCCTGTATCATTTTATGGATACGGTTCTTCCGGAAAAAAAAGGCGGCAGGCTGATCATCTTTTCCGATCTGCTCAATGATGACAGTGACTGTCCCCAGCAGTTCATCTTTCCGGAAAAAGCTGTCACCGAATTCGGAAAAGACAAAAACGGGCAGATCATCTTTCTTTATCCCACGCCACCTCTTACCGATAACAAAGAACTGAACCAAAGGACTTTGGGAAAGCAGCAGGAATTTATTGATCGGATGAACAATCTGGGCCAGGAGGGAAAGATACGAGTGTTTTTTTATCATATTCCGGATGATCCCCTAAAACGGCTGGATTTCATCAAATCCCAACTGGAAAACTCCATACCCACCACCATGTTTGATGTGGTATGGGAAAGAACCTCCAAGGTGCTGACCACCATTGTTTCCGCTGTGAGAGGATAGAACCATGTCCAGACAGGAACTTGCCTGGGCTGAAACCGATTTGTCAGCAGTTGCGCACAATGTGCGCCAACTGCGGAAAATCACATCCCCGAAAGCCAGGTTTATGGCTGTTGTCAAGGCAAATGCCTATGGACATGGGGCAGAGGCTGTGGCAAAGACAGCATTGCACAGCGGCGCGGACTGGCTGGGTGTGGCCCGGTCTGAGGAGGGCATTGCGCTGCGCAAAGCCGGACTGGATGCGCCCATTCTGGTTTTCGGTCATACCCCGCTTTCAGCAGCAGAGAATATTGTTCAATGGGATCTGATCCAGACCGTGTATTCGGCTGAGGCAGCGCGTTTTTTTTCAGAAACTGCCCAGTCTGCCGGAAAGAAAATCCGGATTCACATCAAAACTGATACAGGCATGGGGCGGCTGGGGCTGCTGACCTTTCCAGATGAAAAGGCAGCAGAGTCTGTCCGGGAAATCCGGGAAATTCTGCGCCTGCCCGGACTGGAATCCGAGGGCATTTTCACGCATTTTGCAGCGTCCGATGCAGAGGACAAATCCTATGCCCATATGCAGATGCAGCGTTTTTCAGATTTTCTTGACCGTCTCCGCAGGGAAGGCATGGAATTTCCCATACGCCATGCAGCGAACAGCGCGGCCATCATGGAACTGCCGGAATCTCATCTGGATATGGTGCGTGCAGGAATTGCCATGTACGGTCTCCGGCCTTCAGATGAGGTCACGGGGGAGCATATTCCCCTGAAACCGGCCATGAGCCTCAAAACCCGGATTATTCATCTGAAAAAAGTGGATAAGGGATTTTCCCTCAGTTACGGCATGACGCACAAAACGCCGGAGCCAACGCTTGTCGCCACGGTTTCTCTGGGATATGCAGACGGTTATCCCCGTCTGCTCTCCAATAAAGGCTTTATGCTGGTTCACGGCAAAAGGGCACATATTGCCGGAAGAGTCTGCATGGATCTTACCATGCTGGACGCCGGACATATTCCGGATATTGCCATCGGCGATGAGGTGGTGGCCTTCGGAACCCAGGGAAACAGCATTCTGCCGGCTGAGGAACTGGCTGCTTTGACCGGAACCATCAATTATGAAATCGTATCTTCCCTTACCGAGCGTGTCCAAAGAATCTGCAAATTTTGTCCCCTGTAACCCTGAAACCCAACTTGACCTGTAATACCGGTTCTCCAATGGTTTTATACAATGCATAATGCAAATCCCGCGGAGTGCAGAAATTGATAGTGGGACAAATCCGTTGATCTGAGCCCGACAGCAGTGCCTGAAAAATCCGTAAGGATTGAAATTATTATAGAAAAAATTAAAAAACAAACGGAATCCCGGAAGGGATGACATTATCAGCCGGTTTGACCCACTATTCATAAATTAAGCGAAGCGGTTTTCTGCACACACACAAATCCCGCGGAGTGCAGAAATTAATAGTGGGACAAATCCGTTGATCTGAGCCCGACAGCAGTGCCTGAAAAATCCGTAAGGATTGAAATTATTATAGAAAAAATTAAAAAACAAACGGAATCCCGGAAGGGATGACATTATCAGCCGGTTTGACCCACTATTCATAAATTAAGCGAAGTGGTTTTTTGCACACGCCCGGCAGCGGAAAAACTGACAATACTGTATCAAAATCAATGGCGATTTGGTATAATCCTGACACCTGAAACCCAACCTGACCTGTAACCCTGAAACCTGAAATCCAACCTGACCTGTAACCCCGAAACCTGAAATCTGACACCAACCCAATCCGGCAGACCGGGCATCAGCCCCTGCCAAAATGAAAGGAGCGGAGATGGTAGAAAAAGTTATCATTATGGGCGCGGCCGGACGTGATTTTCACAATTTCAACGTCTATTTCAGGGACAATCCCAGATACCGGGTTATCTGCTTTACCGCAGCGCAGATTCCCAATATTGAAGGACGGATGTATCCTCCGGAACTGGCCGGAAAACAGTATCCGGACGGAATTCCCATTTATTCCGAATCCCGGCTTGCGGAACTGATCCTGGATTATCAGACCGATCTCGTGGCCTTTTCCTACAGCGATATTCCCCACACCGAAGTGATGCACAAAGCTTCCCTTGTCATGGCCGGTGGAGCGGATTTTATGCTGATTGGAGCCACCTATACCATGCTCCGTTCGGAAAAACCGGTGATTACCGTATGTGCTGTCCGCACCGGATGCGGAAAATCCCAGACCACCCGGAAGATCTGCGGCATTCTCAGAGCGCAGGAAAAAAAGGCTGTGGTGGTCCGCCATCCCATGCCTTACGGTGATCTGCGTCAGCAGGTGGTGCAGCGTTTTTCCACATATGAAGATTTTGGAAAAAACCAGTGCACCATTGAAGAAATGGAGGAATATGAACCGCTGGTGGATCAGGGTATTACCGTGTACGCGGGGGTTGATTATGAAAAAATCCTGCGTGCTGCGGAAAAAGAGGCCGACATTATCGTGTGGGATGGAGGAAACAATGACACACCTTTTTATCATCCGGATGTGCATATTGTGCTTTTTGATCCCCACCGTCCCGGGCATGAACTGCTTTATTATCCGGGTGAAACCAATATGATGATGGCAGATATTGCTGTTATCGGCAAGGTGGACAGCGCAAAGCCGGAGGGAATCGGACAGGTGCGGAAAAACATCACAGCCTATGCTCCCAGAGCAGACATTGTTCTTGCAGAATCAGATTTGCTGGTGGACAATCCCGAACAGATTGGGGGAAAACGGGTGCTGGTGGTGGAAGACGGCCCCACCCTGACTCACGGAGAAATGGCATACGGAGCCGGAACCATAGCCGCAAAAAAATACGGGGCCGCAGAAATTGTGGAACCGGTGAAATATGCTGTGGGAAGCATAAAAGAAACCTTTGAAAAATATCCCCATGTCCGGACAGTGCTTCCGGCAATGGGATACGGGAAAAAACAGATGCAGGATCTGGAGGAAACCATCCGCTGTACAGACTGCGATCTGGTAATCTGTGCCACGCCTGTCAATCTGCCCCGGCTGCTTTCCATTGGCAAACCCGCGATCCGGGTGAAATATGAATACAGGGATCACGGGGAACCGCTGCTGGAAACCGTTGTGATGAAACGGCTGGCCCGCATGAAACAGGCATGAATGCACAGCAGAGAATAAACAATAAGTGTGGGTAAAAAAATAAGCTGTACAATTTTTTCACCCTGAACCCTGAGGGTTTTGAAAACCCTCAGGGTTTGGAACAGTTCATTTTTATACAAGCTCCTAAATTGGTTTATCAGTCCATTCGTTTTTTGCTAGGAAAAAATTCCTAATGATTGATATTATTAGAGAAAGAATCTGAAAAAAACAAATCAGAATCCCGGAAGGATAACATTATCAGCCGGTTTGACCCTTTATCCGTTTTTTCTTCCTCAGCTTCACTTTGAGTTTTTTCACCTCAGCCGGGGTCAGATTCGTAACTTTGGCAATCTGCTCTTCTGTCAAAAGTCCCATTTTCAGCAGGTTCAGGGCGGTCTCGGTTTTTCCCTCCAGTTTTCCCTCCTTTTTTCCCTCTATATGACCGATTTGAATCAGTTCCTGACCGGCCACGGTTTTTTCCAGCGGTGTCAGTTGGATCATTTTTCTCACCTCCTCCAAAGTCAGGTCTGAGAAACGCTGCAGAACAGCGTATTCCAGAAGCTCGTTAAGGATTTCTGTTTTTGCCCGGGGCAGTCCCACTGCCCTGATTTCCGCGTCCCACTGCCGGACGGATTCGGGCAGTTTTTTCCGGTCTTTGAGCACCAAAGGCTTCAGCACGGTCAGGGCAGATGCTTTTTTGCCGATTTTTTTGAGCAGATCAGGCAGATAACAGCGGATCAGCCGGCAGGGTGGAACGCATGACAGCCGCGGTTTTCCCGGATCAAATGCTTTGTCCGTGAACAGCACCACAGCCACAAAAGGCTGATCATCATCGTTCTGCTCATACCATGTGCTGATTTCCCGGAAAAACCGCCAGTAAATCTTTTTGTCTGAATATCCCTGCACCTCGGCAAAAAGATTTGGGCCGGGTCCGTCCACACGGCGGAAAAAACCGTCCATCCGTTTTTCCGTTGTCTTGGCCGTAATGCTCTCAAAGACATAACGGCCTTCGGCATCCAGTCGGATGAGATCAAAAAGGGACTGCGGATCGAATTTGAACAACTCATAGAATAAGGCATCTGTTTTCATGTGTCATTTATAACAAAAAACAGTTGAAAAGCAAATATTTTTATGTGATACCAATTCGCCATTGATTTTATACAATACTGTCAGTTTTTCTGCTTGATTACAGAATATTGTCTTTTCAGAAGCATGTTTTCAATGGCGATTTGGTATGAGTTGGGTTTTTCTGTTCCCTACAATTTTTCCTGATCAGGGCAGTCAGTGAATCCGTGAAAAACAGAAAAAACATGCCGTTGACAGGGTGTGCAAGGTAAAAAAGAATATTTTTCCCCGGATAGACGGAATTACTGTTTGTCTGAACACGATTATACAGGATTGACAGGATTTTTTGTCCTGTAACTACTGATAACCCCACATAATCCCTGTTCAGATAAATCCAAAGATAAAATGCGTGCAATATCTGAAAAACTGTGGTAAAATGCTCTTCCATCTGAAAATATGAAAACGGGGGATTAACCATGCTGCATATCGAAAAGAAATATTTAGGAGTTAGGCAGTTGCTTTTCAAGTATTTGATTTTACATAAGCTGTTTTGTGCAGTGCAACATCGGCATCCATAAAAATCAACCGTTTAAAATTCAATTGCATAAATCATACTGAAATTCGGACAAAAAACTCTGTGTCACTCTGCGGTAAAAAAAACGGCTTGCCCTGATTTTGCCGGATAAAGTCAGTCAGAGAGGTATATTCATCTTTGGAAACAGCCTGAACCCTGTTTGCTTTGTCCCTGTTCCCATGCTCCTGCATCAATGCCATTGACTTAATCAGCAGCCACAGTATATACAGATTTTCAGAAAATGTCAGCTTTCGGAAGGAATGCAAAAATTGTATTTTTGCATATTTATTCAAAATATTGCAAAATAATCATATGGCTCAGGCACTTAGGTGATTTTTGAAAATAAATATCCCATTTCAGTTCACAGGCACAGGGCAAAAGCTGGAAGCTTTTGATAAGTAGGCAAACGAAATTTTTCGTGTATTCAAAAAACCGGATTTTTCGGAAAATTTTATACCCGAAAATTTATGGAACCTTACTTACTTTGGTGGTATATTCTTTTCTGGAAATTACCTTAACCATCTGAACACGAGGAATAAAATGAGCACTGAAAACATATCGGCACAGGAAGAACCGCAGGACAGCACAGAAAATGAATCTGTTCAGACAACTGCCCTGCCTGTTGCATATGAAGCTGCAAACACTGTGAGCGAAGATGCAACAAAGATTCATCTTTTCGGAAACTTGTACCGTGATGCAGTGAATCTGTCGGCCCGCATACGATTTCCCCTGCGTTTCCGGGAAGCCATGACCGCGCTGCACCGGGTGGTTGCCAGTGATTTCCGCTATGTTCCCAAAGATCGCACTGCATATCTGGCATACATGCGCCTGAAAAAGGAATCCGCAGGCATGGGTGCATGGGCAGCGCGGCAGGAATATTTCCGGTGGATTGCCCGCAATGATCCGGCCGCGTGGCTGATTCTTGATCCGGTCGTGACTGTTCATCCTGACGGTGTCCTGTTTGAGGTTTTCAGCAGGGATGAAGGCAGTTACGCCTGTCTGCGCATGGAACCTGAGGCATTTGAATTTGATGGTATTCCGAAATACGGAACCACCAATATTGATTTCAGCGAGGATCTGGTGCGCGGACTGGGACGGATGCGGAATTCCCATGAAACCCGCATATCTGTTTCCCGTGAAGCTGTGGCTCTGAAAGGGGAAAAAACCGGGGAGGTGCTCGAAAAGAAAATCAATGTGCCGGATTCATGGCTGAGGGGATTTTTGCAGGTACAGTCTGCTGCCACACTTGCAGAGGATCGCTTTTTCCTTACACCAATTGATCTTTACAATATTTTCCGTCAGTTGCGCTTTCATGCAGACATAAAGGGAAAACCCAGGGGACTGCGCATTGAACTGTGTCCGGGTGAATTTCCGCGCATTGTGCTGGAACCCTGGGAAACGCTTGTGGAAACTTCCTGCAAACCTTACAGGGGAAAAAATGCAAAGGTCATACGCATTTGGGGACGCCGGAGACTGATGCTGGTGCGCGGCTTTCTGCCTTTTGCCGAGGAAATGGAAGTGGCTGTAACCGGTTCGGGGCTGCCTTCTTTCTGGATTCTGCGCGCTGGGGAAATGCGTTTCACATTGGGACTCAGCGGATTTACTGCGTCTGACTGGTCCCGCGCACTTAGTTTTGATCTGCTCCTGCCCCGGCACAAACCAGACACACAGGATTTGGAAAAAATTCTGGCGCATTTGTCAGATCACTGGTTTAACACGGAAAAAAGCATATCCAATGCAACCGGACTCAAAGGAATGGCCCTGCTCAAATCCCTGCAAACCGGATGCCAGCAGGGAAGCCTGATGTATGACAGGGAAAAGGAAGTGTACCGGCTGCGTCCCCTGAGCAGTGAGGCCCTGAGCATGGAAAAACTGGAATTCCGCAATGCAAGGGAACGCTTTGCGCATGATCTGCTGAACCGGAAAGGCGCGGTGACTCTGGAATCGGAAAACCGCATTTTGGGAACCGGACTGGAACTGACCGGAAAAGTGAAAGTGGAAGAGGATCGCCGGGAATACCGGCCAGTGCTGCTTTTGGATGAAGAAGGCCGTGTGCGCAAAGCTGAATGCTCCTGCACTTTTTTCCGGAAACAGGGACTCAGACACGGGCCATGTCCCCATCTCACTGCGCTGCGTGTGCTTCATGCGCAGGAATCGGAAAAACGCATGAAAAACCAGTCCGCGAGAAACCGCATTCTTCTGGAAACAAGGACTTACAGCAGAAGGGGCAGGGCTGGGGAAAATATTTGCCAGTTGACGCTGGATCGGCATATGCTCCGGATGCGATTTGGGCTGAGCGGGCAATCTCTGCGCGCGCAGAACCTGAGATTCAACACGCCTGATGATGCCAGAAATGCGTATTTCACCCGTGTGGATGAACTTACGGAAAAGGGGTATATGGATGCGACTGTATAAGGGATTTTTTAACCTGAGTTTCCTCATTCCCACTTGCGCGGGAATGAGGAAAATAACAGCGCATTTATTGCCTGATTCTGTGTTGACAGAGAAACATTGCCGTCCACCGCGAGATGGGTAAGAAACTGTTCTATTTTGGGTTCCCCGTCTTTCAGGTCATCCCGTGATTTCATTTTCAGTAGATCGTCGAAAACTCCCTCCCCCTCAATGGGGGATGACCGGGGTGGGGGTGAAAAATCAGACAGTTATCACCATCACCCCGGCCATCTCCCACCGGGGGAGAGGGGGAATTAAGGAAATTTTCGATTTGCTGATTTTATGAAACTGAATGAACCGGCTTAATCCGGTCACAGTATGATCGCTCCGTATGGATGAAGTAATGATGCAAGCCGCACTCACGAACCTCATCCATGATTTTTCTGTTTTGCGCTTGACATAAGCCGCCCTTATAAAGTATATTTTATTCAGTTATAAGACAGAGAAATATTGAAAAAGGGAAAATTTGTCAGGACAAACTTTCCCTGATAAGTGGTGTTTTTGGGTATTATCAGGGAAACTGATCTGATAATCAATGGTTGTCAGGCATAAGGCATTGATATTTTTCCGCAAAAAAAGGGTTGAAAAA
>CAZHPS010000129.1:0-15092 GCA_964534335.1 uncultured Desulfobacterales bacterium
GCGGAATTCAGATCTGAATCTGAACCTCTGCAAATGTTTCAAGTAATGGTATATTATGATGTCTCTACCGGCAGAATGGTCGTCATTGGAAGACATGATGACAGACTGGTGATAATTCCGTATGAAGAAGACAAAGATTCAGTCACGCCCGTTACTGTTCATGCCATAACAAGACAGCAGATTATACCAAATCGCTTTCAAAACATGAGAATGTCAGATGCTGTTTTTTCGTGCTTTTCGTGTTTTTCGTGGTTAAAAAAAGAGGCATTCCCCGAACTTTGAAAGCGATTTGGTATTACATACCGGATAAGAACAGGGAGATTTGCATATGAAAAAGCCTGAAATGAAGTATTACAGCAGCAGTGATATTGTTCATCTGATAATATCGGATGAAAGGGAATCAGACAGCGTCGAAATAAGTCCGAATATTACAGCCGAATTAAATGAAAAAGGTGAATTGATAGGCATAGAAATAATCGGTGCAAGTTCTTTCCTTCGGGACTCGATATTGGAAACAGTTCAGGCAAGGCTTCTGAATATTTATCATTCTCATAAATATGAAAACAGGGAAACCGCATAACCTGTCAATCAGGCGGACACGGCTACCGCTGTGCCGCTTATTTCTATGTTAAAACTCCAGTTAAAGCTGCTGTTAAAACTTCGGTTTGAAAGTTTTGGGCATCAGAAAAACCGGAAGTTCCTGAAGGATTTATACAAAAAGATTTACGGGTGATTACTTATACCGGTTCGCCATTGATTCTGTACAATACAGAATACAAATCCGGAGGAGTGCAAAAATTAAGCGGAGCGGTTTTTTGCAAAGCCGGAACCGGGGAAAAACTGACAATAAATATTGTATCAAATCAATGGAGAATTGGTATTAACTGTTCACTGATAACTGAACACTGAAAAAAAGGAGGCTGTTTTGATTATAGAAAGTTTGGAAGTTGGGCCGATAATGGCAAACTGTTTTATCCTGGGATGTGAAAAAACAAAAGAGGCAGCGGTTATTGATCCGGGCGGTGATGCGGACATGATCCTTATGGAACTGTCCAGACTGGGGCTGAAGGTCAAATATCTCATCAATACACACGGGCATTTTGATCATGTGGGGGCAAACAAAAGAATGAAGACCGTGACAGGCGCGCCGATTCTGATCCATGCCGGCGATGCGCCCATGCTGATGCGTCTTTCCAAAGATGCTCTCATGTTTGGTCTCACAGCGGAAAATTCTCCGGAACCGGATCAGAAAATCAGTGACGGAGACAAAATCCGTTTTGGGGAAATCACCCTGAAAGTGATTCATACACCCGGTCACAGTCCGGGCGGAGTTGCACTTCTCACTGAAGGTCATGTGTTTGTGGGGGATACCCTGTTTTCCGGCTCTATCGGCAGAACAGATCTGCCGGGCGGGGATTACAACACCCTGATTTCCAGTGTCCGGAACAAACTGTTTATTCTCGATGATAATACGGCTGTTCACTGCGGTCACGGCCCGGATACCACCATTGGCAGGGAAAAGCAGTACAATCCTTTTTTCCGTTAAAATCCTGTCTGTTTAGGTGATTTCTGAAAATAATACCAAACCGCTTTCAGAAACCGGGGAATATCCGTTTTTTTTAACCACGGAACACACGGACTGCACGGAAAAACCGGATTTGAAGATAAAAACCGGTATCCCACTGTTTTGAAAGCGAATTGGTATTAATCCCCCTTTACAAAAGTGGGAAATCTGACGGAGAACTTAACAGCCCTGCCTCCCTGAAGGGAAGGCCGCGTTTTGCCTCATCAGCCGGTTTGACCGTCTGCCATTATTTTTTTACAAGTCCTGACCGGCAAGTTCTATCTGCCCTGCTTTGCTTTTTGCTTTTGCTTTTTTGACAACTTCAAGACTCAAAGGCATTTCCAGCCGCTTATGTTCCTCCAGCATTTCTTTGACCGTGACAATCTGTATTCTGTCATAATTTCTGTTCATCAGTTCATGCCTGAACATGCCTGCGGCTTTTGCCTCCTCTTTCATGGGTTTTGTCGGCTCTTCAAGGGTAAGCAGTATTCCCATCTCTGCCTCCTCACGGGCCATATCGCCCCGCAGAGTGGCTATGGTGCTTCTGTTCACTTTGCCGGATTTGACCTGAAAAATGATTTTGCCTGTGTCTTCATTCGGAAGTCTGAAATACGCTGTCCCGTCAATGCCTTTGTCCGCCCCTTTTTTCATATGGATGGCAGCCCGGTTTTCAGAATAGGTCAGAACCGCCCATTTTTCAAACTCTTTGCGCACCCGGTCATCTTTTTTGTTTGCCAAAGCTGCTGCGGATTCCATATCACGGGGAATTCCGTCCAGTTTTATCTCCTGCACCATCGATTTTCCAAAGCTGTCCTCAAGCCGTTTCAGCACAAGACTTATGCTCTGGTATGTGATGTCAATTCCCATCCAGTTGCGTTTTAACCGCTCTGCAACTGCAACCGTTGTGCCACATCCGCAGTATGCGTCAAGAACAGTGTCCCCTTCTCTGCTGCTTGCCCTGATGATGCGCTCAAGCAGGGCTTCAGGTTTTTGTGTGGGATAATTCAGCCTTTCTTTTTCATGGGAAGACAGGGGTTTTATATCAGCCCAGAGTTCCTGAACAGGTGTACCTTCCATTTCATGCAGATATTGTTTGCATCGCGGAATTCCGTTTTTTGAAAACAGGATGTAATCATTTTCATACAGCAGATCCAGCCGTTGGATTATGGACATTGTTTTGGCTTTTTCTTCCCCCATCAGTTTGTTTACAATGCGTTTGGGTATTGACCAGTGGCGTCCGCTTTGGGAAGGCCTGTATCCCTTCCATTGGGCATCAGATTCTCCCTTTGTTTTTCCCATGCCGGTCAATATTACAGACTGATAGACACCGCGCTCATCTTTGCCTTTGAAAAATTTGTCAATATATTCCTCATTGTAGTGTTCATAAACCGAATTGTAAATGTATTGTCCGGATTTTGTGTAAAAAAAAATCACATCGGTATTTCTTCCGAAACGTCTGGGATCATTGTGCGCATGTGTGCGCTTCCATGTGATATGGTTTTTGAAATCACCGCCGTTTCCGCAAAACACAGCATCCAGTATCAGTTTCAGATAATGTCCGCACGCTGTATCGCAGTGCAGATAAAAACTGCCTGTGGATTTCAGCACTCTGTGAATTTCTGCAATTCTCAACGTCATGCTGACCAGATAGGCAAGCAGACTGCCATGACCCAGCACATTTTTCAGACCCTTTGTCAGTTCAATGGTCTGCTTTGTGAATCTTCCCTGAGAATTTCTGAGAATGTCCTCATACCCTTCCCCTGCATGGGTATCCCATGTCCATGTGTCAATGAAGGCAGGAGCCTGCGCCCTGTCTTCTCCGCTGATATTGCTGTAAATCTGAAAGTAATTTCTTTTGGAATTGAAAGGCGGATCAATATAACACAGATCCACGCTTTCCTTTTCGATACGGGTGCGCAGTATTTCCAGATTGTCTCCGTAATACAACTGTCTGAGCATATTGCACCTGTTTTGTCCGCTACAAACAAACCTGACATGGATTGTGCAGATACCCGGTCATCCAAAGTGCCAAACTTTCAGTTTGGCACTTTTTTTTCACATTTTCCCCGCAATCCGCAGCATAATGGCATTCTGGACGTGCATACGGTTTTCCGCTTCTTCAAACACAAGTGACGCGGGGGATTCCATGACAGCATCGCTCACTTCCAAACCCCGGTTTGCCGGAAGGCAGTGGAGGAAAATGGCATCTTTTTTCGCGTGTTTCATCAGTTCTTCCGTAACCTGAAAGCCCTGAAACCGGATTTTGCGTTCCTCTTCCTCATGCTTTTTGCCCATAGAGGCCCAGACATCTGTATAAATCACATCTGCATCTTTCACCGCAGTCTGGGGATCATGCAGAATTTCAATCTGTGACAGGCCCGCATCCTTTGCCAGTTTCACCGTTGCCGCATCAGGCTGATAAGCCTCCGGGCACGCGCAGACAAAATGAAAGGGAATCCTTGCCGCAAGTCTCAGCCAGGAATGAACAATATTGTTACCGTCTCCCACATAGGTTATTTTCAGATTGTTCAGATGCCCGCGATGCTCTTTCACAGTGAAAATATCAGCCATAATCTGGCAGGGATGATTATAGTCTGTAAGGCCGTTGATGACCGGCACATTTGCATATTCGGCCAGTTCCAGGATATGGGCATGATCAAAAAGCCGGGCCATAATCATATCATTGTAGTGACTAAGCACCCGTGCAATGTCTTTGACAGGTTCCCGTTTTCCAATATCAATATCCTGTGGGCCTAAATACAGCGCATGTCCGCCCAGCCGGAAGAAACCGGTTTCAAAGGAAATACGGGTTCTGGCCGAGGGTTTGGCAAAAATCATGGCAAGGGAATGATCCTGAAAAGGTTTCCAGTTTTCCCGTTTTTTCAGCTTTGCCTTTACCTCGGCGGCAAGATCAAGGATGCTCAGAATCTCGGCATCGCTAAAGTCATCAATATGGATAAAGTCTTTCTTCATCTGTTCTCCTTTATTTTTCGATCATCACTGCGGAAATCTGTTCCATTGCCCAGTCAATTTCCTCTTTGCAGATAACCAGCGGGGGCGCGAATCTGATGATATGACTGTGGGTTTCTTTGCAGAGCAGTCCCTTTTCTTTGAGTTTTTCCGCATAGGCACGCGCGCCGCCTGCTTCGGGGTGAAATTCCAGACCAATCATCAGTCCCCTGCCCCTGAGATCTTTGATCAGAGGGCTTTTGAGTTTTCTGAGTTCCTCCAGAAAATACTTTCCCATTTCCGCAGCATTGCCAATCAGATTTTCCTCCACCAGCACTTTGATGGCTGCACGTGCCACAGCACAGGCCAGAGGATTGCCCCCAAACGTGCTGCCATGTTCTCCGGGACGGAGTACGCCCAGCACTTCAGAATTGGACAGCACTGCGGAAACCGGATAAAATCCTCCGGACAGGGCTTTGCCCACCAGCGTCAGATCAGCCTCAATGCCCTCATGTTCTTCAGCCAGCATTTTGCCGGTTCTGCCCAGCCCTGTCTGGATTTCGTCCAAAATCAGCATGATATTTTTCTGCGTGCAGATTTCCCGCACTTTTCTGAAATATCCCTGGGGCGGGATAATCACACCTGCCTCCCCCTGTATGGGTTCCACCAGAAATCCCACTGTATTGGGGGTAATGGCAGCTTCCAGAGCATCCGCATCTCCAAAGGGAATTATTCTGAAGCCCGGTGTAAAGGGGCCGAATCCATCGCGGGAAGTGGGATCAGTGCTGAATCCCACAATGGTGATGGTGCGTCCGTGAAAATTGTGGGAACACACAATGATTTCCGCCTGATCCGCAGGCACACCTTTGACTTTGTAACCCCATTTGCGCACAGCCTTGATCACGGTTTCCACTGCCTCCGCGCCGCTGTTCATGGGCAGTACCCGGTGGGATTTGGTCAGTTCGCAGAGTTCTTTGTAAAAAAGTCCCAACTGATCATTGCGGAATGCGCGGGAGGTCAGAGTCAGACGCTGGCACTGCTCCATCATGGCCTGCATAATACGGGGATGGCAATGTCCCTGATTTACAGCAGAATAGGCAGACAGGCAGTCCAGATATTTATTTCCGTCCGTATCCCAAACCCATACGCCCTGCCCCCGTGTGAGAACCACGTCAAGCGGTTTGTAATTATGCGCGCCGTATGTCTCTTCCAGTTGAATATATTCCTGCTGTTTCATGACTGTTCCCCCTTTCTGTGAATGAAATATATGGAGGTCAAAAAATATGATCAATAATTCCGGTATAATACTAAAATGGTGTCATCCCAAAGCCTGCCTGATTTCAGTCTCACACTGTCTGTCATTGCTTTGGCTGCCGCCTTTATATCCATTTATTTGGCACCCTTTCCCATCAGCACAACCGGGATGGTTTTCAGCAGAATTTTGATATCCAGATACAGATTCCAGTTGTCAATATACTGCAAATCCAGATTCATCCATTCCTCAAAATCCGTCTCGCTTCTGCCGCTGATCTGCCAAAGCCCGGTAATGCCGGGTTTCACACTGAATCTCCGGCGGTGGGTGTTTTTGTAAAACTGTTCAAAATCCCGGATGGGCAGGGGTCTGGGGCCGATAATGCTCATGGTTCCCAGAAGCACATTGGCAAACTGGGGAATTTCATCCAGACTGGTTTTCCGCAGAAAATTCCCGGATTTGGTAATCCGGGGATCATTGGTAATTTTGAATGCCGCGCCTTTGACTTCGTTCATGGCTTCCAACTGGGCCTGCAGTTTCTCTGCATTGCGCACCATGCTTCTGAATTTGAACATTTTAAACCGGCGTTTGTTCAGGCCGATGCGCTCCTGGGAGAAAAAAACCGGCCACCCGTCATCAAAATAAATGACCAGAGCCACGGCCAGAAATACAGGCGCAAGAACAGTCAGGGCCGTGAGGGAAACGAGAATATCAAATATCCGCTTGAGATCATGCTGCAGAGCCGAACGGTTGATGACATCATAGTCAATAAAAGACGCAGACATTTCCTCTTCAGAGATTCCGGGCGCGCTGATCTGAAAATCAAACAGATCGTTTATCATGCGGGTTCTGATTCCCTGTGTGGTGCAAATCTTTATGAGTCTTGATATTTCATCATAATAACTCCGCAGCGGAAGGGTGATGAAAACCTCGTCAACCGGATTTTTGGAAACATAGTCTTCAAATTCCTTCAGAGAGCATAGCAGGGACAGCACTTCTTTCATATCATAGTTTTTCATCTCATCCCCGATATCCTCTTCCGGAATATCATCCACAAACCCCAGAAACCGGTACCCGGAACCGGGCCGGGTAAGGGTTTCCGACAGGGAGATGGAACGGATGTTCATCCCCGCGATAATGGCAAGCAACTGTTTTGGTCTGCGTTTCTGCCTCATCCGGATGAGAGAGGAAAGACACAGCCTGTAAGGAAGAAATACTGTAAGTGCCAATGCCCAGAAAACCAGTGCAAAGGCAGTGGAAACATCGATCAGATCCGTGAGTTCCGCGCACAGAAGTACAGCCATTGCACTCATAGTGACGGCCAGGATGATTCTCAGCGGCAGTTCCGTGTTTTTTTCATTCTCCGCAGTCCGGATCTGATTCAGACGCATAAAGAAAAAGACGCGGTTCCAGAAAAATGCGATTATCAGGAATTTCACAAAATCCCACAGAGAGAACTCAACGCGCAGAAACGCGTCTGCATTGGGAATCTGCCCCTGATGGAAATATTCTCTTACAGAAATGAGTAAGAAAAGCACCAGAATCACATCCGCACATTTGATGATATTTTCTGTAAGAATAATTTTGTAATCTGTTCTGTCCATTGCAATTCTTTTTTAGCGGGGTTCGTGTTTTTCGTGGCTGAAAAAAACAGGCATTCTTCAGTCATTGAAAATAACCTGATATTATAACGATTCCGGATCAATCCCCATTTCCCGCAGTTTTGCTGCCAGACGGGTGGCCTTCCGGGATTCATCCTCGGCTTTTAAAACAGCTTCATCAAGAGAAGGAACCGGCCTCCCTGTGTCCGGATCATACAGCCGGAGCAGATGCCCCTCCTGTTTGAGTATCAGTCCCAGTTCCTTACTGAAAAGGTTTCCCTCTTCATCCTGGGCTATGGGCCTGTATGTCATTCCGTCCAGACGGTATCCCAGAAGACCGTCCTCTATATACTCCCGCATGGGATCAAAAAGAACGTATTCCCGCACTCCCAAAGAGGCATACAGCAAACTCTTGGCAATATCCTCAGCAACAGTGGATTTTGATGTAATTTCAAATATCACACATGGTACGGCCTTTTCCTCCCACAGTTTGAAAATCCGGCGCGGATATTTGTCCACCCCTTTGATCACCATCACATCCGGCACTTTGAAAGCCCTGGTATTTCCCTTTTCATAATACAGCAGCATATCCGCAATGGTGCATACATCGGGATGATTGCGGAAAAAATGCTTCAGCGACTGGTACAGATGCACAAGGGCCATGACATGAAATTCTGTTTCTCCCACAGGTTTTCCATCCGATTCCCGGTATTCGATCCGGTAATCATCTGTCTGTGTCATTTCCTCCGGTATCTGCTTATAATGAAACACCGGAAAAAACGGTCTGAACGCAATCTGTTCACCTGCTATTTCCATAACCTCTCCTGTTTTTCCGATCCTCTGAAAATCTTTTACGGTATCAGATTTTTCAGTTTCAGAAGGCTTTTTTCCGCTTCCCTTTCAATAGCCTCGGGAGGGGACAGAGCCAGGCATTTCTGCAGTTGTGCAGCAGCCTGATCCGCATTTCCCTGTGCCATCCGGATTTTTGCCAGAATCAGACGGGCTTCTGCATATCCCGGATTTGCTTTCAAAGCTGAATGAACAGCCTCCTCTGCCTTCTCATACATATTCAGAGCGAAATACACCTTTCCCATTATGCAGTGAAAATCAGGCCAGGGCAGTTTTTTTGCCAGAAGAATCTCCCCATGATGCAGAGCTTCTGTATATTTTCCCTGTTTTTCCAGACTGATGATCAGATACAGCCGTGCCTGCATATAATCAGGGTTGATTTCCACTGCTTTGGCAAATGCCTCTTCCGCATCCGCATATTTTCCGATTTTGAAATACAGCGCGCCAAGGCTGCAGTAAGTGTCCGGATAACCGCTGTAATGATTTACAGAGTCTCTGATCACAGGAATGATGGATTCATAGACAGCCGTATTTTCACCGGGAAATGTTTTGGCAATGGAAAGCATTTCACTGAAATTAGGATTAATTTCAATATGCTGATTGAATTCTTCTATGGCATGGGCAATGATATTCCTGCTGTCGGAAATCCATTCCGGCAGTTCGCATTCATATTCGCAGTGCTGTAAATAATCCACAAGTTTTTTCAGATTTCCGTTGTCCGGATTGTCAGACAGAGCTGCCTGAAAAGCGGCAATTGCCTCATCCTTTTTTCCCATCCGGTGATATGTCATTCCCATTTTCACTTTTGCATCCGTATATTTGGGATTTTTTTCCAGAGCCTTCTGAAAACAGTTTGCAGCCTCGTCCATATTCCCGGCCCCCGCGCAGATGAGCCCCAGAAAATAATACAGATCCGGATAATCAGGGCATTCATCGGAAACAAGGGATATGTGAAAAAAAGCATCATAATGGTTTCCGAGAAAGGCATGGATCAGTCCCAGCCGTATCCGCGCCTCCCTGTAACCGGGATTGATTTTCAGCGCGTTTTCAAAGGATTTTACTGCCTCTGCCGTCTTTCTCTGCCCCAGAAGGGACAGTCCCAGATAAAAATGCACATTGGCATAGCCAGGATGCATTTTCAGGAATTCCCGGCAGATAGTTACGGATTTGTCCCACATGCCAAGATTGTGAAATGCAATGCCCATCCGGATTTTTGGCGGAAGATGGGAAGGTTCTATTTCCAGAATATTGCTGAATGCTTTGACAGCTTTCTGAAAATCCCCCACATTATTATAGCAGATTCCCATATATTCATAAATATCATAGTGTTCCGGATTGAGAACAAGGGCGTTCTCAAATGATTCAATGGCTCTGGAATAATTCCCCACTGCAAAATGAAGCAGCCCCAGACTGCAATGGGCCTGACTGCAGAAAAAGCGTGCAAGTTTCAGATGTATGCTTCCGGCAGATGCGGTGTTTTCAATGATATAACTGAATTTTTCAATGGCTTCCGCATATCTGTGCCGGTTCAGAAAATCCACTCCTTTTTTATATGCCCGCATTCTTCTCAGACGGTCGGCTATGACTGAAATAATCATATCTCATTCCCTTTTTTCCAAAATGGTTACTGCCGCGGCTCCGTGAATCAACTGAAAACAGATTTTCGGACATCCCAGATCATCGCATTCCGCAGGCGGAAGCCAGTAATCCCCGGTCCAGAAAACAATGGGTTCTCTCAGATCATCATGCGCCCAGACAGGTCTGAGTGTCCGGGAAGAAATCACATCACTGCCAAGTATGACTATATCAAGCGGTTTTTTCAGCGGATCAATGCGGATACGCAGGGATCGGACATCTTTCATCAGCAATGTGACCTGATCCGGCCATTCCGGGTCCGGCAGGCTCAGGGTATAGCGGGTTCCCACGACCGGGCCTACGCCGTAAAACTGCCGATGTCTCTCAATTATATAATCTTTGGCCTGCAAATGTACAGAAAAAAACGCAGAAATTATTACCAGAAGAAAAATTCCTGTCCAGTTCCGGCATGTCATTTTCCGGCTCCCTTTTCCCCAAGAATATTTTCAAAGATTTTTTCATATTCCCGTGCCATTTTTTCACCTGAATATTTTTCCGAAACTGTCAGGAAGGCATTTGCCGAAAGTCTGCGGGCCTCTGCCGGATTTTGCAGCAGTGCGGTTATGGCAGAAGCCAGTTCTTCCGCATTTCCGGGGCAGGCCAGAAGACCGTTTTCCCCATGACTTATAATCCGTCCCACACCGCCGGCACGGGTGGCAATCACAGGAACCTGTGCTGACATGGCCTCCAGCAGTGCCATAGGTGTGCCTTCCAGCAGGGATGGCAGCACAAAAATATCCAGTGCGGAATAACAGGCTGCAATGTCTTTCCGGAAACCCGCAAATATCATACGTTCCCCAAGTCCCAGGGAAAGAGCGTATTCTTTCAGCATTTCCCGGTGCGGGCCGTCTCCGATGATCAGAAAATATGCCTGTGGAAAGGCCGGAGCAATCTGCGCTGCGGCAGAGATAAAATACCTGTGCCCTTTTTCCGGACTGAGCCTGCCAATGGTTCCAATCAGGACTGCATCCGGACTGATGCCAATTTCCTGACGGATGCGCTGTCCTGCTGTTCTGTTTTTCCGGAATTCTGCCATGTCAATGCCGTTGATGATGACCGAAATCCTGTTTTCCGGAATCAGATAGTGCTGCATCAGCGTTTTCACTTCCGGAGAAACTGCGGCAATGCGCGGAAAAAAGCGGATGTAAAATGCGTCCATCAACTCAAAACAGGTGACAAGAAAATCACTGCGTATCCAGTTGTGGTTTGTGGCAAGTGTCCGGGCCTTTGTTCCGCGTGTGCACAGCAGACCGTAAAGCCGGCCTTTCATTTCATGACAGTGAACAATGTCAATGCCTTCGCGTCTGATGAGATCACGGGTCTGCCCCAGAGCATTCCCATCCAGCCACCTGCGGCAGGGGATGATATGGGTTTGCACGCTTTTTTCCCTGACAGCCTCCACCAGTTCCATGTTCGGGTTCTTTTCAGATTGCAGCAGGGCCAGATGGGAAATATAACGGCTGCGGTTCATGGCTGCGGTCAGATTGATGACAATCCGTTCCGCTCCGTAAAGTCCCCTGCTGCTGATCAGATGAAGAACCCTGATCTGCTCTCTGCTCTGCATGTTTTTTTCTGTTTTATTCATTCCTGTCTCCGCAAAAACCGGGATTATATAGCTTTTAAGATAATTATTTTGGAGTAGTACACAACCAACTTAATCTTTAAATAATCAGGTGTCGGATTACGCTTACGCTAATCCGACCTACAAGTATAACTATTTTAAATTATAATGATAAGTAGGTCGGATTAGCGTAAGCGTAATCCGACACAGTGATTTTGATAATAAAAAAAATAAATTGGTTATGTAGTACATGACCAATTTAGATTTTATGGTATCAATTCCCCTCTTGAGAGGGGCAGGGGTGTGTTTTGGGTGTGCAATTCCGGACACACCCCTGCCCCTCTCAAGAGGGGAATATATAAAATTCAACGTGGTCATGTAGTAGTAGGTTGAGTTTCGTTCCTCAACCCAACCTGCAGGAAACCCCAAAAATATTTTCTTAAAGCCTATAGCACCTGCTCCCTGTTCCATACTGGGAAATGGAAATCTGACCGTCATTACTTGACAGCTCTCCGCTCAATTCCCTGCCAGCCTTCGGGAACCCCGTTTTTCAAAAACTGTTCTGAACGGCTGAGATAAAACTGGGCCGCATGATCATCCGGATTGATGCACAGAATATCCTCAAAACAGATGACAGCGTCCCTGAAATCCATACGGAAATACATCTGCTGTCCCTGTGAAAATGCCTGCAGGGTTTGCAGTTTTTTCTCCCGCAGTGATTCCGGGTCAGCATCAAAAACCTCATAAATCATTATGGGATTTTCCCTGCCCTTGACCTGCACCTTATCCAGAAAGCGGATACGGTATTTTTCCGGATGTGGCAGTTTTTCCATCACTTCGCCGCTGACAATAAAAGACACGCCGTAATATTTGCTCAGTCCCTCCAGCCGTGAGGTCAGATTCACATTGTCTGAAAGCACATCCCCTTCCATGCGTGCGGCCTCGCCGATCATGCCAACCATGATATGACCGGTATGCGCGCCAATGCCGATACGGATGGGCGCACGGCCTTCCGAAACCCGGCGGAGATTGTATTCTTCCACCTTTTGGAGTTTTTCAATTCCCGCGTTCAGAATATCCTCTGCACAGTTGGGAAATACGGCCATAACCCCGTCTCCCAGGAATTTCACAATAATACCGTCATGGGCTCGGATGACCGGACTGACCCTGCGCAGATACGCGTTGACAAAACGGAACACCTCACCCGGCCTCATTTTTTCCGACATGGAAGTGAACGAGCGGATGTCCGTGAACATGATGCCCATTTCTTTGCTTACATGATCTCCCAGCCGGACATCCATGATGCTTTCTTTTTTCAGAAAATGCAGATAATCATGGGGAACAAAACGGCTGTAGGAGGAATTGATTTTCAGCAGATGCAGATGGGTTTTTATCCGTGCCAGAAGTTCTGCTTTGGAGAGCGGTTTGGCAAGATAGTCATTCGCGCCGCAGGAGAATCCTTCAATCAGATCCGTGATCCGGTTTTTGGCTGTGAGCATGATAATGGGCAGTTCACTGGGCAGATATTTTTCCCGCAGTTTATGTGCAACATCATAACCGGACATTTTCGGCATCATAATATCCAGCAGCACCAGATCGAAATTGCAGCCATTCTCAAACAGGCGCAGCGCGTCCATGCCATTGAGTGCCTGTGTAACATGATAATTGTTCGTGGAAAGATGATTTGCCAGCACCTGCTGGTTGACAGGTTCATCATCCACCACAAGGATTCGGAATTTTTCATCGTCAATGCCGGTAACATCTGTTGCGCTGTGCAGGATTTCTGTTTCTTCAGGGGAAATGTCTGTTTCATATCCCCGAATCCGTGTCAGTACTTCCTGAGTTCCGGACTGTTCCGGAATTCCTGTTGACAGGGGAAGGGTAAAGGTGAAGGTCGAGCCTTTTCCGGGTTCGGATTCCACCCGGATGGTTCCTCCGTGCAGTTCCACCAGTTGCCTGGTGATGGTCAGTCCCAGTCCGGTTCCGCCGTATTCCCTGGCAGTTGACGCATCACCCTGTGCAAAGGACTGAAAAACGCTTTCCAGTTTGTCAGCAGGAATTCCAATACCGGTGTCAGAAACAGAAATCGCAAGCATATTTGCCTCAGCAGCCTGCGCGGAAATTCGCACCGAACCTGTATGTGTGAATTTGACGGCATTTCCCACCAGATTGAGCAGAATCTGCTGCACCCGGTTTTCATCCGCGTCCACTGCCGGAATATCTTCAGGAATGGCGTTTTCCAGCACAAGGGATTTTCCCGCGAGCAGGGAGCGGCTGATCGTGAGCACAAGTTCTGCCATGTACCTGACATTGAGAGGTTTCCTGCGAATTTCCAGTTCATGCCCCTTCATTTTGGAAAAATCCAGAATATCATTGACCAGACTTGCCAGACGCTGGCCGCTGCTGACAATCATATGCAGATTTTTGTTCACAGCAGGGGAAAGCTGGCCTGCAACGCCATCCATCAAAGATTCAGCCAGCCCGATAATGCCGTTAAGGGGCGTGCGCAGTTCATGGGAGGTATTGGCAAGAAACTGATCTTTGAGTGTATCCAGTTTTTTCAGTTCTTCCAACTGCTCACGGATAACCTTTGTCTGATCTGAAACCCGCTGCTCCAAATTTGCATTGAGATCCGCGAGCTGCTTTGTTTTTTCCGCAAGCTGGGCCTGCTGGAGCAGAATATGTTCATTGGCATCTCTGAGTTCTGCATTTCTTTTTTCCAAATCTTCAAATGCCTGATGCAACTGCTGCGTCATTTTATTGAAAGCCGCAGAAAAATCCCCCATGAAATCCACTTTCTGACTGAAATCCCCGTTTGCGATTTTCTGGGTTTTCCATGTCAGATGGCGCAGATTGGCCTGCAGGCTTTTGAAGGACTGCAGTACCTTCATTTTCCCTTTGGGCGGATCATAATTGAGTTCTCCGCGGGACATGGAATACATGAAATCCGCGAATTCACTGTATTCTGCAATAAAGCGGTTGATATACGTCGCGGCCTGCCGGATTTCATTTTCCGGATAATCATCAGGAATCGGTATGGGAGAAGGTTTTTCCCCGCGCAGAATGCGGTAGAAAACTTCGGTGATTTTATCTATCTGTTTTTCTTCTATGAAGAGCATATTTTCTTTCCACTCTGTATGGAACTGTCTGAATTATACAGAATACAAATCCGGAGGAGTGCAAAAATTAAGCGGAGCGGTTTTTTGCACTCCTCCGGATCATACCAAACCGCTTTCAGAAACCGGGGAATACCTGTTTTTTAACCACTGAACACACGGACTGCACGGAAAAACAGGATTATCTCGTTCCCACGCTTTGCGTGGGAATGCAGATCGGACGTTTCACGTCCCGTCTGTGCTGTTCCCCGGTCACGGGACGCAAAGCGTCCGGAAGGCATTCCCACGCAAAGCGTGGGAACGAGGGGAAACACACGGACTGCACGGAAAAACAGGATTATCTCGTTCCCACGCTTTGCGTGGGAATGCAGATCGGACGTTTCACGTCCCGTCTGTGCTGTTCCCCGGTCACGGGACGCAAAGCGTCCGGAAGGCATTCCCACGCAAAGCGTGGGAACGAGGGGAAACACACGGACTGCACGGAAAAACAGGATTATCTCGTTCCCACGCTTTTATCTCGTTCCCACGCTTTGCGTGGGAATGCAGATCGGACGTTTCACGTCCC
>CAZHPS010000130.1:0-2001 GCA_964534335.1 uncultured Desulfobacterales bacterium
CCATTGATGACATGATGACTGATGTGAACAAATTCGCACTCTGCGGAGAGGAAGGTGTTCTGGCCCTGCTTTCGGATTCCACCAATGTGGAAAAAGAGGGATACACCATTTCCGACCGGGAGATCGGGGAAACCCTGCGGCAGATTGTATCGCGGGCACGGGGACGGATCATTGTGGCCCTGTTTGCATCCAGCATTGCCCGGATTCAGCAGATTGTTGACATTGCAGTGGAACGCGACAGCAAAATTGTTTTCAGCGGCAGAAGCATTGAAGTCACTACCCGGATAGCAAGGGATCTTGGGTATCTGAAATTTCCCGATGATATGGAAATTGACATTGAGTCAGTGGGAAATTTTCCGGATTCCCGTATCATAATCATCACCACCGGCAGCCAGGGAGAACCCATGTCCGCGCTGGCCCGGATGTCAGCAGGGATTCACAAGCAGATTCGCATAAGACAGGGGGATACGGTGATTCTTTCCTCCAAATTCATTCCAGGCAATGAAAAGGCCATCACCAAGATCATCAACAACCTTTACCGCCGGGGAGCGGATGTTATTTATGAAAAAATATCAGCCATTCATGTGTCAGGTCATGCATTCCGCGAGGAACTCAAACTGATGATCAGCCTGACCCGGCCCCGTTATTTTATCCCCATTCATGGGGAATACCGGCATTTGGTGCTGCACGCACGGCTGGCCGGGGACATGGGCATTCCCCAGTCAAATATCCTCCTGGCGGAAAACGGTCAGGTTATTGAATTTGACGAAAAAGGGGGCCGCATTCGGGAAAATATTCCAACCGGCCGGGTTATGGTGGACGGAAAAGGGATCGGTGATGTGGGCCGGAGCATTCTGAAAGAACGCCGTGCTCTGTCCGAAGATGGGTTTGTGGCGGTGACCCTGGCCTTTGATGAGGAAACCGGCATTGTCATGTACGGGCCGGAAATTATTTCACGCGGCTTTGTGTTTGAAAATGAAACCGGTCATCTGCTTGATGATGCCATCTGTGTGGTTCTGGAGGCTGTTGAGGATATAAAACCGGAGACCAAAGACCGGATTGAAAAAATCCGGGCCAGAATACTGGGGGATCTGAGGAAATATTTCACGTTCACCATCCGGCGCCGTCCTGTGATTCTGCCCTTTATCATGGAAGTGTGATAAATGTCATACCGGAAAATACACAATAATCGTTTGGTAGTGGGTCTCCACATACTGACAAAAAAAATAACTGCCTAATATTATTATATTTTCAAAAATATACTGATTTTTATCTATATATAATAAATACAATATGTTAAATCATACATCCATAATACTGTTTATATTGATTCTAAATAACATATTGATTTATATATCAAAAAAAACAGTATGAAAAGTCCATCTACCAGCAATCCTATCAATTATCATGGAAATCCTTTAATCACGCAATCCGGGTTCAATCTGTCTGAACCATGATTAACCTGATTAAAGGATTAGCATGATTTGTCATTAATTCAGAAATCTTATAAATTATCATGAAAATCCTTTAATCATGCAATCCGGGTTCAATCTGTCTGAACCATGATTCACAGGATTAAAGGATTTGCATGATTTGTCATTGATTCAGGAATCCTATGAATTATCATGGAACCTATCCGAATAATATGCTGAATCATTTTATAATTAAATTCAATAAATTGAGATGATTTTTGAAATGTTCCAATTAAAAAAATCGTGTCTGTTTCAAACTCATTCCTTTATGAAAGCCTGTTTTTGCAGGAAACAGACAGTCTGCCTCTTTTCTGAAGAAATAAAGCAGGCAGTTTTTCCATTTTTATTTATATAAATTTAACATTCTGAAATTAAATAAAATTAATTGTAATATGTATTCAAAATAATATTCGGATAGGTTCATGAAAATCCTTTAATCAGGTTAATCAGGGGTCAGGCAACTATGCAAATCCGGGTTCAATCTGTCTGAACCATGATTCACAGGATTAAAGGATTAGCATGATTTGTC
>CAZHPS010000130.1:2101-15089 GCA_964534335.1 uncultured Desulfobacterales bacterium
GGTTCAATCTGTCTGAACCATGATTCACAGGATTAAAGGATTAGCATGATTTGTCATTGATTCAGCAATCCTATGAATTATCATGAAAATCCTTTAATCATGCAATCCGGGTTCAGGCAACTGACCGATTCATCATGGAAATCATTTGATCGTGTAAATGATTCAGCAATCCTATGAATTATCATGAAAATCCTTTAATCATGTAAATCACGGTTCAGACAACTGACCGGTTCATCATGTAAATCCTTTAATCATGCAAATCAGGGTTCAGACAATCATCCGGAGCGAACCGCACGGACGTCGTTGAAAACGTCATTGAACCAATTGATGAAACCGTTGCTGAAACTGACGCCCCACGCCCCGCCGGACGCACTATTTCTCATAATTCTCCTGTCCGCACTCCAGCACCATCTCTGCTTTTTGTCAAATACCGGATCAATATACAGATCACCGTTTTTCTCATTTGGTTCCAGCAGGGAAATCAGTTCATCAATGGTGGGCAGACGCCAGTTGTCATGTCCGGCAAACTTTTTCCTGTTTAATTTACGGGTATATTCTTCAGCCTGTTTATCTGTCAGGCAATCATCTGATCCGGATTTCTCCCACATCAGCCCTGTGGCAAAATCCGTCACTGTGCCATCCCAGTTGTCTTTATATTCATTGGGAACATATTTCAGCGGTCTCCAGTTGTCATCCAGCCGGAAAACCTTTGTAAACTCATCTTCCGAAACTTCCAACGACTGACTCCGCCGGGGATATTTTATCTTATAAGGCTGAGGTTCCAAAGTTTCCGCAATTTTGGTATAAATTCCCCCCAGCCGCCGCAGCAGGCTGATCTTAATTTTCGCAAAAGGAATGCTCCCTTTCTGAATCATCTGCTGACTTTCATCCCCCAAACCCGGCAAAGCAGCCATAAAATCTTTGCAGATTCCCTGGTTTTTTTCCACATACTCCGAAACCGCATCCACCACTTCCAAAGTTTCACTGACCAGAACGGTTTCCCGCAGTTTCTCTGCCACTCCTTCTTTAAATCTGTATTGGAGAGATTCCGGTCTTTCGGATGTTTGATTCCCCTCTTGAGATGGGTCAGGGGATTGTGATTTGATATTTTTATCCGGTCTTTCGGATGTTTGATTCCCCTCTTGAGATGGGTCAGGGGATTGTGATTTGATATTTTTACACACTCCTTTATCCCCTCTCAAGAGGGGAATTTTCTCCATCAGTCCGCTCAAAAACACTTCGGCCAGATGAATCTGCCGGGACTGGGGCAGCATTTTTCTCTGCACCAGCCGCATGACCGGCAGAAATAAGGGAATGGCCGTCAGATACCCGGCCAGCATACGGGCAGTGCGCGATGCAGTGGCATGAAAAAGCTGTACCCGTTCTTGGGCTGTCAAATCTGTTTTGATTTTTTGTCCAGGAATCGGCGGTTCCGGATTTTCCGGCATCAGAAATCCGGGAATGCGGATGCCCCCGCTTCCGGTCAGGGATTTGGCCCAGAGGGTGAGGAATTCCGGTTCCAGCTTAGAAACCGGAACCTGCATTTCTTTGGATCTGCTTTTATCTTCATCCTCATCCGAAAAAAAAATTTCCCTTTCCGCTTTCAGAAAGGCATTGGAAGTTCCGGGGCCGGATGCCCGGAAAAATACGGATTCCCAGCGTCCCAAACCGGTTCTGGGCCAGTAGCGGTAGGGCATGAATTGCAGTACAGCAAAACGGGCATTGCAGCCCCATTCACACATCATCCGGGCTATGCGTCCGTCATGCCATACCGGGGAAACGCAGTCGCTGAGAATGAGGAATAAACTTTCTCCGGAAGGATCAGAGAGTTCTGCGGGTTTGCGCCCGGATTTTCCGATAGGATAAAGGAATGGATACAGGCGGATTTCCCCATCTGTTCCATGTGCGGCAAATCCCCATATGCGCACATTGCGGAAGGCTCCCATTTGCTCCAGCAGTTTTTTCAGTTCTGCAACTGTTTCCTGCCAGACAATCATAGATGATCCCTGATCCGCCAGAATCACCAAATCCAGCCAGCGGGTCAGCGCGGGGCGTTTTTTGGGAATCCAAATATCGGTTTCCGCAATGCCCCGTGCTGTGGCTTCTGCATCCAGTTCAAAACAGGTGCGGGAAGGAATCCGGCGTTTCAGTGGACGCAAAGCCCGGTTCAATGCCAGTTTTCCGGGAAGGGCAGTGGCGGCCGGGGAACGGAAGGGGACTGCGCTAACAGTCTGTTCCGGCTCTATTTCTTCTTTTCTGCCGGGCATATGCAGGGGGGCGTTGTCTGCTTTACGGTCTGCCTGCTGTGTCTTTGTTTTTTTGGGAATTTCTGTCTTTTCGGAAAGACCGGTAAATTCCGAATTTGCAACTTTTCCCGCTTTTCCGGAAATATCAGGATGCTCCGAATCCGCATCTTTTCCCTTTTTTCCGGAAATATGAGGAAGTTCCAAATCCATATCTTTTCTCTTTTTTCCGGAAACATCAGGAAGTTCTGAATCCGAAAGAGAGATTTTGCTTTTCGTATCCTTTGTATAATGGGCTATCCAAAGAATATCCGCAATTTCCCCGGCATTCAGATCATAACCGCTTTTCCGCAGTTTGCGGATGAATTTGGATATGTATTCTTCGTTTTTGTTCATCATTTCAGTTTGCTACGATCCTGTCATTCCAGAGTAAGCCGGAATCCGGTAATATCATCCCGTTCTGGATACCGGCTTTCTCCGGTATGACGAAGCTGCGTAAGATTTGCTATTCATTCTCCATCCGATCCAGATAACGGAACACCGAGCGTATCAGACTTTCCTTATCTTCAGACACTCCTGCATTCAGATCAATATTCTTTGTTCTCAGATATACAGCGTTCAATAACTGGTCTGTGGCAAGTTCCCCTTCTTTCTGGCGTTTGAGAAATGTCTGAATCAGTTCTGTCCGGCTTTTCAGTAATTCCGGATTGGCATCTTTAAAATGGGCAGCCACAATTTTTGCCAGTTTCTCTTCGCCGGGCTGGCGGATATCTAGGCGCAGGCATCGGCGCAGGAAGGGGGCAGGAAGTTCCCTTTCTCCGTTGGATGTCATGAGGATAAAGGGAAAAGCCCGGCATTTTACCTTTCCTTCCCGGATGATAACCCGATCCTCTTTATCCGCAGGATCGCAGGGCAGCACAGGAATTTCTTTGCAGACTTCAGCCATGCGGGCCAGTTCGGGAATGACAAATTCCCCTTCCTCAAACACATTCAGCAGATCGTTGGGCAGGTCAATATCGCTTTTGTCAATCTCATCAATGAGCAGCACTCTGGGAATCTCCGAAGGCAGAAGAGCAGTACCCAGCGGCCCCAGCCGGATATAGCGGCCAATGGATTCCGGTGAAAATTTCAGCAAATCGCAGTTGTCCTTCCCTTCCGCTGCCTTTCCCATATCCCGCAGATATTTGTCAATCTGCAATTCCTGCAGCCGTCCCAGGGCATCGTACTGATACTGACCTTCCAGCAGATTGGAACGGGTGGTGACAGGCCAGTGCAGCACACTCCCCAATCCCAGTTCCCAGGCTACAGAACAGGCCAGGGAAGATTTACCGCTTCCGGGTTTTCCCGTCACCAGCAAAGGCCGCCGAAGATACAGGGCCATATTGACAGCCTCAATCATTTCCGGATCGGCCATAAACGTCTCACCCCGGCTTTCCGTGCGCGTGTCGGTTCGCAGTTTCCGTTCCGAGATGATTTCACCGTCAAAATTCCGCCAGGGCGGCGGGGGCGGAAGTTCATCCGCTTTCAGTGAGCGTTTTTTGTTGTCGCCTTTGTATATGTACCAGTCATGCATAGTGTATCCTTATTCTGTATTATATTTGACCGTAGGGCGGGTGAAGCGAAGCGTAACCCGCCATTTCCCGGTTGCGGCGGGTTACTCTGCCGCTTCACCCGCCCTACTGTATATTTTTGAATAATCAGTATATTATGGAGCTTCAAAATAATCAACAGGCGGAAGACAGCCGGGATCATCCCATACAAGGGTGTAATGATGTTCCGAAGAACTGCCCCTGCTGTTTCGCTGTTTCCACAGGGAATGCGGCAGATGATGCAGCATATTATCCGAAATCATCTCTCTGATTTCCTTTTCAATATTCCGGTGATATTCTTCATCGCAGTCTTCTTTCCGGCATATCAGGGCCACCGGTATTCCGGCTTTGAACAGGGTATGTGCAAGCCCGCCTCTGTTGCTGTCTGTGTTTGGCATAAAAGTCATCATCAGACAGTTTTTACTGATTTTCAGTTCCCGGTACAGATTGTCCGGGGAATAATTATGATGATCCTTTTGCCAGCAGACATGAGCCGAATCCGCTCCTCCGTTTCTTTGGAAAAATGTATTCCAGTTTTCTTCCCATCTGCCGATAAAACGGGCTGCTTTGGAAACACTTTTATTTTTAAGCCGTTCCAGCAGGCGTACCGTCACTTTGTATTCTTCTCCAAGCAAATCCTCACCAAACTTAAATCTTTCGGCATGGAGACCGAGCATTTCTGCGGGAAGATAAAAATCCACACTTTTCAGCCTCTTTCCCATTTCAGGCGGAAGGGATTCAATTTCATTTTGGATGATTTCCTCAAGATATTCCTGAAAACAGTATAATGCTTTATCTTTGACCTGTGCCTTTCTTTCCCTGGATAAATGTTCCGGTGGATACCACTGATCCGGAGTCAGCCATTTTCCCTCACTGCTCCGGTAAAACCGCTCCAGCATATACACTTTTTTTCTTTTCTTCAAAACCGGATATTCTTCAATGCGAATCATCATCTGCCAGTCTTCCCGGACTTCCGGCGGAGAATACTGCAATCCGCAGGTCTGCATCACCTGTTTTTTCCATTTTTTCAGTTCTTCAGAAGCGTACTTTTCAGAGATTTTTTCAACAAAAGTCAGAACAGGCTGAGGTTTTTCAAAATCACACAGACGACAAATCATCTCAAAAGGGGTTTCCGGATGGGTTTGGGATACATGACCGGAAGGCAGGCTTTCTGTATAGACATTCTTTAAAAAATCAATGTCATGAATATCAGACAGAATTCTCAGAAGAGATGACAGGTGTTCCCTTCCGATAATTTGGGAAGAAAGAAATACTTTGAGAATCTGCTTCAGGCCATTTTCGTAGGATTGGGAAAAATCAGCGGGTTTGAAGTCTTTCAGGCGGTAGTCCATTTCTGTTGATTTGTCCAAAGCCACAGGAATCAGGAAAATATCAGAGGAAGGACATTCATCATACAAATCCCATCCCATTTTCAGTTCCCGCTGCGCCATTCCTTTCTGTGAAAATGAGTTATTTGAAATAATTGGAAGAAAATACCGGCTGCTGCGGAAGGCTGAATACATTTCTGCCTTTACATTTGCTCCCGCAGGCATATCCTCACTGCTCATCCAGGGCTTCACCCCGGCCCGTTTCAGGTCATGATAGAGCCAGAGAGCGGTTTCCTGATCTTCTTCCACGCAACTGATGAAAACCTGTATTTGGGATTCAAGCATTGATTTTTTCCCTGATTTTCGTATGTTGAAATATATAATTCTCCGATAACCAATCAGATAATTATCAGTATTCCGGAAGCATGTCAATATCGCAATCCTCTTTCCATACACAATGACAGGAATATTCAGGATGATCAAACAGACTGGCGGGAAATGCCATAAAAAAAGGCAGCCGGAAAACGGGCTGCCTTTTTATTTTTGTATTTTGTCAGATTACACTTGCTTATTGAGCAAAGCCGAAATACGCCAATCAGACCTGTGTTGTCTGAACAGGATTTGCCGGATTTGCATGATGGACAGGATTTTTTTCCTGCAATTATCCTGCTATCTTTTAAAAATTATTTTGATTGAGTTCAGATCAAATCAGTAATGGTATCTGGCCTGCACGATATACAGAGAAGCCTGTAAACAGGACGGTGACTGACCCGTAACCCGAAAAACACAGCAATCTGTTCCATTACCGATCTTTTGAACCGTTTTCCAAGCCCTTCTGACTGGATTTCATACCATTCAATTGCCACATCAAATTCTTTGACTGCCGATTCATGAATGCTAATCTTCATTGTATAATCTTTCAAAATCCAGTAATTCTGATTTGCCGTCATTTACCTCTTTTATGCGGTTACTGACTTCCGCAATCCATGACTGGCGAATCTTTTCTTCTTCACAGTCAATACTTGCAAGAATCAGCTCGGCAAATACAGCCCGTTGATTGGCAGGCATTTCAGGCACTTTTTCCAAAAGAAGATTATCCATGAGAGATTCCTTTGTTAACAGAGATTATTGTTGCCAATTCTTTTATCACCGGAAAAACAGAAAAGCAAGATTTTTTCAGGGATAAAGAAACGGATATTTTAAGCCACGCAGAGTAATTTGGATCTGTGCCAAAACAAAACGGAAAACCGCCGGATACGTTTTCTTTTATTTTTTCTTGATTTTATAGCCTTTTTTTTGTATGATTTAAGAAGCTGTTTTAAAAATATCCTGCCCTGATTTTTCCGGGAAGAAATCCATCCGGCAAAAGAGATACTGCCCGTTTGAATACGGCAAAATCAGGCTTTGGTATTTGGCAAAATCCCAAAATTTTTTGGCCCCGGATATTTTTAAAACAGCTTCTAAGAATCATGCAGCCTGAGCCGGCAGGCAAAATCTGGCATTTTATTATTTATTTATGTAAAATCAGTCTATTGGTTAAAAAAGGAGTGAACCATCATGCAGACTGTGCTAATAACACTTGCAGAGCCGCTGATACAGGGTATGGCAGTCCATGAACTGCAGAACATGATTACAGAATCCCTTGCTGTCAGAAAATACCTGAAACAGGAACTGAGCATGGGGGAGGTTGCAGAAATTTTGGGGATGGGATATGCTGAAACTCATGAATGGATGAATGCACAGGGAATTGCAACGACAAGAAAACTGCCTCCGGATTTGAAGTCGAAAACTGACAGAAACCGGGAAAATCTGGAAAAAAGACTGGGAATTTATTGATATTGCAATGGAAACAGCCATCTGTGACACATCAGATCTGAGCAGACTGCACAAGGGCAATGTTTTGGACTGTTTAGGAAATATATTTCATAAGGTATGAACCTATCCGAATAATATTATGAGCAATTTTATATTTAAATCCAAATAATTATGATAATTGTCGAAATGTCTGAAATGGCAAAAAATCTGTGTCAGTTTCAGACTTATTCGTTGTGTCCGTAGGAAACAGACTGTCTGTATCATCTCTGAAGAAATAAACACAGTCCCGGAAATATTTTTTCAGATTTTCAGGCAGTGTTTCTTTCATTATATCCTCTATGCCGAAGGAGTTTTGGAACTTTGACAGCCCTGCCCTGCTTTTAACCGCAGAACCAAATACATTCTGTCAGAGCATGATCCGGTTTATCAATAGACATCTTTCCAAAGTCAATTTTTATCAAATAAAATCAATGGAGTAATTCCCACTTTTGCAAGAGGTCTAATATTATTTTGACCACATGCTTCTGACTTTGTACGGCAGATAATCTTTGAATTTCCCTGCAACAGCAGTATCAGAAAGCACTGCTTCCGGTGAAAAGAACCGCAAATCAAGTGTGATTTTGATGTGTTGTGTCAGCACAAATCTTTATGGTGTTTTTTGTTAAAATTATTAGGAAATTATCGCTTGCTCATTGCTTCTGCAAGAATCCTGGCTTTTTCTTTTCTCCCGGTTCTTTTCGCCATGTCAAGAGCAGTGTTACCGTTTTTATCTTTCTGAAAAATATCTGATCCTGCTTCAATTAACATTTTTATGACATCCGTATTCTCTGTAACCATCAGCAGAGGCTGCTTATGATACGACATTATATTGACATCCGCTCCTTTTTCTATCAGAGTTTTTACAATTGCTGACGTCGGCGCTGAATGGCTTTTTACTGCGGCATGGAACAATGCGGTCTGCCCAAAACGGTCAATCAGATTTATATCCGCACCGGCTTTGAGCAGAACTTCTGCCACAGCAATATCTTCTGCCATCATCAGGGGCGTTGTATCATGAAGGCAGCATGTATCCGCATCAATTCCGTTATCCATCAGTTTTTTTATAACACCGGCAAAACCCTGTTTATTTGCTGCATGGCATAATATCCGGATTCCGTCAGGTGCTTTTATATCAGCACCGGCTTCAATCAGCATCTCGGCGATATCCGCATTTTTTGAAACCATCACAGGTGTCTCATTGCGAACAGAACGGACATTGACATCTGCTTTGTGTTCTATCAGTTTCCTTACCACTTCCGCAGACCTCGAAGCTGCATGAAACAAAGGTATTTCGCCGTTTTTGTCTGCAATGGAAACATCAGCTCCGCAGGAAATCAGTGCAAGAGCAGAATCAAAGTTACAGGATATAAGTGCAACACTGACTGCTGTTCTTCCGTCATCAAATATCTCATTGAGATTTGCATCTGTCCTGCACATTGTTTCAATGGCTTTCGTATGCCCCCGAAATGCAAGTGTATATAAGGCTGTTATACCAAGTCTGTTTTTATGATTGACTTCTGCACCCTTATTGATAAGCAATTCCATAAATTCAGGATATCCGTACTCTGCTGCGGCATTCAGTACCGTATCTCCCCGATCATCCGCAGCATTGATATCTGCACCGGCATCTATCAGTATGCTGGCAGTATTGATATAGTCCTTCAGTGCAAACGGATATTTGTTAAATGCTGTAAAAAAAAGCGGTGTTCTGCCGTGCTTCCCTTTCGGATCGACTTCTGATCCTGCTTCCAATAATAATTTGACATTTTTATAATATCCGAAAGACGCAGCTCCGTGAATGGGCATGGCTGCATTTTTTTTATTGCTGATTAAATCCTCCGGGCGGCAATCCGACAGCATCCTTTGCAGCACTTTGGAATCATTAAAACAGGCAGCCCATTTTAAAGCAGTTTGTCCGTATTCATTTTCAAAAAGGGGATCAGCCCCGGCATCCAATAAAGCAATTGCCATATTCGTGTCTTTTGTTATCTTCAGAGCATAGATAAGCGGTGTTTCGTAACCGCTCTTAATATCCAGATTCATTCCGAGGCCGGAAAGATATTTTACCATTTCTGCCGCTGCCTCAAATGATAAGCCGTTTCTTGAATAATTTACCAGACTGAAAACTGACGAACCTCCTTTTTCCAATGATGCTCCGTGCTTTACCAGCACTTCAACCAATGGGATATTGCAGTTCCTGACAGCCAGATAGAATGCGTTTCTTCTTTGCCTGTTTTCCAAATCAGTATCAGCCCCGTTTTCCAGCAGCAGAGTCGCAATTTTTGCAGTCTGATCTGCGCATGGCAAATCAGCTTTAACGCATTTCTTTGAAGAAACCAGAATCAGAGGCGTATTCAAGATGTTATCTCTCACATTAACATCAGCACCTTCTTTAATGCATTCAATTACTTCTGACAAATCAGTTTCTTTTGCCGCTTTTAACAGGCGTTGATTCGCGATAGAAATATCCCTGGCAAATACATTGTATCCTGATAAAGGAAAAACAGATGCAATAAGGATGAACTGAATTAGAATTATTTTAATTTTCAACATAATGATCCCCGGTATTGTTCAGAAACTGAAAAATTTTTTGCACGGAATAGCTTGTATTTATTATAAATTTATTTTTTACCGGATGCTCTTTGGCATATTTCCAAAAACGTTCAGTCAGTCAGATTCAGATTTGCTGCATAAGATGGCAAAGAAACGAATTTTATCTTTTGGTTATTATCAAGCCATTAGTTACAATAAGTTACAGAATTTTTCTGTTGTAATATGCGCCTGTTTAAGAATATGTGACAAAGTGGATCGCTTAACCGGCAGATGTGCAGGCACGGTAATTTTCAGGACTTCGTTTTCAGTATGTTTCTGTAAACGGATATGGCTGCCTTTCTGACGTGCAACTACCCATCCGTCTTTTTGCAATGCCCTGATAATTCTGTCATATCCAAGACTTGGCATTCTGCTCATACAGCAATTTCCATGATTTCATTATTGTCTGCGTAAATCATGTCATCTTCTGCCGGTTCCAGATAAAGTTCTATTGCTTCTCTGATATTGGACAATGCCTCCTCTTTGGTATCGCCTTCACTGATACATCCGGGCAGGCCTGGAACATATACTGTATAACCGCCTTCTTCGCTTGGTTCAAAAATGATCTTCAGTTTCATAATGCACCGATGCTTATTGATGATGTTAAGGAAATATTTGTCTGAAAAAAACTCTGAGGGTTTTCAAAACCCTCAGAGTTTAAAAGAGAAAATTCAATTGGAAAGAAAAGATTACATCACATCAGAAAAGAAAGACGCCTTCAGAAATTCCCTGTTCATCCTTGCAATGTTGACAATGGAGATTTCCTTGGGGCATTCTGCCTCACATTCTCTTTCATTGGTGCAGTTGCCGAATCCCAGCGCATCCATTGCCCGGACCATGTTAATGGCCCGTTTTGCGGCTTCGGGTCTTCCCTGGGGCAGGAGTGCCAGTTGGGAAATCTTTGCACTGGTGAACAGCATGGCCGAGGCATTGGGACACGCGGCCACGCATGCGCCGCACCCGATGCAAGCGGCAGCATCCATTGCTTTTTCCGCAACATCCTGGGGAATGGAAATGCTGTTGGCATCAGGCGCGCCCCCCGTGTTCACGGAAATATAACCGCCTGCCTGAATAATTTTGTCCAGCGCGCTGCGGTCAATCATCAGGTCTTTGAGCACTTTGAATGCCTTTGCACGGAAAGGCTCAATCGCGATGGTGTCGCCGCTGTCAAAATGCCGCATGTGCAACTGGCACAGGGTTGTGCCTTTTTCATGCCCATGGGGACGGCCATTGACCACTGACCCGCACTGTCCGCAGATTCCCTCCCGGCAGTCGCTGTCAAATGCAATGGGTTCTCTGCCTTCCACAGTCAGTTTTTCATTGACCACATCCAGCATCTCCAGAAAAGACATGTCTGTGGAAATATCCCTTGCCTCATAAGTTTCAAAACGCCCTTTGTCAGCGGCTCCGTTCTGACGCCAGACCTTGAGCGTGAGATTGATGTTTTTTGCTGTCACTTGTAACTCCTTTGCGTCAGATGCACATGTTCAAAGGTCAGGGGTTCTTTGTGCAGTTCAGGTTCCGCATCCGGTCCTTTGGATTCCCATGCGGCCGCGTAGCAGAAGTTTTCATCATCGCGTCTGGCCTCATTTTCCTCGGTCTGGAATCCTTCATTGAAATGACCGCCGCAGGATTCCTGACGATGCCGCGCATCAATGACCATAAGTTCTGCAAATTCCAGAAAATCCGCCACACGTCCGGCTTTTTCCAGACTCTGGTTCACATCATTGGTTTTGCCCGGAACCATGACATTTTCCCAGAATTCCGCGCGCAGTGCCTGAATCATGGTTCTGGCTTTTTCCAGTCCCGCGTTGTTCCGGGCCATGCCGCAGTAATCCCACATAATCTGGCCCAGTTGGCGATGGAAATCATCCACTGTGCGTTTGCCTTTTACAGCCATGAGTCTGTTCACCCGATCTGTGACATAACCCACGGAATCTTTGAATGCGGGATGATCTGTGTTCACACTCTCCAGTTTTTCCCCCGCGAGGTATCCGCCGATGGTATAGGGAATGACAAAATAACCGTCCGCAAGACCCTGCATAAGTGCGCTTGCACCCAGCCGGTTGGCGCCGTGATCCGAGAAATTGCATTCGCCTGTGGCATACAGTCCCGGTACAGTGGTCATCAGATTGTAATCCACCCAAAGACCGCCCATGGTGTAATGCACAGCAGGATAAATCATCATGGGCATTTCATAGGGATTCTGTGCTGTGATTTTCTCATACATCTGGAAAAGGTTGCCGTATTTGCGGGCAATCACATCTTTGCCGTCGCGTCTGATAGCGTCTGCAAAATCCAGATACACAGCCAGCCCGGTTTCACCCACGCCCCGGCCTGCATCGCACTGATCTTTGGCATTGCGGGAAGCCACGTCACGGGGTACAAGGTTGCCGAAACTGGGATATTTTTCCTCCAGATAATAAAATCTCTCGGATTCGGGAATCTGTCCCGGTGCGCGTTTGTCTCCCGGATTTTTGGGAACCCATACACGCCCGTCATTGCGCAGACTTTCACTCATCAGGGTCAGTTTGGACTGATAGGTTCCATGCACCGGAATGCAGGTGGGGTGAATCTGGGTATAGCAGGGATTGCCGAAGAATGCTCCTCTCCGATAAGCCCGGAATGCCGCGTTGACATTGCAGTTCATGGCATTGGTGGACAGGAAAAACACATTGCCGTAACCGCCGGTGGCAAGCACAACCGCGTGTCCCACATGCTTTTCAATCTCACCGGTCACCAGATTTCGGGTCACAATGCCTCTGGCTTTGCCGTTGATGATAACCACATCCAGCATTTCCCGGCGGGTGAACATCTGCACTTTTCCTGCTGCAATCTGGCGGGAAAGGGAACTGTACGCACCCAGCAGCAACTGCTGACCTGTCTGGCCTCTGGCGTAGAAAGTGCGGGAGACCTGCGCGCCGCCGAAAGAGCGGTTTGCCAACTGTCCGCCGTATTCACGGGCAAAGGGAATGCCCTGGGCCACGCCCTGATCAATAATATTCCGGCTGACCTGTGCCAGACGGTAAACATTGGCCTCTCTGGCACGGAAATCGCCGCCTTTTACTGTGTCATAAAAAAGCCGCCAGATGCTGTCACCGTCATTCTGGTAGTTTTTGGCTGCATTGATGCCGCCCTGTGCCGCGATGCTGTGCGCGCGGCGGGGCGTATCCTGAATGCAGAAATTTTTTACATTATAGCCCAGTTCCCCCAGGCTTGCGGCCGCTGCTCCGCCCGCGAGACCGGTTCCCACCACAATGATGTCGAATTTCCGTTTGTTCGCGGGGTTGACAAGTTTGAGTTCAAAACGGTGTTTATCCCATTTGTCCTGTATGGGACCGGCCGGTATTTTGGCATCCAGTTTCATGAAAAAACCTCCTTA
>CAZHPS010000131.1:0-15084 GCA_964534335.1 uncultured Desulfobacterales bacterium
ATATGAAATTATTATGTTTGTGAAGTATTTTTCAGAAAATTACCGGACTATTGTGGAATAGCTTCTGCAAAAAAGTCTGCTGAATGTCGTCAGGCAGACTTTCATAAAACGCGTACAGGCTGTGCGCAATGGTCAGTTTTTCGCTCTGCATGGTTTTACCTCTGTTTTTTCCTGTTTCACGGAAGCCCGGCAATGAATTGCCGGGCTATTCTCGTATGTCCCTACGGGACAGGAAAAGTGCCCTTGTCAACGGGCATTTTTCAGTTCCTCTTCCAAAATTTCTTCAGAATACTGAATAACCGAAACCTGATAGCGGTTAAGCAGCAAAATAAACTCATACCGCGATAATCCTGTTATCTCTGCTGCTTTATCCTGAGAAATTTCGCCCAGTTCATACCATTTGACAACTGCTGCATATTTCATTTCCTGAATAAATTCAGCCGGTGTTTTCCGAAGAACAGAAAATGCGGATACAGGAAGCTGTATTGTATATGCGTTCATCATAGCGGTCTCCTGCCTCCTTTCATTTACTCGCCCCTGACAATTTCTCTGTCTTTCCCGACATATTTCCGGGGAATGTTAATCATCTGCTTTTCATTGCAATATGGACATTCCACCCATACATCGGCTTTTCCCTCAGCATTGGGTTCAGCGATCTGATAACGCACATGAAAGGGTTTTTTGCATTTGGTGCAATTGATTTTGAAAACTTTTTTCTCACTCATCTGATGATTCTCCTTTATTTTGACACTTTTCCATCAGGTATGAACTTAATCTTTGCAACAGACGTTTGTGACGCTCAGGGGAAATGGCTCCGATACTGCCTAAAACACTTTTGCGAGGCAATACAGACAAATATCCCAATCGGATAAGTGAGTCTCTGATAATTCCGCTTGCTGCAAAATCATCATCATCCTGCTGGATCAGTTCATCAAATCCGGGGGCAAGCTGATGCAGTTGGGTACTGATGCCGCATACCAAAATATCTCTGTAAGGCGGCATTTCACGCAAAACAATTGCCGGACGGTTTTTGATTTTTCCATCTGCTTGGGGCAGAGGTGTTAAAATAACATCTCCCTCATTCATGGCAAAAATCCGGATTGATTTTTTTTATCATTTTTTCAGAATATTCGGGTTCATCTTCGCCGTAAGCTGCTTCAAGTCCCTGCCGGGAAAGCCGAAACCAGCCTTCATCCTCACTGTCATCAGTTTTTTCCCATATGATGGCAATCATAATCTTTGAATAAGGCGGTATCTGAATCGGATACAGCAGTTTCAGATGATTTGCATCCATAACCTGAGCTTCCATCATCTCCATAATCACCTCTTATGATAGTGTGGCATATCGGTTGATAATGTCATTCCTTTCGGGATTCTGATTTGCGTTCTTTCAGTTTTTTCTATAATAATATCAATCCTTGCGGATTTTTTTCCACCCTGATGGCAGTTCCGGATCAACGGATTTGACCGATTGCCTTCTTATGAATGCGTTATGCTGATTCATTGGCAGATTATTTGAGAAAAGGACAAACCGCTGTCAGAATACCCAAAACAAAAAATCCTGCTCCCCAGACCAGCCAGCGGTATTTGATTTTCTGCGCATTCAGAAAAGCGGCTTTGTAAGATGCCGGCTCGTTTCTGCCAGTGTCATATTTCCGGGGAAGCAAAACCAGAATCAGGGCCAGTATGGAAAAGGTCCATAATAAAAACGGCATATACCAGATTCCGCGGGTGGCAATGTTCTCTCCGAAAGACAGTTTGAACGCGGACAGATACAAACCTGATGTTCCCGAACCTGTGCCAATCAGAAATTTGGCAGTTTCCTCAATCAGTTTAATGCTTTCCACCGGCTCTTTGTAAAACTGCTCCGCATAATACCGTTCCTCATCTGTCATTGGCCGGGAAACGATTTCTTCAATGTCATTGTCTTGCACAGGCTGGTCTCCTTAGGGGCTTTAGTCTATTTACAGAAAAGAATATCCCACCAAAGCAGAATAAGCTTCCAGCTTGTGCCTGAACTGAACCGGGATATTCATTTTCAGAAATTTACTCTGTCAAGATTTAAATGACGGGCTGTTTTTCCTGTGACTGTCCAAACCAAAGGCATTTTTACCCGTCAGCGTAACCTTGACAGAACACTATGGCACACGCACTTCCTCCAGTTCCCACAACTGCTGATCTTCCCCGTTGCATTCAAACTGCCGGACATTATCACGATCATCACTTCCGGCTGTGTCCAGACATTTTCCGCTGTTGACAGAGATAATACGGACATATTTTCCTTCCGCAGGTTCGATGAGCCAGTGCTGATTATCGTTGGCCCTGTAGCGGAACTGCTGCACATTTGCTCCGTCATTTCTGCTTTTCCCATCCACATCCAAAACCCTGCCGCTGTGACAGGAAACAATGGCATAGGTTGGGACTCCGTTCCGGAATCCATGTAGCCAGAGGGTCCACAACTGGTTGCCTCTGCCATGAAAACCAAACAGTTGGACATTGGCCCCGTCCGAGCGGCTGCTGCCTGAAACATCCAGTACTTTGCCGCTTTTTTTGCAGACAATCCTGACTACCTGTTCGGCACGGGGATTGACTTTGAGCTTCCATATCTGCTCCCCTCCCGATCCGCAGGAAAACTGCCGGACATTGGCAGCTTCCCTGCTTCCGGTATTTTCCGCGTCCAGACATTTTCCGCTGTTGAGTGAAACGAGCCGGAAACTCTCATCCCCTGCAGCGACAATCCGCCATTTCTGGTTGTTGGTTCCGTAATATTTGAACAACTGGACATTGGCTCCGTCCTCCCGGCTGTATCCCATTACATCTATGACCTTGCCGCTTTTCACAGAAACAAGGGAAAAAATATGCTCAGGATACCCCGATCCCGCGGGTTTGAATCTCCAGCTCTGACTGATGCCGCCGTGGGGAACAGAAACCTCGATATTCGCGAGATTTTCCATTCCCGCGTCAGCCACCTGCAGAGCTTTTCCAGTCTGAGCGGAAAAAATGAGATACACCTTTCCGGGATCGGGAATTTCAAATGCGCTGACTGTCCGGCAGCAGAGGAACGCCATTACCAGCAGAAACAAAACGCCAATGCGTCTGAACAGTTTATTTTTTGCGGATATATCCCCATTCTGACAGACGGGTATAGGCGTGCTGGGCATAATCCCCTTTCTGAACTGACTGAAGATAAGTGTTGTACAGATCTGCTGCCTGTTTTCTGCCCCCCATTCCCTCCTGACAGTATCCTTTGAAGAAAGTAAGTGTGGGATTTCCGGGAATGGCCTTGTCACATGCCTCAAATTCCCAGTACGCTGGGCCGTATTTTTTCATCTGCAGTTTGGCAAAACCGCTGAGATGGTATGCCTGGGCTTCTCCGGGATAGGCACGTTTTGCATTTTCCGCGTACTGCTCGGCCTGGTCATATTTTTTCTGGGCCAGCAGGCATTTGGACATCATGGCCAGTCCTGCGTAATCCCCCGGAGCCTGACGCAGGGCACTCTGCAAAAGGGATTCGGCCTGATCATAATTCTTTTTGCCCATCGCACTTTCCCCCTTCTGCATGGATTCAATCGCGTCTTTGATCCTGCGGAGTCCGGCTGTCTGATCCATATACCGCTCCCGGTTCAGGGGAAAATTCTTTGTGCCTGCATAGGTGGTCTGTGCACTTTGCACGGCTGCGGAATAGCGTTCATCACTCATGGGATGGGTGGAAAACAGAATATCCGAATATCCGGGTTTGCTTTTGGACATACTGTTGAGCATCTCCATCAGTCCCACAAATCCCTGGGTGCTGTATCCGGCCTGAACCATGTATCTGTTGCCAAGAGCGTCTGCCTCGCGTTCATTGTCCCGGCTGTAGGATGCAAGCAGCATACCTGCCCCGATCTGCCCCAGTTGCCCCGCAACATCCGCATATTTGGACCCGGCAAGGGCAGTGCCAAGTCCCAGCACCAGCGATGTCACCTGACCTTTGGACATCTGCTCGGCTGTATGCCGTGCGTTGACATGCCCCATTTCATGCCCCAGAAGCGCGGCAAGCTCTGCTTCACTGTCCATTTTCAGGAGAATGCCGCGTGTGGCTGCAATGGTTCCGCCCGGAAAGGCATACGCATTGACATAGGTGGCATTGACCACCTGAAAATTGTAAGGCATTCCGGGACGGTGGGTGTGGGGAATCATTTTTCTGCCCACTTCGCTCAGATAACTGTTCAGAGCAGAATCTTTGGTTTTACCGTAGTCAGATGAAAATTGGGAAGGTGAATACTGCCTATCCATCTGAATTTCCTGATTTTCGGAAACCAGCATCAGGGTTTTCTGACCTGTTACCGGGTCAACTGCACATCCCATTGCAAGCCCCAGGGATGATAATGAAACTGTCCACAGAAAATGACGGCGTGTCATGTAATGAAAACCGGTATCTGGGGGGGAAAGATCTTTCATGGCTCCTCCTTGTAATTTTTTCGGAATAATTTTCGGGTTTCAGTCTGGTCAATCATAAAAAAACAGGGGAAAATTGTCAACAGAGGTCAGGAAATATTTCGGATGAACCGGCCGGTTCAGATATGCGGTTCCTCTTTTTCCATCATGGTCATAATGTCAGCGGTTTTCACGGACACAGTGCAGACCCGTTTCAGCAGATCAGTGACGGTTTCTTTGTAATCCGCAAATCTGTAAGTATTGAACTGTTCCGCAACGGTTTTATCCTTCGGCGTTTTTTCTCTGTACTGGTCAAGAATCCAGTGGAGTGCGGAGCGGGTGCCGAGTCTGTATTCCCATGCTTTGTCAGGTATGCCGGAAAGAGAGGTGTTTTCATCCAGAATGATTTCCCCCTTTTCCTCAGCCGCCCGGAGTTTTGCTTTGGGATTCTCTTTGTGCGCTATCTCATGAATTTCCAGAGGATACGGATCAGCATTTTCATAACTGATGTGCAAATCCGCGAGTTCTTTTCCCCAGTCCGCCCATTTGCGGAAATCCCGGTAAAAAGGAATGCGGGGAAATTCCCTTTTCAGGTTTGTTTCATATTTTTTCCGGTATGCGGGATTGTGCAGCACTCCGTAAGCATAATGAAAAATATCCTCCCGGCTGATATTTTCATTCTGATATTGAGTGGTGAACTGTTTGAGGCCCCAGTCAGTGACATTGCTGATCCGCGTGCCGTCTTTGCCAAAGCAGTATTCAGGAACAGCCTGCGTGCTTCCTCCCCCTGTCAATAATGCACCTCCCTGAACAATTGTGTCTGCTGCCAGATGGATGATTTCATTTGAACCCACATTGAAGGCTATGCACCTTGTCTTTTCCCCTGGCCTGAAAATGCTGAACCACTGATAGGTCATTCCGTTGAAATGCCTGTCAAAATAAAAATATTTTTTTGTAAAAGGCCGGTAAAGGGAACGGAGAATCTTTTCTTCCTCAAACACTTTTTCAATTCCCCTTTCCATATATTTTGTCAGTTCCCTGTCCCATTTGATGGTGTTTCTGCCCCTGAATTTTTTGTTTATAACCGTCTTCTGATACACATCCGCAAAACATTTCATTTTTTTGATCAGATTCTCTTTTGAGAAATCATAAACCCAGTCATCCCTCTGGGATTTGACACCGCCTGAATACAGTTCAAACAGGGCTTTTTTGCTTTTTCCTGCTTTGACCTCCCTGTCAGCCAGAGGGACAAACTCATCAAAATCATTGTTCTGCATATGCAGCCAGTTGTTTTTTCTGTCAGGAATGACAGAGCGGAACGGAATGCGGCTGATTCTGTTTTCCCTGAACCATTCCAGTTTTTCATTCTTCCGCATTTCATCGGTCAGACTGAAGTAATGGATTCCTGCTTTCTTTTTACTGTTTTCCGCTGTTTTCACAAGAAAAGCCACTGCAACCCCGGTCTGGATTCCGAAAACATTGTGTGTTGTCCCGGCAATGGAGGGATTTTTCCTCACATCGCTGAGTGTGTCAACAATGTAAATATCATCAAACTCCTCCGCAGCAGTTCTGCGGAATCCGTCAAGGGTGCGGCTGTCAATGTAACTGCGGTTTGTGACAAAGGCAATGATTCCGTTTTCGTCAATCCGGTCGCCCGCCCAGCGGAAAAAGCGCGTGTACATGTCATAAACAGCAGTCTGATTCTGTGCTGTTCCCTGTCTGATATACGTTTCCCTAATCCGATCATCCACTCTTCTGTATTTCCGGTTCGGATTGAAATCACTGTAAATCTGCTGCTTCGCATTGTAAGGGGGATTTCCGATAATCACTGAAATTTTCTTCTCATTCTGCTTTTTTATGCGTGCAGGATTTTCCGCACTCAGCCCGAATCCCCTCAGAGTCTTCTGTTTTCCTTTGTATTCATGATCAAAACCGGGATTGTCCAATGTATCCACAAACACAATGTTTTCAAACGGTTCATATCTTCCCATCTTCTGCTGCCAGGTGTACTCAATGTTCAGACACGCTATATAATAAGGCAGTATGGCGATTTCATTGGCGTGCATCTCGTTTCTGTATTTGTGTTCAAGATACTGCGGAGGAATATGCTCAATGATTTCAGTGATGAATGTGCCGGTTCCTGTGGCCGGATCAAGGATTTCCACATCCCTGTCTGCAAGGGATTTCCCGAAATGCCTCTCCAGCAGCCAGTCTGTGCCTTCGATCATGAATTTCACAATCTCATTGGGTGTGTAAACAATTCCCAGCCGGTCGGCTCCTTTGGGATTGTAGGCTTTGTAGAAATTTTCGTAAATCACTTTCAGAAATTTCTGTTTTTCATGATGGTTGTCAATCCGGGCGGCTTCAGCCTTTATCGCTCTGTAATAACTGTCAATTCCGGACAGTGTGTTTCTGCGCAGGGTTCCTGTGAAAAAGGTGTTCACAACTGTTTCCAGCTTTTTTGCGATATTGTTCTCACGGTGGAAATGGCTGTCACCGAACACTGTGTCAAATATCTCAGCCGTGAGAATGTGCTGTATGAGCATTTCCTGTATGTCAAAGTCCGAAATCTCCGGATGTATGCTTTTTCTGCACAGTTTCCGGAAATCCCCTCTTTCCCGCCTGAAATCCTGATTTGTCTTTTCCTCTTTGGCAATCATGGAGCGCAGGGCTTCCGCAATATCAGGAATATCGGCCCTGAATTTTTCAACAGCAAGATGAAACTCCTTTATTTCAGGACGCTGATAACTTACAAACGCAGTCAGCACAGCGTGCAGGGCATCAGCGTCCTTCATGCCGCACCGCATGATTTCTCTGCCCTGCTGTATCAGCACAATCTCTTGGGAATTCTCAAAAATAATGTTGAATTTCGGGTATCCCAGTTCCAGTTTTTTCCGGATTTCCCCATCCAGATCATCAGCCGGATCTTTGCTTTCCCAGTGTCCCCAGTCAAGCTGCAGCGCATCCTTTACTGTGCCATCCGGCCTTTTCCGGGATGTTTTAAGTGCAAGTTCATCCACCAGAACAAGATTTTTCGGAACACAGTACTCCTCCAGAAGATTGGCAAAGGCACGGCGTATGGAACTTTCATTTTTGGTCCCGCCGAATCGTTTATACTGATCCAGTCTGCTGTAATATTCGTGAATGGCCTGTTTTGACATAGCTTTTTTTATGACGTCCTTCAGATAAGTATCCAACCGAAAGTTTCCATGTATAAAAAATCGGATTCCAAAAAATCCGGTTTTTCTGAAAACATTATACCATAAAAGTTATGTTGCTTTATTTAAGTAACCTTCCAAGTGCTTATGCCGAAATTATACCAATTCGCCATTGGTTTTATACAATGCGGAATGCAAATTCGGAGGATTGCAGAAATTGGGCAAAACGGTTTTTTGCACACGCTCAACAGCGGAAAAACTGACAATAAGTAGGCAACCATAAATTTTCAGGTATAAAAGCAGCATAAGCTTCCAGATTGTGCCTTATGAATAAACAGTTTATATCCGAAAAGTTATGGAACCTTACTTACTGTATCAAATAAATGGTGAATTGGTATAACTCCTAAAAAAATGGAATTTGACAAAAAACGGATTTTCTGAAAATATTTAGGTGTTTTCTGAAAATAAATATCCCGGTTCAGTTCACAGGCACAGGGCACAGGCCGGAAGCTTATGCTGCTTTTCCGGGATATTCTTTTCTGGAAATCACCTTATGGAAGCCCAGTCACTGTATCCGGATTTTCTGACTGTCCGGGCAGTCAGGAGGCGAATCCCTGATAAAATCCCTGATTCCATATACACCATACAAAGCATAATTCACAAGAAAAAAATATTTTTCTGAATATGCAGATTTAGTGTCATGACAAGATCACAGGATATTTAAAAATAAATTTTTTTAATAAAAATCAAATTATTATAAATTATAGTATTTTCCTCAACTTTTGTTGTCTGTGCAAAAAACCGCTCCGCTTAATTTTTGCACTCCTCCGGGCTGGTGAATCGGTATTATAGGGTTTGACTTACGGCCTTTGTTTTGGTATTACATAAAAATCAGAATATCTGCGCGGGTCGATCAGGGAATGGACAAATACAGGGATAATCGATGGGGATTTTTTCAGGGGCCGACAGAGGTTATTCCTTCCTGCAAATACATTCTTTTCCCAATTGATCTTTTTTCCTTTGCCTGATAAATTCCGGTGCAGTAAGTCGGCGGTAAGTAGGCAAACAAAAATTTTTGTGTATTCAAAAAACCGGATTTTTCGGAAAAATCCGATTTTTCTGAAAATTTTATGCCCGAAAATTTCTGAAACTTTACTTATTAAATACACATGACAGTGAATGCATTAGCGGATTGGGCGGAAGGAAAGTATTTAAAAATGCAACTGTTTAATATATAATGATATAGGGAGCGGAGAATGAGACTGATACGGTTCGGAGAAAAAGGAAAGGAAAAACCGGGTTTGCTGAAAAACGGGGGAATTGTTGATCTGAGAAAGATTTTTCCGGACATGCCGGATATTGGGGAAAATTTTTTCCGGCAGGGATGGATGGAAAAGGCTGCACAGGTGACAGAGGCCGGGGAAAAAACAGATGTCCGCATCGGCCCGCCTGTATGCCATCCGTCCAAAATCATCTGTCTGGGAAAAAATTATGCTGAACATGCCAGAGAAGGCGGTTTTGAAACACCGGAAAAACCCATACTTTTCTGCAAAACACCCAATACAGTCAATGGCCCGTATGATCCCATTTTCCTGCCGGAAAGCAGCACAAAGGTGGACTGGGAAGTGGAACTGGCCCTGGTCATCAGCAGGGAGGGAAAACGCATTTCCCGTTCTGCAGCTTTTGATTTTGTGGCCGGATATATGGTGATGAATGATGTTTCAGCCAGAGAGGCGCAGTTCGGTGACGGTCAGTGGTTCCGGGGCAAATCCTTTGACACGTTCGCTCCTATCGGCCCTGCTCTTGTCACAGCGGATGAAATTGGAAATATTGCGAATCTGCATCTGGAAACACTGGTGGACGGGGAAGTGATGCAAAACGGCAATACCTGTGACCTGATCTTTGATATTCCTTTTATTATTGAATATGTGAGCCGGGACATGACCCTGTGTCCGGGTGATATTATTTCCACTGGAACGCCTTCAGGCGTGGGTATATTCAGAAATCCGCCCATCAGCCTTAAATCAGGAAATGTGGTGGAATGCCGGATAGAAAACATTGGTTCCATCCGAAACAGATGTGTCTGAAACAGGGAAGTGGGGAATATCTGTCCTGAATCCTGCCAGTGTGAGTGTATGAAAGATCTTTACTTTTTTTTGAAAAAATTATACGATGCCCGTTTTATGCCAGTCAAAGACTGCATTTGAGGAATAACACCTGAATGAAAAAAACTGTTGACAACAGCAGGGGAATGGCACTGCTTATCACACTGACGGTTATCACTCTGATGATCGCGGGTGCACTGGAACTCAACCGCAGGGTGCGCGCTGCAGTTGAGGCCACAGCTTCTGCGCGGGATCGGCAGACCCTGACACAGATGGCCTATGCAGGCGTTCATGTGGCAATGTCCATGCTGATTAAAGACAAAACACAGTCGCCCATTGATTCCATACAGGAAGACTGGGCTGATCCGGGAAAAATAGCAGAGGTGCTCGCGGAGATTCCTTTGGAAAAAGGAAGGATGACATTTTCCATTACAGATGAACTTGGCAAAATTCAGGTGAACTCTCTGGTGGTTTTTCCAAAGGGGCAGCATTTCAATGAAACCCAGAAAATCATGTGGGATCGGTTCACACGGAATCTCATCGCACAGACAGTAGCACCCGATGACAGGGAAAAAAACCCTGACATGGATGCAGCGGCCATTGTCAATTCAGTCAAAGACTGGCTGGATTCCGGGGATGATGATGCCACAACCGGCCTCAGCGGCGCGGAAAGTGATTATTATGAAAGTCTGGATCCGCCTTACAAAGCCGCGAACGGGCCTTTCCGGCATATTGATGAGCTGATGATGGTCAAAGGCATTACTCCGGAACTTTTCAGCGGTGCCAAACAAAGCGGGGAAAGCGGGCAGGATCTTTCTGCCGGAATGACCGGAGCTGTGAAAGATGCCGGGGGACTTGGCAAATATATGACTGTTCACGGCATGACCAGGGCAAAAGCAAAATCAGAAGACAGAGACTTTGTTTTTGCAGGAAAAATAAATATAAACACAGCCGATCTGCCTGTGCTGATTGCCATGATGCCTTCGGAAAACACGGATTACGCTCAGGCCATTTTTGATTACCGGAATGAAAAAGAGGATGGCAATTTTGTGAATACAGACCTGGCTTCGCCGACATGGTACAAAAATGTGCCGGACATTCCCGGAGATTTGCAGATTGATCCGAATCTGATTGCGGTATCCAGTGATGTGTTCCGGATCAAAGCAACGGCAAACCTCAATGATACGGAAATGAGCCTGAATGTGGTGGTTCAACGCGAGCAGGACAAAAAAAGAAGATGGACATGCAGAATTCTGGAGTGGCAGCTGGAATAAGGCATTGCATGTGCTGAAGGGAATGGATGGGATTTTATGAGCAGAAAAATACTGGGACTGGATATTGGCTGTGACAGGGTGGCAGCAGTGCTCATTGAGAGCAGTATGGGCGAAAACCGGATTGCCGGAACCGGTCTTGTGTCCATACCTGAGGCCGGAACATGGGCAGAGGGACTTGGGACTGCGCTGACTGAACTCAATGGCAGAATGTCTCTGTCCGGGGCAGTGTGTGCGGCCTCTTTTCCTGCGAATCATATTTCTTTCCGGAATGTGCGGATTCCTTTCAGGAATGCGAAAAAAATCGGGCAGGTCCTTCCGTTTGAACTGGAGCCCCTGCTTCCTTTTCCTGCCGATGAGGTGATTACAGATTTTCTTACGGTACGGCAGGTTCCGGATCAGCCGGATCAGACAGACATTGTCGCACTGAGCATTCCAAAGTCTGAGATGAAAATCTGTCTTGACACACTTTTGGGGTTCCGGGTGGATCCCGGAACTGTGATGCCGGGACCGTATCCGACTGCGGTATGTCTGAATATGTCTGAAAAAATGCCTGAAAACTGGATTCTGCTGGATATGGGGGAAAGGGTGGGCACGATGTTCATTGTGCTTTCCGGCAAAATTCATCTGATGCGGTGTTTTCCGGTCCAGGGTTCAGGGGATGAAAGGGGTAAATTGGCCGGGGCCCTGATTGGACAGACTCTGCTGGCATTTGAGGATATGTTTTTTCAGACATTTGAGCCGGAACAGGTGTTTGTGTGCGGAGACACCGGAGATGGAAATATTGCCGGGGAACTGGAAAGACTCACGGGGATTCCTGTAAAATATGCAAATCTGCTGGAAAGGGGGGGAAACCGGATCAGGCTTTCTCCGGATGCTGAATGGCGGCCCGGACAGATGGACAATGCACTGGCCCTTGCTCTGACCGAACTGGGGGGAAAAAACGGTCTCAATTTCCGCAGGGGAATGTTTGCGGCACGGAAGGAATGGGCTGTTCACAAAAAGAACCTGATCAGGGTGGCCGTGTTCTGTGCCGTGCTTGCTCTGCTGGGCTTTGCCAATTTTATGACTGAAGCACTTGTGATGCAGAAACGGATTGATCGTCTGGACAGCCGGATTGCGGAGATATTCAAATCCGTATTTCCGGATGTGCAGAGGATTGTGAATCCGCTGCACCAGATGCAGGTGGGGCTGGAGGATTTGCGGAAAAATGCGGCTGTTCCCGGGGAGGGGGGGCGGAATATCAGGATTACGGATCTGCTCAATGAAATCAGTCAGAAGATTCCCAAAGAAATTGACGTGGAGTTTTCCCGTATGGTGATGGATCCGGAAAGCATTCTTATATCCGGGGATACAGACACATTCAATTCTGTGGACAGTATTCAGACCTCGCTGGAGGGTTCCACACTTTTCAGAAAAGTGACTATCAGTTCCACGAGCAAGGATCAGAAGATAAACAGGGTGAATTTTAAAATAAAGGTGGATTTATGAAACTCAGCAGTCTGAACAGAAGGGAAAGATACGCACTGGCTGCGGGCGTGTTTTTTGTCTGTGTGTATCTTCTGATTGAACTGATTGTGAGTCCTTTTATGGAAAAGCGGGAGCAGCTCCGGCGTTCCCTGGCAGCCAAATCCGAAACTTTGGAAAAAATGCAGCAGCTCCGCTCTGAATATGAGGAACTCAAAGGCAGGACAAAGGTTTCGGAGCAGTATTTTACGGCCCGTTCCAAGAATTTTACGCTCTTTTCCTTTCTGGATGATCTTGGGGGAAAGGCCGGGCTGAAGGACAATATTGAATATATGAAACCATCAAAATCAAAACCAAAGGACAGCCCCTGGACAGTGTCTCTGGTGGAAATGAAACTGCGGGGGATCAATATGAAGCAGTTGACGCCCTATCTTCACATGGTGGAGACGTCTCCGAATATGGTGTTTATCCGCAGGGCCTCTTTTTCCAAGTCCGGGACAGAGGGATTTCTTGATGTGATTCTGCAGGTTGAGGCCCATGAGGTTTCATGATGAAAAAAAGATATGTGTTTTATACGGTTTGGTTTTTCTGTGCGCTGATTTTTTTTCTTTACCGGCTTTTTCCCGGGGTGGAAATTAAAAAATATGCTGAATACCGTGCAAAAAATGCTGGGTATGCCCTGCATATCGGGGATGTGCGGCCCGGCGGTCCCAGACCGGGACTGGTGTTTTTTCCGGTTGAGATCCGGGATGGGGACAGGGTGATTGAGGCTGATGCGTTAAAAATCAGCCCCTGTTTTTTTTCCCTTTTCGGATCTTCACCCGCGATGGATTTCCGCGCGGAAATGTATGGTGGAACTGTGGAGGGGCGCGTGAAAAGACAAGCCGGGGAAAAAGCTGATGGGAAAACAGTAATGGCAGATGCAGTGCTGTCCGGTATTAAGATAAAAGAGATTGAGGCCATGCAGAACCTGTCAGGGCATAAGGTATCCGGGATTCTTGAAGGCACAGTGACTTACAGCGGCAGTGATGCCACAGGAAAGGGAGAGGCGGATCTGAGGGTAAGGGATCTGACTGTGGAACTGGGAACGCCCCTTTTCAGTCTGGGAAAACTGACATTTACAGATATGAGCACGAAACTGGGGCTGGAGAATATGGTGCATCTGGAGATCAAAGAATGCACAGTGAAGGGAAATATGCTGGGTGGTAATATGATGGGAACCGTTGGACTGAAACAGCCTTTGGGAAAAAGTGCTGTGGATCTGGCCGGGAGCATCAGACCGCATCCCTCCATGATTGCGCAGATGGGAGAGGGTATGGCCGCTCTTTTGTTCAAATCAAACCGGGGCAAAGCGGATTTCCCGTTTAAAATCAGGGGGAGTTTGGAAAAGCCTGAGTTTCTGATGCAGTAAAACACGGTGTACGGTGTCAGAGATTTTTGCGTACAGTATGAACGGGATGATAACTGACACTGAACAGGCAGAGCCGGACATCCGGCAATTTCCGGGGAGGTTAATATGTTTGTAACACGGCATTATATGTATGCGGTGAATATGCTGTTTATTGCAGCGGGGCTGTATCTGGGGGTGGATGGATTTTACAAAATGCTGATATCCCGGATGGATTATGATGATATTCCTGCTGCGGAGGTGCGGTCGTCCGCAGAGAGTCCGGAGAAAACAGTTTTCCGTCCCCTGTCTTATTATAAGGATATTGAGGAAAGGAATCTGTTCAGAACCCAAGAAGAGGAAAAAAAAGAGGATACACCTCCTCCGCCGACTGATGTGGATCAGTTGAAGGAAACCAGTCTGAAACTGAAGCTGTGGGGAACGGTGACGGGTGATGCTGACCGGGCATATGCAGTGATTGAGGAATCCAAACAGAAAAAACAGAATCTGTATCATATTGGTGATGCTGTTGAGGGTGCTGTGGTAAAGCAGATTCTGCGGGAAAAAATTGTCATCACGTTCAATGGGAAGGATGAGACCCTGAGCATGGAGAATCCGGGGGGAAAGGCTGTTGCCAAAGGGCCGGCGCCCGGGCCTGGAGGTGAGGTTCCGCCCATGCCTATGCCCATGCCTTTTCCGATTCCCGGCATAAGCTCTGCAGAGGAAAGTCAGGGTGATACGCAGAGGATCGCGCTGGAACGGAGTCAGATTGAGGAGGCCATCAATGATGTGAACAATCTGATGAAACAGGCCAAGATCCGTCCGCATTTTAAGGATGGACAGCCGGACGGGCTGACCCTGTCGCGGATTCAGCGGGATTCGATTTTCAGCAAACTGGGGCTGAGAAGCGGGGATATTATCACAGGGGTGGACGGGCAGAAGATACAGTCTGTGGATGATGCTCTGAAGTTTTACAACAGCCTGAAATCCTCTTCCAATGTGTCTGTTGAGATAAAACGGAGAGGAAAGACAGAGCAGATTGAATACAATATTGAATAGGCACGGACAGGAGCGGAAAAAATCAATGAAAATCCATATGGGGCCATGCACAGGGTTTTTCTGCATTGTGTTTCTGGCAGTGATGCTGACTGTTATTCCATGTGTATGCAGCGCGCAGGAAGAAAATGGCAATGGCAGCGAAAACGGAAACGGAAATGGGGAACGCTTTGTTTCCATTGATTTCAATGATGTGGATATTGGTGTGTTCATCAAGTTCATCA
>CAZHPS010000132.1:0-14990 GCA_964534335.1 uncultured Desulfobacterales bacterium
CTTTAAATTTCATCAGTTATGCAATTTGAAATGATTTTTGTCCGGTAGTAAGATCCATAATATATTTAAGTTTACTGACAGTCTGTTTTGTTATTCTGATCTGTATATTCACGGGAAGTTTCCCGTATTATAACCAAAATCAGAATTTTTGTCTTTAATTTATTGATTGTTTTACCCCAAAAGTATTATCTTAAAGTCTATATATCTTAATGTAGGGGAAGATAAAGCGCAGGCGCAGGCATTTATTGATACGTGGTCAGGGACAGTCTGTCAGTTCAGGGGTATCAGGAAATCACTTTGAATGAAGGCGGCAGGTTTACGGTACAGACTGTTGAACTTATCAAAGGTCTCAGAAGTGTAATAAAAGAAAGCAGTCTTTTAGCGTACCTTGTAAGTATGACTTTGAGAATAACCGAAATCCAAAGGGTGTTGAAACCGACAGGCAGCTTTTATCTGCACTGCGATCCGACTTGCAGCCACTATCTGAAGCTGATACTTGATTCTGTGTTTTGTCCGAAAGGCGGGGATTTCAGGAATGAAATTGTCTGGTGTTATAAAGAAAGAGAATTATCGAAAAACCATTTTAACAGAAAACATGATATAATTTTTTTCTATACAAAAACAAATAATTATACATTCAATTATAGTGATGTGATGGAACCTTACAGCGAGTATACATTAAAAAACAAATTTAAGTTTAAAGATGAAAAAGGCTATTATCGGTTAAGTTATAAAGACGGGAGAAATGATCCAAAAGAAGAAAATGAAAATACATACCGCCAATATGCAGATAAAGGCGTATTGCCCCGTGATTGGTGGGAAATAAAAATTATTAATCAGGCAGCAAAAGAACGTATGGGTTATCCTACCCAAAAACCGGAAACATTATTGGGAAAAATCATCAAAGCCAGCAGCAAAGTCGACACGGTTCTGGACGTATACTGCGGTTGCGGCACGACTGTAGCGGTTGCGGAAAGACTGAAAAGGAACTGGATAGGCATTGACATAACCTATCAGAGTATCAGCCTTATCCTGAAAAGACTTGAGGACAGTTTCGGCAAAAAAATTTTAAAGAAAGTCATGCTTGACGGGATACCCAGAGATATAGAATCCGCCCGTGCATTGGCAGAAAAGAAAGATGACCGTCTGCGCAAAGAATTTGAAAAATGGGCATTGCTCACATACACAAACAACCGTGGGGTTCCGAATGACAAAAAAGGAGCAGATAAGGGAATTGACGGCACTGCCTATTTTGTGACTTCAGGAACTGATACAGGCAAGGCAATCTTTCAGGTCAAGTCCGGCAGCGTAAAACGTGAAATAATAGCCACATTGAATAATGACAGGCAGAGAGAAAAAGCGGAAATAGCATTTCTTATTACGCTGAATCCGCCGACAAAACCGATGATTGAAGAAGCGGTATCGGCAGGAGTTTATCATCATCCGCTTATGGGGCGTGACTACAGCAGGATAAACATAGTCACAATAGAGGAAATAATAAACCAAAGGAAACGGTTTGAAATGCCTACCGGAATTGACGTTGTGAAAAAAGCCCCGAAAAAAAGCGGAGAAAAGTAGGTTTCCATATATTTTGTGGTATAAAAAAAATGGATTCCCCGGAACAGTCCGGTTTTCTGAAATCTTTATCCCATAAAATATATGGAACCTTACTAAAACAGTCGGATATTGATATGTGAAGCAGCCCGGCATAACCCCATCATTCAGGCGGATTGCCGACCTATCGGGACGGCAACCGCTTAATTATGTTGGGCGAAACGATGACAATCACCATGAAATACTGGATAATGTGTGAGTAAAACATTAGAAAAAATACAAAGGCTTGCTGATGCCGGAGATATTCTGATATCCGAACATGGATATGATGAGCTGTCAAATGACAATCTCACTGCCAGAGAAATCGTTCATGGAGTTAGAAATGCTGTATTGATAGAAGATTATCCAAATTATCCAAAAGGCGCAGCAGTTCCTGTTCTTCAGAAAGATAATTCCGGGTATCCTGTTCATGTGGTTTGGGGAATACCAAAAGGACATGATCGACCGGCAGTGTTGGTAACAGATTACTACCCCGATCCGCAACGCTGGAATGACACTTTTTCGGAGAGAAAACGATGACGCATCGAAAAAAAAACAAATATATTCATGAAGGTAAGTACATGGCTGAGGTAGAGGCAGAGTTGATTGTTCATGAAAATGAATGGTCACCATATCTCACTCTTGAATATGCATACAAACTTGATGATGTACGAGACGCATTGAGGCGTGGTGATCTTAAAACAGCCGTTGAAAATGCAATGATTTATGAGTTGCACCCAATTATTATTGGAAGTGGAATCGTCCAGCCAGTCGCTCCAGCGGACGCTCGCACCTCGCGCCGCTGAGCTTGTTGTTATTGCTCTCCTTGCAAAAGACAGGGCGGCCAAGCCGCCCTGCCGGTGAACTTATTATTAGGATTCTGCCTGAACAAAGACTTTTAACATATTGTATCATTTTTGAAAATCTGTGATGGTGCCTCCGAATCGGGGGAGAATAGGGAACACGGTGAAAATCCGTGACGCTGGGCCGGCGCTGTAAGCAGGGACTCAAACCGCAAAATGCCACTGTCTGAAGCATAAAACCATACGCTGAAGACGGGAAGGCGCGGTGAAAGGGATGATCTGCAAGTCAGAAGACCTGCCATTACAGATGGGGTATAAGCAGTAAGGATAAATGTTGTCCGCATAAATCCGTGTTACAGGGGAAATCTCTGTGGCACGGATTTTTTTTTGCAGATTTGCGGAAAAGCCGTGCCTGCCCTGCCGGAAGTTCCGGAATCATATTTTTTTCATTCAAAAGGAGAAAGAAAAATGAAGACACAGATTGAACTGGCCAGGGAAGGTGTTATAACTCCGCAGATGAAAACCGTTGCGGAAAACGAGGATTACAGTCCCGAATATATCCGGGAAAAAGTCGCGCGGGGAGAAATCGTTATTGTCAGTCATCCCAAGAGAAAAAATCAGCAGCCGGTGGGCATTGGAACCGGGCTGCGCACCAAAGTCAACGGCTCCATTGGCACTTCTTCGGATATTTATGATATTGATCTGGAAGTGAGAAAAGCCAAAATCATTCAGGAAGAGGGAGCGGATACGCTGATGGAACTTTCAGCCGGAGGTGATTTGGACAAAGTCCGCAGGACAGTACTGGAAAACTGCTCTTTGCCTGTGGGAAATGTGCCGTTGTATCAGGCTTTCCATGATACCGCGAAAAAATACAGAAATCCCAATAAAATGGAGCCGGAATTTCTCTTTGATCTGATAGAAAAACAGTTGGATGACGGCATTTCCTTTATGGCAATCCACTGCGGCATCAACCGCTTCAGCATTGAGCGGCTGCGCAAACAGGGATTTCGCTACGGCGGTCTGGTTTCCAAAGGCGGAACCTTTATGGTTTCGTGGATGGAATACAATCAGAAGGAAAATCCCCTGTATGAAAATTTTGACCGGGTTTGCAGCCTGATGAAAAAATACGATGCTGTGCTTTCCCTGGGCAACGGCATACGGGCCGGAGCCATTCACGACAGCCACGACCGTGCGCAGATGGCGGAAATGATTATCAACTGTGAACTTGCAGAACTGGGCAGGGAAATGGGATGTCAGATGATGGTGGAAGGTCCGGGACATGTGCCATTGGATGAAATTGAAGGAAATATCATGCTGGAAAAACGCATGAGCGGCAATGCACCTTACTATGTGCTTGGGCCGCTTCCGGCTGATACTGGCGCAGGGTATGATCATATTACTGCCGCGATTGGTGCTGCCAATTCCGCACGCTACGGCGCAGATCTGATTTGCTATATCACTCCGGCTGAACATCTGGCTCTGCCCAATGAGGCAGATGTGCAGGAAGGGGTTCGTGTCACACGGCTGGCTGTGCGCATTGGTGATATTGCCAAATATCCGCATCGCCGGGAACAGGAAAAACTGATGTCTTTGGCACGGCGGGATATGCGCTGGGAAGATCAGTTGCGCTTTCTCATGTTTCCCAAAGTCGCACAGGAAATCCGCAGCAGCAGAATGCCGGAAAATGAGAAAACCTGCACCATGTGCGGAGACTTCTGTGCAATGGAAAGGGGAATTTCCCTGTTTGAAAAAGACATAAAAGGTGATAAGGTGTCAGCGGGGATGAATTAGGGAATGATGAATGATAAATGTTGAATGTTGAATGTTGAAGGGGGAATGAGTATGGGTGTGGGGAACTGACACCTGAATCCCATCCTTAATCCCCAGTCCCAACCCCTTCTAAAACAAAGGAGATAGAGATGAATCTTTTGGATAAAACCATACAGAGTATAAAAGAACCGAACGCGGAAGTTTATGAAGAAGCAAAAGAACGGCTGCGGAATCAGGCGCGGCCTGCCGGAAGTCTGGGAATATTGGAAGATGTGGGCGCACGGATTGCAGGCATTCATGGCAAAATTGACGTTCACTTGGAAAAGAAAATTGTTATTACCTGCGCGGGCGATCACGGTATCTGTGCGGAAGGAGTCAGTCTGTTTCCTTCGGAAGTGACGCGGCAGATGGTATACAATTTTGTCAATGGCGGGGCTTCCATCAGTGTGCTGGCCCGTCATGCAGGCGCGCAGGTGAAAGTGGCTGATCTGGGTGTGGATTGGGACTTTGAACCGCAACTGCCCATTTTTCATAAAAAAGTGCGCAGAGGAACCGCAAATTTTGCCAAAGAACCCGCGATGACGCGTGCTGAGGCTGTCAAAAGTGTGGAAGCCGGTATTGAAATTGTGAATGAACTGCTCGCGGACGGCCCGGTTCATCTGCTGGGAACCGGCGATATGGGCATTGGCAATACCACGCCATCCACTGCCATTATTGCGGTTTTTTCCAAAATTCCGGTTTCCAGACTGACCGGACGGGGAACCGGCATTGATGACAATGCTTTGCAGAATAAAATCAGAGTGATTGAAAAAGGTCTGCAACTGCATCATCCCAATCCCTCTGATCCGCTGGATGTGCTTTCCAAAGTGGGCGGACTGGAAATCGGAGGACTGGCCGGGCTGGTTCTTGGCGCGGCTGTCAATGGCATTCCGGTGGTCTGTGACGGACTCATTGCCACAGCAGGCGCGCTCATCGCGTGCGAACTGGCTCCGGTGGCAAAAAAATATCTCTTTGCCAGCCACAATTCTGTGGAAATCGGACACGCGTTTATGCTGAAACATCTGGGACTCAAACCTTTGCTGGAATTGGAATTCCGTCTGGGTGAAGGCACGGGCGCAGCACTGGCAATGGAACTCATTGACGCATCCACCCGTATTCTGGCAGAAATCAAAACATTTGCGGAAGTGGGAATTCAGGACGCACAATAGCAATGAAAACCGTGCTTACAGATGCTTCCTCCGCAATTCTTTTATTCAGGGCCGGGCTTTTCCCGGCTCTGATCTCCTTTTTCCGGATAATGGTCGCGGAAAGTGTTTATGCGGAAATCACGGTGATCGGATATCCGGGTGCAGAGACTTTTTGCAATGCCTGCGCGGACAGGCAAATCATTGTCCGAACTGCCGGAACAGTCTCTGCAATCCGGCATCCGGAACTTCTGATGCCCAGTCAGTCTGTCAGAAAAGGGGAAGGGGACACCATCCGGCTCTGGCTGTATGGCGAAGGCGATTTTATTCTCATGGATGACTACAAGGGAGCGGCATTCTGCCGGGATCATGGAATTCCCTATATCAGCGCGATCCTCGTCCCCCGCATTCTTGCCCTGTCCGGTCATCTGTCCGCTGATCAATGTTCGGAAAAAACAGAAGAACTTATCCGCAATGGCAGATATTCCAAAAAAATCATTGCGTATGCCCGCAACTGCCCGGACAGGGAACTGCTGTTTTTTGTCTGAAAAACGAATAGCGGAGCAAACCGATTGATAATGTCATCCCTTTTGGTGATTTGTTTTTTAATTTTTTTCTATAATAATTTCAATCCTTACGGATTTTTCAGTCACCGGTGTCAGGTTCAGATTAACGGATTTGACCCTTTACCAAAAAACGAATAGCGAAGCAAACCGGTTGATAATGTCATCCCTTACGGGATTCTGCTTTATTTTTTTTCAACTTTTTCTATAATAATTTCAATCCTTACGGATTTTCCAGGCACCGGTGTCAGGCTCAGATTAACGGATTTGACCCTTTACCAAAAAACGAATAGCGAAGCAAACCGGTTGATAATGTCATCCCTTACGGGATTCTGCTTTATTTTTTTTCAACTTTTTCTATAATAATTTCAATCCTTACGGATTTTCCAGTCACCGGTGTCAGACTCAGATTAACGGATTTGACCCTTTACCAAAAAATGACAGCGGGTCAAATCCGCTGATCTGAGCCTTATACAGGGAAAAAATTTGAATATATTGATATTATTATATAAAAATTTAAAAAACAAATCAGAATCCCAAAAGGAATGACATTGTCAGCCGATTTGATCCGCTGTCCTTTTATCCTTATTTTTCAATTATTTTTCCCGAAGATCAGAAAACAGAACAGAAAAAAAGACAAATCAGATGTTCTTATTTGTTCTTATTTGTGATATGGGATATACGGTTTTTGAAATCCTGCTTTTTAATCCACAAAATCAGAAGGAGATGTCTGCATGGAAATTATCACCCACAAAAAAATCAGTGAGCATCTTTGCGGAAAAGCCCTTGAAACCAAAGAGGGATTCAGCCGGGTGGAACTCAAAACCCTGCCGGAAATGGCAGCAGATGAAAAAGGACTGGTTCACGGCGGATTTGTTTTCGGGCTGGCCGATTATGCGGCCATGATTGCAGTGAACCACCCCAATGTTGTACTGGGCTCGGCAAATGTTAAATTCTTAAAACCGGTGAAGGTCGGAGAATCTGTCACAGCCGAAGCCAGTGTCACGGAACAGAAAGGAAAAAAACATATGGTCTCTGTTACTGCCGCAGCAGGGGCAGTCCGGGTGTTTGAAGGTGAATTCACCTGCTTTGTGCTGGATAAGCATGTGCTGGATGTCTGAAATGGGGGCAGTGTTTCTGTGTTCAGAAAATAAAAAATTTATTGACTGAAGACCGGAACCTGCCTCTCCGCAGAAAAACAAATTTACAAATACAGAACTGAATCATTCCAATGGCTGTATAAATCAGCCGACTTTTATCAGGAGAAAAATGAAAACAGAAATAATTACAGAATATCAGATTGAAAAAAGAAAGTACTGGACAGACAAAATCAGCAGACTGAGATATGAATGACGTGTATATAAACAAAATCACTTTGGGAGACTGCTGTGAGCATATTCCCCATCTGTCAGATGAAAGCATTGATCTGTTTCTGTCTGATATTCCATATGGAATAAATCTGGATGAATGGGATGTTCTGCACAATAATACCAATTCAGCATTGCTGGGTTCATCTCCCGCACAGGAAGGAAAATCCGGGTTTAAGCGAAGAGGAAAACCCATCAACGGATGGTCCCGGTCTGACCGGAACATCGGGGCAGAATACCAGAAATGGTGTGAAAACTGGGCATTGAAAGTTTTTCCCAAGATGAAAAACGGTTCTTTTCTCTTTGTTTTCGGTGCAAGAAGAACCATACACAGAGTGATCAATGCTTTTGAAAACTGCGGTTTTATGCTCAGGGACATGATTGCATGGAAAAAACCTTCGGCACATCACCGCGCGCAAAGGGTCAGCATTGTCATGAAAAGAAGGAATTTGCCTGAAGAATCCGAAAAATGGGAAGGATGGCGTCTGGGCAATCTGGCTCCCATATGGGAACCGGTGGCCTGTTTTATGAAACCCTACAGAATCGGGGGAACTATAACAGACAATCTTCTGGAAAATGAAGTCGGTGCAATGAATATGGATGCCTGTACTCTGAATGGAGCAAATCCGGCCAACCTTCTTGAATTCGGTTTCGGAAAACACGAGGAGCGGATACATGAAGCACAGAAACCCCTTGATCTGATCGAATATCTCATAAAACTGGCAACAAAGGAAGGTCAGGTGGTTCTGGATCCTTTTATGGGAAGCGGAACAACCGCGCTGGCAGCAAAAAATCTGCATCGGATGTTTATAGGGTTTGAAATTCATCCGGATTTCCATTATAAATCACAGCAGCGGCTGGGGGCGGATATGGTTCAGGAAGAAAATCAGAATAGCGTCTTTTCCCAGCCGACCCTGTTCCATGCCGGTATTGCCGGCGGATCAGGATACGCTCACAAACTTTCAGTTCAGGACTCCGGATAATGGTGAATTCAGCGGAAAAACATATGGAACCTGATTCCTTACGGAAAATTTTTCAGACTTTGGGAAGCATGTACCTGATCTGGATTGGCATTTCCCTTTTTGTATTCCATACCGGTCAGCTTCTTCCTTTGGATAAAGAAACGCAGCATCTGTTTTCCCCATTTTCGGTTCTTTTTTTTCTGTCCCTTGCCTCCATGCTTACTGCCCTGTTTATGACAGATGCCGAACCTTTGCTGCGGAATCATCACCGGCTTCGCAAAGCACTGCTGCTGCTCTGCACTGCCATAGGAGCCGGGCTTTTTGCCTTTGTCCGTGTGAGCGGCATTATCCATCCCCTGATTTATATTGCAGGGACAGCCAACCTGCTGGTATTTGCCAGTCTGCTGGGTTCATGGATTGTCGCTCCACTGAAAAGACCTGCGGAACTGCTTCCGCTCTGTCTGGTCATGTCGTTTGTGGATATATTCAGCGTCGCGGGCGGACCTACAAAAGAAATTGCTGAAACCCTGGAAAAATACTACCGCTCCGGAATGAAAGGCCCCGCGCCTGCCGGGGATTTCATTCTGATCAAAATCCCGACTCCGGGTCTGGAAAAACTGGTTCCCCTGTTTGGTCTTGCAGACTGGATCATCATTGTTTTTCTGGCAGCATATGCGGCAAAATTCAGTATCAGTGACAATATCACAGGACACAGTCTTCATCACATGGTGAAAAACAGGCGGCTCTCCTTTTATCTGCCTGTACCGGTTTTGGGGCTGATCGCGGGAATCTTCCTGGCCCGGTTTCTGGGGATATTTCTGCCTGCGCTTCCGGTCATTGTTCTGTTTTTTTTGGGATATATTATGATAAAACACCCGGAAGTCAGAAATTTGACGAATTCTGACTGGAAGCTGATGCTGATCACCCTTGCTGTAATGACAGGGCTTCTGGCAGTGCGTTTTCTTTTTTTTCAGTAAACAGTTATAAATATTGTCATCAATTAGCCATTGATTTGATATAATCGATTTCAAAGTTTTTGGAATGCCTTTTTTTAAACCACGAAAAACACGGACAGCACGAAAAAACAGCATTTGACATTCGTTTTGAAAGCGAATTGGCATCACAATATGGGAGGAAATATGACCCAAAAAGAGACCATTGATGTGCTCATTGCAGGTTCCGGACCGGCCGGGATGTCTGTGGCATTGCATCTCATACAGGCTGATCCGGGATGGGCGGAGAGAATAGTGGTCATCGAAAAAGCAGTGCATCCCCGTGAGAAATTGTGTGGAGGCGGCGTGACGCAACTGGGAGAACAGGTACTGTCGGATTTGGGGCTGTCATTTGAACCGGCCCATCTGCCGGTGCTGGAAATACGTCTTGTGTGTCAGCACCGCATGTTTGCTCTTCGGGATGACCATGCCCCGGTGTTTCGGATCGTCCGCCGTGATGAGTTTGATCATTGGCTTGTCCGGTGCGGAGAGAAGCAGGGAATTACCGTGCGGCAGGGAGAGGCTGTCACCGATGTCATCCCCTGTGGAGACGCTGTTGAAGTGTATACTGAACGAACCATGTTTCGAGCGAAAATGGTGGTGGCGGCTGACGGGTCAAACAGCTTTGTGCGCCGCTGCCTGAAATTACCCTGCAAGTCCGGCAAAGCCCGGACATTGGAAATATTAACCCCTGAAACCGGGCAGACAGGGGCATTCAGTCAGGGAATTGCCGAGTATGATTTTACCTCCGTTTTCAAAGGATTACAGGGCTATTCATGGAATTTTCCATGCCTTGTCAAAGGAAAACCCTGTATGAGCCGCGGGATTTTCGACAGCCGGGTTTGCCCCGAACGTCCGCGCATACACCTCAAAAACGCATTTCAGCAGAGTTTGACCGGACAGGGGCTGCAAATGGGAGACTGGCAGTTGCGGGGTTTTCCTGTTCACCGGTTTGACAGAGACGGAATTTTTGCCATACAGCGTATTCTGTTTGCCGGTGATGCAGCCGGGGCAGATCCGGTATTTGGGGAAGGCATTTCGTTTGCACTGGCCTATGGGGATGCGGCCGCCCAGGAAATCTTACAGGCTTTCGCATCCCGCAATTTTAACTGTTCCGGTTATAAAAAACGCGTACTGACACACCCTGTCCTGCAGCAACTGCCTGCGCGGGCGAAAATGGCGCGTTTACTTTACAAATTACCCCAATTTCCCCGGCTCGCAGGAAAGATATGGGATATAATCCCGTTTATTTTTAAAATGCTGGTACTGTACAAACCGCATTACAGCCCGGTCAGACACCCCTGCATGACACGAAAGTCAGGGTCAGTTTAGCGAAGCATAACCCGATAAAATGCTGAAAAAAAAACAGCTACTACACAACCAACTTAATTTTTAAATAATCAGTGTCGGATTACGCTGACGCTAATCCGACCTACAGGTATAAGTATAGCTTTTAAGATAATTATTTTGGAGTAGGTTGGGGTGAGGAACGAACACCAAAATGTTGAAATAGTTGAGATTCATTCCTCACCCCAACCTACAGGAAACCCCAAAATTATTTTCTTAAAGCCTATATTTTTAATTATATAGGAGTTACGCACTTGAATTTTAATTCATTGATTTTTAAATATATTAATGTTGCACTACAGAAATCGCCGATAGTGGGTCAAATCGGTTGATAATGTCATCCCTTCCGGGATTCCGGTTATTTTTTCAATTTTTTCTATAATAATTTCAATCCTTACGGATTTTTCCGGCACCGGTTTCAGGCTCAGATCAACGGATTTGACCCACTACAAAATCGTCTTATGTAAAATCAAATATTTTAAAACCAACTGCGTAACTCCTATTATAATAACAGGTAGGTAGGTCGGATTAGCGACAGCGTAATCCGACACGGTGATTTTGATAATACAAAAAATAAATTGGTTATGTACCACTTTATTTTTTGGGAAATCCCTTATGTTCAGAACCCTGCTGCCTGTCCGTCTTTGCGGTGATCAGAGGCAGAGCAGTATCCCTGTGCAAGACGGTATATGAGTTGCGCTCCGCCGTATCCCCAGTATGGATCATCCTCTGCAATCATATGCCCCCGTTTCCGGAGTTCCTCTTTCACACCCGGAGCATATCCATTTTCCAGAGCCAGTTTTCCATCCTGGCAAATTTGCCACCGGGGAGCATCTGAAGCAGTCTGGGGATTCTGCTTATAATCAAATATCCGCACCATCATCTGCACATGCCCCTGGGGCTGCATATGTCCGCCCATGACTCCGAAACTCATAAGGGCTTCGCCGTCTCTGGAGACAAATCCGGGAATAATGGTATGATAAGGCCGTTTTCCGCCTTCCACACAGTTGGGATGACCTTTTTGCAGACAGAATCCATGTCCCCGGCTTTGGAGACTGATGCCTGTTCCCGGCACAACCACACCGGAACCGAAGCCTGTAAAATTGGACTGGATATAGGAAACCATCATGCCGTTTTCATCAGCCGCTGTCAGATAGACTGTTCCTTTGTCTGTGGGCGGCAGAACCGGAGCGGCTGCCTGATCTCTGCGGATCTGCGCTGCTTTTTCCGCAAGAAAATCCTCATCCAGAAAATCATGAAAATCCGTATACATCCATACCGGATCTGCAATATGGGCATGCGCGATGGCAAATCCGATTTTCATGGCCTCCACCTGTAGATGAATGCTGTCTGCACTATCCGGGGAATAATTTTCCATATCAAAATGGTTCAGAATTCCCAAAGCAATCAGCGCAGCCAGTCCCTGTCCGTTGGGCGGGATTTCATGAAGACTGACATTGCGGTAATCCACAGAAACCGGAGTCACCCATTCAGACTGATGGGAAGCCAGATCATCAAGAGTCATGGCCCCGCCTTCTGCTGCCGCGCAGGCTGCAATTTTTTCCGCAAGCCGTCCCCGGTAAAAGGACTGGCCGTTGGAGGCTGCGATTCTTTCCAGAGAATTTGCCATGGCAGGAAGGGAAAACCACTGGCCGGAACACGGAGCATGTCCTCCGGGTAAAAAGGTACGAACAAAATCAGGCATGTGACCGTATAAATTCGGAGCTTCGGCCCATGCCTTTGCAATCAGGGGAGATACCGGAAATCCGTCTCTGGCATATGTTATAGCCGGTTCAAAAAGTTTTTCAAAACCCAGCTTTCCAAAACGCTCTGAAAGCCGGGCCCATACATCCACAGCACCGGGAACGGTCACAGCATCCCATCCTGTCATGGGCATCTGCGTAAGTCCGGCAAAACGCTCCGGAGTCCAGGCTTTGGGAGATTTGCCTGACCCGTTTATTCCTGTCAGTCCTTTTCCATCCCAAATCAGGGCAAACGCATCACTGCCCAGACCATTGCTGACCGGTTCTGTGACAGTCAGGGCAATGGCAGTCGCGAGAGCAGCATCCACGGCATTTCCGCCCTTGAGCAGCATCCGGAGGCCTGCCTGCACGGCAAGAGGCTGGGAAGCTGCCACCACATTTTTTGCAAATACCGGCATACGCCGTGAAGTATATGGAAAATCCCATTTCAGTTCTGTCATAAAACAACTCCTTGATATTCATAAAAAAATATATTTATACCCTGTAAGGTGAAGAGCAGTATTAATTTTGTGAAAATCTGTATATCACCATCTGCGGGTTTGGGTAAAGACTTTATAAAATCCGGTTGACGGAATCTGTTTTGCGTTTATCTTTATGTGAACTGCGGATTTAAGTTGGCAAAAGAAATTTTTCGTGTATGTAAGAAATCAGAACAGCCAGATTTTTGCATTTCATGTTTTCCGTCATCCGGAAAAAACGCAAAGGCGCAGAGACGCAAAGAAACAGTTTCTGCTCTGCTGACTTTGGCTGTGCAGGGCTATATGAAAAGGAAGGAACCGGTCACATATGAATTTCAACACATCAGTTTAACACATCAAGGAGATGAGATATGGAACTCAAAAATTATTTTGCATCAGCATCAGGTATCGGTATTCTGGCAACTTCGGACAGAGACGGAAATGTGGACGCGGCTGTTTATGCCCGGCCCACAGTAATGGATGACGGAACTCTGGCCTTTATTATGAATGATCGGCTTTCCCATCAGAATCTGCAGTCCAATCCCCGTGCCACCTATCTTTTTAAGGAAGAAGGCGGATATAAGGGAAAAAGACTGCATCTGAGCATGGTGCGGGAAGAAAAAGACAGTCCCATGATTCCGGAACTGAGCAGAAAATCCCCTTCACCGGAACGGGAAAAACAGGCAAAGGGAAGCAAATTTCTTGTTTTTTTCAGGGTGGAGAAAGAAAGACCTCTGGTGGGAGGATGAGCACCAAATTTTCCGTTTGGAACTCCTCCCCGGTTTACACTGATGGCAGTGAATACTGTCACAGGGTATGCTGAAGGTAATTTTTTCACACGCAGCATAAGTAGGCAAACAAAAATTTTCGTGTATTCAAAAAACCTGATTTTTCCGAAAAATCCGGTTTTTATGAAAATTTTATGCCCGAAAATTTATGGAACCTTGCTTACTTAAATTTCCTGCAAAAAAACAATCCTGCCGGATAAGAGAAACTGATTCCGGCAGGAATTTGTTCTTTCCGCACAGATTTTTCCATAAAACAAAATCTTCAATCCTGTCTTTTTCTGTGATAGAGTGTCTGTCACAACTTTTCTCAGCAGTACTGTCTTAAGGGTTTGTAAAAAAATAATCTGTGCAATTTTCATGTTCGGAAAACCCTAAGGGTTTTGGAAACCCTTAGGGTTTGGAACATGTTATTTTGATACAGACCCTAAATATGCCGGATAGATTCTGAATTCTGAAACAGTAATTGACAATTTTTTTCAAATATAGTCAAATATTCCTGAAAAATGAATCATCATACAAAAATTTGACAAATTTTCAAAAACTGAAATATTTCTGAAAACTGATTATCATATACAAATTTGGCAGATTTTCAAAAACCGTCAAATCTGCCTGAACAGGAGTCATATTTTGAAAAAAATCACATTTGTCATTGGCGGATGCCGAAGCGGGAAAAGCGGATATGCACAGCATCTTGCAGAGGGTATTCAGAACAAAAACAGAATATTTATAGCCACATGCGTTCCATGTGACGAGGAGATGCAGGAAAGGGTTCGGAAACATCAGGAAGACAGGGACAGCACCTGGACAACCGTGGATGCCCCAATTCTTCTGCCGGATATTCTGAGAGAATACGGAAAAGAGGAAAATGTGGTGCTGGCCGACTGTCTGACTCTGTGGATCAGCAATCTGCTCATGTACCCGGATATTATCCAGGAAATTGAGCTGCGTGTGGACAGTCTGATTCATGCACTGGAAAATGTGAACGGCACGGTTATTGTGGTTTCCAACGAAGTTGGAGCAGGTATTGTGCCGGAAAACCGGCTGGCCCGGCAGTTTCGGGATATTGTGGGAATACTCAACCGGAAAACAGCCGCAGCGGCTGATGAAGTCATATGGATGGTGGCAGGAATACCGGTAAAGATAAAATAAAAACAGTGAATCAGTTATCAGTTATCAGTGAACAGTTACCAGTGAACAGTTGTCAGTGAACAGTGATCAGTAAGTAAAGTTCCATATATTTTATGGGATAAAGATTTCAGAAAACCTGACTGTTCAAAGGAATCCGTTTTTTTATACCACAAAATATATGGAACCCTACTTATACCGATACTTAAAACATTTTGGAAATTCTGCCGGGCGGATTTTAACCGCAGAGTCACACAGAGTTTCCGCAGAGTCAC
>CAZHPS010000133.1:0-14984 GCA_964534335.1 uncultured Desulfobacterales bacterium
CTCCATTGAAAATATACTTATGATTCGGTTTCCCACAGAGGACACAGAGAGAAAAGACCACAGAGAACACAGATGAAACAACTCACCTTATTGTATAAATTCAATAGCGAATTGGTATTACTTATCCTGTTTGAATTCCCTTATTTCCTCTTTGCTCCCCGCATGATCCTGTTCCGGATTTTTGTCATAAACTCTCCGATTTCCCGGATGCCCAGCACATGTCCGGCACAGGGAAGCAGAATCAGAAAAAATATGCTGATGATGACTGAAATCAGCATACTTCCGTGAAATGCGGAGGCATCAATTCCAGAGAGTGCTGTGCGCCGGAAGAATTCCAGAAAAAGTCCCAGAGCAAGACTCAGTGCAAACATCCGCAGATAAAACAGATATACTGCCCTGCCGGATTTCCCTGTGCGCCGGTTCCACAGAAAATAGATCAGCCAGACCTGAAAAATGGCTGAAAAAGAAATGGCAACAGCCAGGCCGGATATTCCCAATATTTTCATTCCGTACCAGTAAAAGGGAATACTTGCAATCACAGCAGCAGTGCCGAAAAGGGCAGGAAACAGGGTATCCTGCATGGCATAATATCCCCGCACCACAACAGTCTGGGCAGCATAGGCAAAGGTTCCGATGAGCAGGAAAATCAGCACATGCGCAGTAAGTTCCGTAGCAGCCGCGTCAAATCTTCCCCTCTGAAAAAGAATCAGCACGGTTTCATGGCGCAGCACCATGAGAAGCACGGAAAAAGGCATGACCAGAGAAAGCCAGCGCAGAGTGGTATCCAGCAGATCATTCATTTCTTCCATCCGGTTTTCCGCAGCAAGACGTGCCATAAAAGGAAACGAGGCCATGCCTGATGCCTGACCGAAAAATCCCACCAGAATGAACATAATCCGCATTCCGTAATTGAGACTGGCTATACTGCCTTCAGGCAGATAACTGCCGAAATATTTGAGAAAAATTTCTGTGGAAAAACTCATGGTCAGCCCCAGCATAAGAGGCAGGGAAAGCAGAATGTATTTTTTCAGATCCGGATGCCTGAAATCAAAACGGAAACAAAATTTCATACCTGCTTTTTTCGCACCGTATATCTGCACAGCAAAATTTCCCGCAAATGCTCCGGCCATCACGCCCCAGGAAAAACCTTCCATTCCCATTGCCTTATTCAGAAAAATTCCTCCGCAGATAATGCCGATATTGTACAAAAGCGGAGCAAGCGCGGGAATGGCAAACTGTTCTTTGGCAAACTGCACAGCCATGAAAAGTCCGCCTGCAAAGAAAAAAAACTGGGCAGGCAGAATAATCCGGGTCATGCGCACTGCTTTGGCAATCAGCACAGGATCGTCAAAACCCGGCGCAAGAATACGAATGAGCAGCGGAGCAAGAAAAGAGGCCGCAAGGATAAACAGAATCAGCAGCGTTCCGAAACAGTTCAGAACAAGGGAAAAAACCTCCCATCCCTTTTCCTCTTCTCCCCGTGCCAAATATCCGGAAAAAATGGGAATAAAGGTGACAGACAGAAAACCGCTGGCAACAATGTGATTGAGGATTTCCGGAATGACAAAGGCCACCTGATACGCATCCACATCCGAACCCGCGCCGCCCGCGTAAGCTATGACCATCTCCCTGACCAGACCAATCACCCGGCTCAGAAGAACCGAGGCCATCATAATCAGGGAGGCTATGCCGACTTTTTTGTATAAACTCATTTCATGCGAATCCGATTTCAAAACATGACAATGACAGCAATAAGCAGGCAAACGAAATTTTTCGTGTATTTTCAGAAAATCCGGTTTTTCCGAAAAACCGGATTTTTCTGAATATAGTTCTTTTACCAACTTTTGTCCTCTGCAAAACCCGATGGAGGAGTGCAAAAATTAAGCGGAGCGGTTTTTTGCACAGAGGACAAAAGTTGAGGAAAATACTATACTTTATACCTGAAAATTTATGCTGACTTAGGCGATTTCCAGAAAAGAATATACCGCATTCATCGTGGTTATGTACTATTCCGAAATGATGAAATATTCCACATTGGAAAACCCGCTTCTGCCTTCGCTGTCATATGCCTGAACAGCAATATAAAAAGCCGAACCCGGAGCCAGTTCTCCGGACAGGGAAGTGAGATTTCCCAAATCTGCTGAATAAATGGTGGAAACAGAGGGATACAGGATATAACATTCTGTGCCTTCCACTTCGGACCAGGATTCTTCTGATTTCTGTGACGCCCATCATGGCAATCTTTTCAACCATATAAATCAAAGTTCAGACAAAGTGATGCATCCGATCATATCCTGTTTGTCATAATGCCATATCTTTGGAATTTTTGGTAGTCCCAAATATGCAGAGGCAAAAATTTCCGGCAGGATTTATCTTTGCCTGTTTGACACTGCCATATCTTTTTGTCCTGTAGTGTTTTCCTCAACTTTTGTCCTTTATGTGCAAAAAACCGCTCCGCTTAATTTTTGCACTCCTCCGGATCAGACTGAGTGCGGGAGTGCGGAAACCGGGCATCAGAATCTTACAAAATTTTTTTTGAAATTTTCATATTTCCTGTTTATGACTGTTCCCCTGACACCCATAATTTTGGGATTTGACAGGAACCTGAAAATTGATTAAAATAAAAGATATGAAAACAAAAAAATCTGCAGATACAAAACTTACCGACTGGCACCGTCTGTTCGGCATGACCCTGACGGATTTTTTCACCGGCACACGGTATGCTGTGGAACTTGAAAAAGACCTTTCCCTGAAAAAACAGCTTCTGGATGTGGTCATTATCGAGAAAAAAGACGGAAATCCTCCGGAGTCGCTGCCGGATGGATTTGAGTCCCTGAAAAAACACAATCTGCTTTCCTACAAATCCATGCGTGAGTCTTTCACAGACTGGACTGCGGATGAACTGACCGGGCATTTTGTGAACTACCGGAAGCAGATCAGTCCGTCCATGAAAAAACTGCTGCCCAAAGAGGACTTCCGCCTGTATGCCCTATCCACCAAATATCCGGCAAAACTGGCAAATGAGGTTCCCATGAAACCCGTGAAAGCAGGGGTTTATGATCTCCGCTGGGGCATACGGGACATCCGGGTCATTGTCAGCAGTCAGATTGAAAAAGAGGAGAGAAATGCGGTCTGGCTCATGTTCAGCGCAGTGGCCGAAAGTGTGCATTACGGTTTTTCCCGCTACAGGGGAAAACTGGATGAAATGAGCATAGCCATCAGGGATTTGTTCACAAACTATCAGACAGAGGGGATAATCGACATGCCTTACACCATTGAGGATTACAGAAGGGAAATAAAGGAGCGGGCATTGAAAATGATGACACCGGACGATGTCATCAGGGCTTTTCCGGCAGAGGAACTGATCAAAGGGCTTTCCCCGGAGGAAAGACTCAGAGGAATTCCCGCAGACGAGATATTCAAAAGATTTTCTGCCGAGGAAATATTCAAAAGATTTTCTGCCGAGGAAAGACTCAGAGGGCTTTCCTCCGAGGAAATCGAAGCATGTCTGAAAAAGATGCGGAAACCGAAGAAAAAACGGAAAGCATAACTGCCATGCCGTGCATAAGCGACTTTCAAAACTGATGAATTTTGGGACGGACACATGAAATTTACCGACTGGAACAGTCTGTTCGGCATGACCTGACGGATTTTTTCACCGGCACACGGTATGATGTGTAAATTTAGAAAGATCTGTCCCTGAAAAAGCAGTTTCTGGATGTGGTGATTATTGAGAAAAAAGAGGGAAAACCTCCGGATGCACTGTGCCGCTGATGTCCCTCAGGTTTTCAGCAGGAGCAAAACGCAATCCCATGATACAGAAAAAACTCAGCAGTCTTGTCAGCACATTTGAAATGAATCTTCAGACTTATAAAGAACGCAAAGAAAAAAACGAGTCTGAAATCCGCAAAAATTATATTGATCCGATGTTTGAGTTAATGGGCTGGAATGTCAGAAATGAAGGACTTCGGGAATATGAAAAAGAAGTGAAAGCGGAATATTCGGTAAAAGATGAGGCAGGAAAGAAAAAAGCGGATTACTGTTTCAGTCTGAACGGGACTCCGATGTTTTTTGTCGAAGCCAAAGATCCGTATATCAATATAGAAGCAAACAGAAAAGCTGCCTTCCAGATTCGCAGTTACTGCTGGAATGCTGATGTGCCTGTGGGTGTTCTGACCGATTTTGAAGAATTTGCAGTTTATGACGGAAGATATGAACCCGGAATAAATGACAGCACCGATGTGGCGCGTCTTAAATATTTCAAATATTCGGATTATAAAGACAAATGGAAAGAAATCACAGAGCTGTTTTCCAAAAAAGCGGTGGCTTCCGGTTCTCTGAGTGACTGGATCAGTACGGTGAAAATAAAAAAGGGCGTTCTTCCGGTTGATGAAGTGTTTCTGAAAGATATGGAGTCATGGCGTGAAATGATGGCCGTCAATATGGCATCACAGAATCCCGCTCTTTCCCGGAAAGAAATCAATTTTGCAGTGCAGAGAACCATTGACCGTATTGTGTTTTTAAGAATATGTGAGGACAGAGGCACGGAACCCTATGAAGAGATAAAAAAACTCACAGACGCGGGAAATATCTATTCCGGACTTGTGAAACTGTTCAGGGCTGCGGACAAACGCTATAATTCCGGAATTTTCTGCTTTGAGAAAGAAAAAGGGCGTACTGAGGGTGTTGACACCTTAACACCGAATCTGAAAATTGATGATGGAATACTGAGGACAGTTATTGAAAGGCTGTATTATCCATCACCTTACAATTTTGCAGTCATGCCCGCAGATATTCTCGGCCATATTTACGAGCGGTTTTTGGGGAAAGTCATTCAGATTGACTCTGACCGGGTTGTTTCGGTTGAGGAAAAACCGGAAGTGAGAAAAGCGGGGGGTGTTTATTATACTCCGACCTATATCGTTGATTATATTGTAAAGAATACCACAGAAAAACTGATTGAAGGCAAAACTCCGGCTCAGGCTGAAAAAATGAAATTTCTTGATCCGGCCTGCGGTTCCGGGTCATTCCTGATTCAGGCATATCAGCACCTTCTGAACTGGCATCTGAAATGGTATGTCACAGACAATGCGGAAAAGCATTTAAAAGGCAAAAAACCGGTTCTTGTTAAGGACAGAAACGGCAATATCAGGCTGAGCATTGAAACCCGGAAGAAAATTCTGCTAAACAATATTTTCGGTGTGGATATTGATTTTCAGGCAGTGGAAGTAAGCAAACTTTCCCTGCTGCTGAAGGTGCTTGAGGGGGAAGATGATTTCACTATGCAGCAGCTTGGTTTGTTTAAAGAACGGGCTTTGCCGGATTTGGGTAAAAACATCAAATGCGGCAACTCCCTGATTGGCCCGGATTTTTATGAAAATGTGCAGATGAATCTTTTGGATGAAGAGGAAATATACCGGGTGAATGCCTTTGACTGGAATGCGGAATTTCCGGAAATTATGAAAAAAGGGGGATTTGATGCCGTGATTGGAAATCCGCCGTATGTGCGTCAGGAGACTCTGGGCAATGCCAAACCCTATTTTGAGAAATATTTTTCCGTGTATCAGGGAACTGCGGATTTGTATGTTTATTTTATTGAAAAAGCTATGGCCCTTTTATGTTTGGACGGATTTTTCGGTTTTATTGTTTCCAACAAATGGATGCGCGCCAATTACGGCAAACCGCTTCGGCAATGGATGAAAAAGAAGCATATATCGGAAATTGCAGATTTCGGAGACCTGCCTGTGTTTGGAAAGGTATCGGCCTATCCATGTATTCTTGTACTGAAAAAAGTTTTTCCAAAAAAAACATTTAAGGCTGTTCAGATAAAAAATCTGAAATTTCAGGATATGACTGCTTATATTCAAGAAAATCATTTTGATGTTGAACAGACTTCTTTGGAAGATGATGGATGGTCGCTTGGAAACCAAACTATGCAAAACCTGCTGGATAAATTACGCAAAACAGGTGTTCCATTGGGTGAGTATGTCAATGGTAAAATTTATTATGGAATTAAAACTGGTCTTAACGAAGCCTTTGTGATTGATAAAACAACTAAAAACTGTCTTATAGCTGAAGATGCTAAAAGTGATGAACTCATTAAACCTTTACTTTTGGGTAAAGAAATAAAAAAATATCAGCCGCCATCTGGCAGCCGTTATGTCATATTCATACCGAAAGGCTGGACAAATCAAAAAATGGGAAAAGAAAAAGATGCCTGGAAATGGCTGAAAAGCAGATACCCGGCTATTGCTTCCCATTTGAATCAGTTTTCTGAAAAAGCGCAGAAACGCTGTGATAAAGGTGATTATTGGTGGGAACTTCGGGCATGTGATTATTATCAGGAGTTTGAAAAATCAAAGATAATCTATCCGAATATCTGCAAAAAACCTGAGTTTGCATTTGATGAAAACAGCCTGTACACCAATCAGAAATGTTTTATAATTTCATTGTCAGACAAATATTTATTGGGAATTTTAAACAGTGCTGTTACTTTCTTTTTGTTCAGACAGATACTTCCCAAACTGAGAGGAAATTTTTATGAACCAAGTTATATTTATTTTAAAGATTTTCCCATCCGCACCATTGATTTCACCAATTCAGAAGACAAATCCCATCATGACCAAATGGTATCTTTGGTTGATCAGATGATTGAGTTGCACAAAAAATGTAATAAATCCAGTTTACCGCAGGAAAAAAATGTCTTACAGCGTCAGATTGAAACAACCGACAGGCAGATTGATCAACTGGTGTATAAACTGTATGATTTGACAGAGGAAGAGATAAAAATTGTGGAATCAGGTAGTTAAAAAAGTTAAGCTGTTTCTGCACCGGACAGGAATGCTGTGCAATAAATTTTCTCAGCCGCTTCAGGTCAGCCACAGCAGATTCGGAGAAAAAGAGTTTCACAGGATATGCTCCTGTTCGTGATCTGTTCCCCAGCCCGACAGCCAGTTCATAACCTTTTCACCTTCCACAATCCGGCCGGCTGCGATATCCTCCAGTGCTTCCAGACTTTCCGCCCTGTGGCGGATCAGTTCTTTTTCCTGCAATACAGACTGCTGCATCAGTTGCCGGATCGACTGGCTCAGATTCCACCCCCGGACTGCGTCAAATGCCTCAAAATTCTGTTTCAGATCTTCCGGCACTCCTGCCCGGATAACGGCTGTTTTCATGGAATCTCTCCTTTCTGTTTCACAATGCAGAACAAAACAGGTGAAAGGTCAAACACGAATATTTCCCAACCTGCCATAGGGGAATAAATTTCCATGTTTTTATGATTACCAATAATGCCAATTCTCCATTGATTTGATACAATACCGTCAGTTTTTCCGCTGTTGGGGGTATGCAAAAAACCGCTTCGCTTAATTTTTGCACTCCTTCGGATTTGTATGCAAAAAACCGCTCCGCTTAATTTTTGCAATCCTCCGGATTTGCATTCCGAATTGTATAATACCAATTCTCTATTGAATTTATACAATAAGGTGAGTTATTTCCTCTGTGTTCTCTGTGGGAAACCGAATCATAAGTATATTTTCAATGGAGAATTGATATAAAACCAATGGCGAATTGGTATAAATGGGTTACGCTGATTTGAATTCAGACTTTCAGAACTGGAAGCGGTTTATCCGGAGTGCCAAACTTGCAGTCTGGTATTCCTTCTTAATGGCACTGCATCAGTGAACGAAACATTTCCGGCTCTGACTTGACTTCGTTGTGCTTATCGTTTATGTAACCGCAGACATAAGCAAGCCGGCATAAATTTTCGGGTATAAAGTTTTCAGAAAAATCCGGTTTTTCGGAAAAACCGGATTTTTTGAATGCACAAAAAATTTCGGTTGCCTGCTTATCTGAAAACAGGTATTCAGGATTGGGCAGTGATTCCATTTTGACCGGCAGTTATTTGGAGACCGACAGCATTTTCCGGTAAAAACGATGTGTTATCTTTGAAAACGCTGTGTTTTCTGTGGGAATTTCTCCAGGATGATGTCCGTCAGAAAGAAGCCTGTCCCCGGTTTATTGTCAATTTTATTTTATTTCAGGAGTATATATTGAAATCACTGATGAATTTTCTCAAAAAAACGGTCTTTTCCCCTCTCAAACCTTTCTGGGCTTTGTCCCGCACCCCGCACGGACTGCTGGATATGACCACGCCTGCATTTGCTGCGCTGCTCTGTCTGGGGCATTTTCCCGCCCTCTGGGTCACATGCGTAGGCATCATCACTGCATTTGCCGGTTATACAGCAGTGTATGCGCTCAACGATGTGGTGGATTACCGCGTGGATCAGGAACGGCTGAAGCAGGATGTTTACAGCAGCAGAAACGCTTCTGTGGATATTGACGCCGCGCTGATGCGTCATCCTATGGCGCAGGGAATCATCTCTTTTGGGAAAGGTCTGTGCTGGGCTTTGTCATGGGCGGCAATTGCACTGATTGGGGCATATATCCTCAATCCCTTCTGCATTGTCTTTTTTCTGGCAGGGTGCGTGCTGGAAACAGTTTACTGTCTTTTGTTCAAAATCAGCCCAATGCGCACCCTTGTCAACGGCATTGTCAAAACACTGGGATCGGTTGCTGCCGTGTATGCAGTGAATCCGCAGCCTTCTTTTGTTTATCTGCTTGCGCTTTTTTCCACACTGTTTTTATGGGAAATCGGGGGGCAGAATATTCCCAATGACTGCGGGGATGTGGAAGAGGACACGCGACTGAATGCCCGGACAATGCCAATCCGTTTCGGCACTGATCTTTCGGCTTACACGATTATGGTCACACTGGCCGGGGCATTTGCCCTCAGTTTTGTTCTCCTGAGCCTTTCACCCGCAGCATTTGATTTTCCCTTTTATGCAGTGCTGGCAGTGGCAGGGATTTGGCTGCTGATTCTTCCTGCGCTCCGTTTTTACAAAAGCGGGGAAAGCCCGGATGCCATGAAACTGTTCAACAGAGCCAGTTGGTTTCCTCCGGCCCTGTTTCTGATTACAGTGGCAGAAATCACTTTTTCGGGAGTCTGATTTTCCTTTTTTCCGGATCAGAATGCTGCCGGTACAAAATCGCGGTATGACCGACCATGCCTGCCATTTCAGAGCCTGTTGCGGATGAAATTTTTGCCATGATCTCTGTTTTCTGATCCTTTTCCTTAAAATCATTGAATCTGATTTTGATCAGTTCATGAATGTCCAAAGCCTCATTCACCGAGCGGGTCAGGCTGTCTGTAAGCCCTTTCTGTCCCACTGTCACCACCGGTTCCTGCCCGTGTGCAAGGCCGCGCAGGTATTTTTTTTCAAATCCTTTTAGCATGTTGATATTTCCGTTTCTTTATATGGTTTTTCCAAATGTCTGTCTACTGTAAAGGATTGCCGCACAAAATTCAACCACAGATTTTCAGGCAGACCGGATTTGTCTGGTTTTTGGCTGACAGCCTCCACGCGGATTTCCCCCAGAGGACACAGGGTTTTCACAGAGGACACAGGGATTTTTTCTGTGGGAAAACTGTCTGTCTGCTGTTTTTTTAAACTTCCGGAATTTTCTGCGCGGGTTTTTGCATTCAGGATTGTTTATATATCAAATGGCAAAGTTCAGACGATCAGAATCATTTTCCCATCAGGCGGGACTATGTCTCTGATCCGCTGAAAAAAATTATATATGCAGGCAAACAAAAGTTTTCGTGTATTCAAAAAACCGGATTTTTCCGAAAAAACCGGTTTTTCTGAAAGTTTTATGCCAGAAAATTTATGGAACATTACTTAAATCAGAATTTGGGCAGTTGAAATTTTTTGTCTGAAAAATCAGAGACAATCTCTGCTGACTGTCGCACGGTTTCAACTGCCTGACGCCTGATAAACAAATCACATGGAGGTATGTATGGAAATCCTGAACGCATTGCTTATCCGTTTTCCCGTATCAGGCGTAGAAACAAATCTTCTGCTTCCGCCGCTTGTGGCATTTGCCGTATCCTTTTTAACTTCTATGGGAGGTGTGTCCGGAGCCTTTATCCTGCTGCCTTTTCAGGTCAGTGTGCTGGGTTATACTGCTCCTTCGGTCAGCGCGACCAATCAGGTCTTCAACATTGTCGCTATTCCCAGCGGCGTCTGGCGGTATATCAAAGAAAAACGCATGGTATGGCCCCTGACATGGGCTGTGATTATCGGCACGCTGCCCGGAGTTTTCATTGGCGCGTGGGTGCGCATTGAATATCTGCCTGATCCGAAACATTTCAAATTTTTTGCCGGTTTTGTTCTCCTGTATATCGGCATACGTCTCTTTCCTGATATTCTGAAAACCAAAAAAGGAACTGCGCCTGCATCCGCAAAATCCGGAGCCGGGCTTCCTGCTGAATTTGTGGTGACACAAACCCGTTTTTCTCTGCACAGAGTGGAATTTCACTTTGCAGGCGAACCTTATTCTTTCCCGACAATGGGTGTTTTCCTTCTCTGCTTTCTTGTGGGGATTGCCGGGGGAATTTACGGCATTGGCGGGGGAGCGATTGTCGCGCCTTTTTTTGTGGCTTTTTTCAAACTTCCGGTTTACACCATAGCCGGAGCCGCGCTCATGGGAACCTTTGTAACATCGGTGGCAGGTGTAATTTTTTACCATATTCTGGCGGTGTTCTATCCTGCGCAGTCCATTGCACCGGACTGGTATCTGGGCGCACTCTTCGGAATAGGCGGATTTGCCGGAATGTACGCAGGCGCGCGCTGCCAGAAATATGTGCCAGCCCATATCATCAAAATGATTCTCTGTGCTTGCGTGCTGTTTGTGGCCGGAAAATATATCATTGGATTTTTTGCCTGATTTGCATTTCTGCTGTTTCCATGTGCATTTTTCAGATTCATACCAATTTGCTTTCAAAACATGGGCATGCCAAACGCTGTTTTTTCTTGCTGTCCGTGTTTTTCGCTGTTAAAAAAAAGAGGCGTTCCCCGAACTTTGAAATCGATTTGATATCAGCATTCCCCTGCCATTTGCCGGATGCACAGGAGCAGTCCCTTTTGCAGACTTGCAGATGCGCCGGAGCCAGACATGACATTGCTGATGCCCCGTGTGGAACCCAGTTTCAGGGTTTCATTGCAAAGGGGATATTCCAGTCCTTCCAGGCTTACGCCCTCTGCATCCTTAGACAGGGGAATCAGGGAAACTGTATCGCCTTTCTGTCCCCTGATCTGAATCTTCTGCCCGCCCCGGATCACCTGCATTTCCAGATTCCCGTCAATCATGCGTATTAGGCACGGAGCGGTTTCCCATCTGGTAAGGAGCATGACATTGGCAAGAGTCATATCCCACCGGCCCCCCAGCGCGCCGATGATAATGATTTCTTTTACCCCTTTTTCCAGAGCCGTATCCAGAGCCAGTTCCAGGTCGGTCTGATCCTTGCGTGCCGGATATTGCAAAATTTCTGTTCCGTGTTCCCTCAGATAACTTATATGCTCCTGCGGCAGAGAATCGAAATCGCCCACAGCAATGTCAGGGATAATCCCTTTTTCCAGACAGTGCATGGCCCCTCCATCGGCAGCAATAATGGTATCACCATGGTGAATCAGTTTTTTTGTATCCATATCCGTATGGATTCTGCCGTTTGCAAAAATCAATGCGCGCATTATGCTCCCTGTCTGTTAAATCGTGCTGAAATTCTTTCCGGAGTGCAGGAATGAACGGTACCATTTCCATGATTTGCCGATGTTGGGTCAAATCAGTTGACAGTCTGTTTTTTTATAACCGCAGAGTGACGCAGACTTTTTCACAGAATCACACAAAATTTTTTCTGTCCGAAATTCAGGTTTAAAAAATCATCCGGTTTGAACTCTGCCGATTTGTCATCCTCTGTCTGAAATCACACACTGATCTGTAAGCATGGAATCAGAGTTTTCATCTCCGGAAAAACCGCCTCCGATCATGTTCTCCAAAGTCTGCATAAGTCCGTCCATGCACACAGCCTGATCATTCATCTGCTCTGCTGTCCGGGCCAGTGCTTCACTGCTGTGCGAATTTTCCTGCAGCATTTTTTCCATATCATGGACAGCGTTGGCAATCTGGGTAATGCCCTGGGCATGTTCATCCGAACCTGCCGCGATTTCACCAATCAGCCCGCCGGTTTTGTGTGCATCCTCTTTCATGCGGACAAATATCTCATTGACACCGCTGACACCGCCTGCACCATCTTCAATTTTCCGTACAGTGTCTTCTATGATAAGAGCTGTATTTCCTGATGCTTGAGAGGAACGCAGTGCCAGGCTGCGCACTTCCTGGGCCACCACGGCAAATCCGGCCCCGCTTTCTCCGGCCCGCGCTGCCTCCACTGCCGCATTCAGAGCCAGCAGATTGGTCTGGAATGCAATATTGTCAATGGTGCTGATGATTTTCCGGCTTTCCCGGCTTGCGCCTGATATTTCCTGCATCATTTCCGTGAGCCGGGTGACGGAACCTCCGGCCTCACTGATCCAGGCCAGAGATTCTCTTACGATCTTATCTGCTGAAAGCGCGTTATCCGCACTTTTCCGGGTCATGGATGACATTTCCTCCAAAGAAGCCGAGGACTGTTCCAAAGCAGCAGCCTGTTCCGACACGGTTTCAGCCAACTGACGACTGCTTGCAGCAACCCGGCCGGATGCCCCGGCCATATCTCTGTAAGCATGTTTCAGCCCTTTGACAACATTGCGGATGGGGCGGATAACCGAGCGCCGGATAAAGACAGCTCCCAGAAGACCTGCCGCAATTCCGACCAGAGAGATAATCACCGCAACCCATACCGAGCGGTACTGCTCATAAAGAATCAGTTCTTTCATTTGGGTGTGCAATGTTTTTTCCTGCTGTCCGACAGCAGACAGCATTCTGTCAAACGCGGCCTGACCTTTGCTGTAGATGAGTTTGTAGGCTTCACGGGTCTGAAATTTTTCATAGTGCAGCACAATGATTTCCCGGTAAACCTCTGCTGTTTGGGCAAATAATTCACCCGCATTTTCAGCATGGGAATGTGTTTTCAGCGATTCTGACATCTCCTGTATCCGCATTCTGATATTTTCTCTGATCTGTTCCATTTCTTCGGGTTTGACTGCTCCCAGAAAACGGAATACATTCAGATGGAGTTCATACATCCTGTGCATCAGTTCATCCACTTCCCCGGCACTGTGCTGAAGATGATCATGTTTTATGTTCATATGATACACATTCCCGATGCCGAAGAGTCCCTGAGCGGCAAGCAGCACCACCATGACACACAGAACAGCCAGCAGTTTTCCCTCTGTTTTCAGTTTGAGATTCATACCTTATTTCCCTTTTCCCAGGGCTTCCATCACTGCGCTGTTGTCAAAAATATCCTGCACAGAAAAATCTTTTTTCAGTTCCTTCTTTTCCCTGAGCATGATTTTGAATTCCTCCAGATAAACATCCATTCCCCCTTTGTCCTGATTCTGTTTTTGCAGCATGTCTGCATCATGGACACGGACACCTTCCACCATTGCTCTGAGTTCCGAATCAGAATACGCAGCCTTAAATGTCCGCTGGTTAAGTATCTGTTTGTATTCTTCCCAGTTGGCCGGGTTGCCGAGCCAGTCCACTGCTTTGATCCATCCCCGGAACAGATTCACCAGATCAGCATGGGAAACATTTTTCAGCACATCTGATCTGGCCCCGAAACTGTCCCGGATGCAGCCCGGATAAGTGGCACTGGTTGCAGCCACTGTTCCGTTTCCGTCTTTCACTGCGCGCAGTGCATACTGATCAAAGCATACCACTGCGGCAAAACGGCCTGATATGAAATTACCCGGCAGTTCCTCTGCATCCATTTCCACAAACCGGACATCGGAAAGACGAAGACTGTTTTCACCAAAATATTTGTAGACCAGGGGAATGGCCGCGTCACTGAAAACACCCACAGCCTGCCCTTTCAGAGTCTGGGGAGATTTATCTTTTTTCATGATAAACTGGTCGCCGCCAAAAGACCAGTCAATTTCGGCAAGAATGGTGACCGGCACATCCTCCATATGCAGCCCCACCCATACACCCGTTACCTCAATGGCAAAGTCAACCCGCTTATACACCAGCGCGTTTTTCATGTCTGTATTGCTTTCATAACTGGTTATCTCCACATCCGTGCCAAGTTCTTTCCAGAATCCTTTGGCAAATGCCACATCAGCCGGAGAAAATCCTGCCCATGGAACAACACCCAGACGCAGAGGCGCTGCATATGCCACAGCGGAAATGAGCATTGCAAAAATACAGAGAGCCGTAATCAGTTTTTTCATTTCTGTTTCCTTTCTTTTTTGATAAAATGATGGAAAACACCTGCAGAAATCTATAACAAAATTCTGATGATTTTTCAAAGCATAAAACACAAAGCGCAAAATATTTGGGGATTCAGGTTGTATCATACATGGAAATGCTGTAGAATGTCGGATTTGAGGTTTCAAATTTCAATTATGTGAGGGAAATTATGAAAAATATGCTGGTGACAGGCGGATGCGGGTTTATCGGTGCAAATTTCATACGGTATCTGTTTTCCGGGGAGAATTTTGGGGGCCGGGTGATCAATGCGGACAAACTGACCTATGCAGGAAATCCGGAAAGCCTGGAAGACATCAAAAAGATATTTTCAGAGACTTATCAGTTTGTCCGGGCAGATATCTGTGATTCTGCGGCTATGGAACAAATCATTGAGGAATATGACATTGACTGCATCTGCCATTTTGCAGCAGAATCCCATGTGGATCGTTCCATTGTGGAGCCTGATGCCTTTGTTCAGACCAATATTGTGGGAACCTTCCGGCTTCTGGAACTGTGCAGAAAACACAAAGACCGAATTCAGCTTTTCCATCATGTCAGCACAGACGAAGTTTATGGAAGTCTGGGAAAAGAGGGATTTTTCACGGAAACCACGCCTTATGATCCCAGCAGCCCCTATTCTGCGTCCAAAGCAGCTTCGGATCATCTGGTGCGGGCCTATCACAAAACCTATGGCATTCCGGTCACAATTTCCAACTGTTCCAACAATTACG
>CAZHPS010000134.1:0-14962 GCA_964534335.1 uncultured Desulfobacterales bacterium
GTATCCACAATGACCATTTCCTGTTTTCCGGTTTCCAGATTGCCCAGCAGGGTTTTGGAAATACTGCCCATCGCGCACGCGCAGCCTTCGCCGAACTGGTGAATCTTGCCGATGGTAAGCAGCCGGATGCCATCACATTCCACAAAAAAATCATGGGGAATGTCTGCAAACCGCCATTTTTCATTCACAAATGCGGGCATTCCATGTGAAAAGGCTTCCATCATCTTATTTTTTGCGCCTTTCTTGCCGCCCAGACTGTCTGTCAGCCCCACGGCCTCTTCCGCACCCAGCAGCCGTGCCAGTCCCAGATTGGATTCATCCGCATCCAACAGAAGCACCCGGTATCCTTTGGCATTCAATGCCCTTGCAACCATCACAGATATGGTGCTTTTTCCGCTTCCGCCTTTGCCGCAGATAAGAATTTTCACAGTATTTTCCTCGCTATTAAAAATATAATGATTTTAGAAACTTTACTTTGATTTCAAAGCTCGTCTGAGCAAAGTCAGCACTTTGGGTTTATCCCTTCCTTCCAGTCTGAAATCAAGCCCTCTTCTGAAAATTTCCGGAAAATAATACTGATTTTCATACTCAGTAATTATTCCCAGTTGTTCCATCATTTGTATATCTTCATCCGTAAGATCAAACTGATTTTTTTGAAAGGGAATTTTTTTGTCATCCGCTTTTCTCAGCTTTTCAAAAATTCCTTCCAGCAATTTGATTTCCTGCTGAATTTCTTCTATTTTTTTCCTGCTGCACGGACCCAGGGCATTTTTGATGGAAGCCGGGGGCAGCAGTCTGTCAGAGAATTGTTTCTGATTTATGGCATCTTTCGCGGCAAAGCGAATCAGGCGCACCACATCTCTGGCCTGCAACTGTCCTTTAAAATCTGACAAAGCTGCGATGACCCAGTTTGCTGTATTGGCCTGTCTGGATTCTGCTTTTCCCAGTTTCAGTCCCCATAAGGGTTCCAGTGCTTTTTCAATTGCTTCACCTGAACTATTTTCCAAAGAATCTTTATCTTTAATCCTGATGTACTGCCCCAGTTTTGCTGCATCTCTGACCAGCCAGGCCACCAGACGGAGAGCCTCCTGCCGATCCCATTTTAATTCAAATCCCTGATAACGTGCCTCAAACTGTCCGAAATTTTGCCTGATGGACGATCTCACTATGTCTTTTCGCACAAAAACCAGCAGTCCGATTCTGTTGTCCGGCCATTCCTGCAGGCTGTTCATAAGTTCCTGACACAAAGCACGGACAGCCGTCTGCTCTTCCCTGCTTTGATCAATATGCTGAAAACAGTCTTCCAGTCCGTCAATGAGAAATATAAATGACGCTTTATTCTCAGACAGTTTTTTCTGAATTGCAGCCAGGTGATTTTTGTCATCTTCACAGGAGAGCAGTTTCGCAATCATATTCAGCCAGAAATTCTTCCAGTTTATCAGATCATTGGAATTTGTTCTGAGCTGTTCTGCTATCATTTTTCGAATATCAGCATCCGGCAGAGGGCATAAAGGAAAGGAACTGTTTTGCATGGCAAAGGTGCGGCATTTTTCCACAATTTTTCTTGCTGAATCTTTGAGATTCTGAGAGATTAACAAAGGCCAGATAATATCTGCATTTTTCTCTTTTTTATCCGTTCCCCCGATTTTTTCCACAAAACTGCTCCAGTGATGCAAACGGGTCAACTGGAGATAACTGTATGTTTTACCTGAACCTTTTGCACCCATAACAACCGCTGTCGGTATCTGTTTTTCAAATTTCCGGGCCAGATTTTTCAGATTCTGCGTTTTTAAAAATTCATCAGCTTTTCCGGATTCGGCATATTCATAATCTTCGGCAGTTTCAGCCAGAATATTCAGGTCGTTTTTATATACAGACTGAATCCCGATTTCTTCTGTCAGACGATCAACAGTATCCTGAATCACTTTGCGGTATTGGACAATACCTGTCATTACCTCGTGAACATCAGTTCCCTCCAGTTTTGCCATTGTAGTATCAAGGTCTTTCAGATAAAGAAGTCTTTCATCAAAAAGCGTTTGCAGAATGTCTTCACTCAGCAAATCGCCTGTATCCGGGTCTTCAAAAATGAGAAACTGGTTTAAATCCTCTTTAATTCGTTCTGTTTCATGGGTATTTTCCTTATCTTCCTTTATCATGGACAAAATCACAGTCGGCTTTTGGCAATCATCAGGAAATAAATCATAAATTTTTCTGTTCTGCTCCAGAATAAGTTTTGTTCCGTAAACAGACTGACTGGAGGCAGTGCTTATAATCACTCTGTGAATACGCGGATCAAGCAGAAGTGGACTGGAAATCTCACTGAGTCCGGCTCTCAGATCCACAAGCACATAATCAACGCCCAGTTTTTTTCCAAGATTCCAGAGCAGTTCTGAAACAATCCATTCCTTTCCCTTTTGCCATGAAACATGCTCAGGACGGATTGGCATCCGCATGGCCTGCTCAGTCTCACGGAAGGCAGGGAGAAAATAATGTTCGGTCTGAAATTCACGGCTTTTGAAAACAAGCATTTGAGGGCGGATTTTCTCTGCTGAAAGCTCAAGTGTGGCAGCATAATTTTCTGAAGTGTCATAATGAGCCAGCGTCAGGAAATCCAGAAATGAAATATCAAATTCCCCCAGTTGTTCCTTTGCCCACCATGTCAGGCCCGGAGCCTCCAAATCCGCATCCACAATCAGCACAGGTTTGCCCGGATACACTTCCCCCAAAGCCTTTGCAAAAGAGAGCATATGAACTGTCCGGCTGACACCGCCTTTGAAGGAATAAAAAGCCCATACTGATGGTTCTCCACGCATTTTGCTGAAATCCGGGCCTGTTAAATTCAACAACTGTTCCGGATAGAGACTGAAAGTGGCAAAGTCAGGTTTGATGGTTTTGAGAATGAATTTTTCCTCATCCGGTTCTATTTCAAACACCACCTTCAGATGGCGCAGTTCTCTGTGTGACGGAGATTCCATATATATTTTTTCATCTGCATATCTGGGGCCGAACCAGTCACGGAGAGCCGAACCAGCTTCTTCCTGATTTTCCTCATTTTTGATCCGGATTTGGATTTCATCCGGAAAAACACTGATGCCTGTAATGCCATCAGGCCATTCATTTGCATATTTTTTCCGCAGGATTTCTGTTTCCACATCAAACCATGTAATGAATCTGGTCATTTAATTTCTCCTATATTCTGCCATCCAGTTCTGTGAGTATCTTTTGCAAAATACTGACAAACAGCATTTCTTTTCCGTTATTCAGCGTTCTTCCGTATCGCCATGCCTGATGCACCTCTTCCGGAGAAATCTGATTTTCGTTTTCATCTTCCACTTGCGGAAGCTGCAGGCTGAATCCTTTCAGATTTTTCAGCAGTTCATTCAGATTATGACCGAAAACAGTAATATTTTTTCCCTCTGCATTTTCCTGATTTGTCATACGCAGTCCGAATTGAGCCATATACAGGAATTTGAGACCGCATTCCACCGCATAAAAAAGCACCATTTTATGAGAATAATTTGGAGTATTCTGCGACTTTTCTGCGGAAATCCAGATACTCTTATGTCTTCGATAGGATTTTTGAATTTCTTTGTCACTGACATGAATCATACGTTTCCGACTGTCTCCTTTTTTACGGAAGAATCGATAGTCTGTTTTTTTCTGTTTACAAATTCCGGTCAGGGATTTATGAAGTGTAACAGAATTTTTTTTTATGTAGCACAACGGAATGCAAATCTCAAGAATGAACCACAGAAACGGAAAAAATACAGATATGATCAGTATTGAAAATATATCCAAAGGATTCGGGGGACAGACCCTGTTTGAGGATGCGGGTTTCCGGCTTAACCGCCGGGAACGGGTGGGACTGGTGGGACGCAACGGGCATGGCAAAACCACTTTGTTCAGAATCATCATCGGTGAGGAATCCCCGGACGCGGGCGCGGTGATTGTTCCCAAAAACTACCGCATCGGTTATGTGCGCCAGACTATTGAATTTACCGAAAATACAGTTCTGAAAGAAGGCATGAAAGGACTGCGCGGGGAGGAAACCGACCATTCCTGGAAAGTGGAGAAAATCCTTTTTGGTCTGGGTTTTTCCCAGTCTGATATGGATCGCAGTCCTATGGAATTTTCCGGAGGTTTTCAGGTGCGTCTGAACCTGGCAAAAATGCTGGTGTCAGATCCGGATCTGCTGCTGCTGGATGAACCCACCAACTATCTGGATATTACATCGATCCGCTGGATACAGGGTTTTCTCAATGCCTGGCCCCGTGAGGTCATGCTGATTACCCATGATCGCGGATTCATGGATAAAGTTGTCACGCATACGGTCGCGATTCACCGGAAAAAAATGCGCAAGATCGAGGGCGATACCGGCAAACTCTATGCGCAGATTGCCCAGGACGAGGAAATCTATGAAAAAACAAGGGTGAATGATGAACGCAGGCGCAAAGAGATCGAGCTTTTCATTTCCCGTTTCCGGGCCAAAGCACGGCTGGCCAATATGGTGCAGTCCCGTGTCAAGACTCTGGGAAAAATGGAGAAAAAGGAAAAACTGGAGGAACTGAAGAATCTGGATTTCTCTTTCCGATCCAGGCCCTTCAAGGGAAAGAATGTGATGAACGTGCGCGATCTCTCCTTTGCCTATGAGGGACAGACAAATCTGATTGAGAATTTTTCCATCAGCGTTGGGCCGGGAGAGCGCATCTGCATTGTGGGCAAAAACGGCAAAGGCAAAACCACACTGCTGCGCCTCATAGCCGGTTCCCTTACACCCCAGACCGGGGAAATTGTGTTCAATCCCAATATTGTCAAAGGCGTTTATGAGCAGACCAATATCAAAACCCTGGTGGATACCCGGACTGTGGCCGAGGAAATTCTGTATTCTGATGCGGGCGTGGATCAGCAGAAGGCCCGGAATATTGCGGGAGCCGTGATGTTTGAGGGCGATTCGGCTTTGAAAAAGGTCAGTGTGCTGTCCGGCGGGGAAAAAAGCCGTGTTATGCTGGGCAAACTGCTTGCCACGCCTGTGAATATGCTGCTGCTGGATGAACCCACCAACCATCTGGATATGGAATCCTGCGATGCGCTGCTTGCCGCGATTGACAATTTTGATGGTGTTGTGATTATGGTCACGCACAATGAAATGTTTCTCCATGCCATTGCACAGCGGCTGATTGTGTTCCGGGATGAGGGAGTTGAGGTGTTTGAGGGAACCTATCAGGATTTTCTGGAAAAAGGCGGATGGCAGGATGAGGGCATGTCCGCAGCAAAGGCCGAACCGGTGATGGCCCGCGAAGAAAAAGATAACCGTCCGAAAATCAGCAGAAAGGAACTGCGCAAACTGCGATCTGATGTGGTCACAGAGCGTTCAAAACTCCTTAAACCTGTGGAAGACAGGATTGCACGGATTGAAAATGATATTGATGCGAATGAGAAGAAACTGGAAGCACTCAACGCGGAAATCATGGAAGCCAGTCAGAAAGGGGATGGCAGGAAAATCGCGGACATCGGACAGACCATTCACACATGTCAGCAGGCCATTGACAAATGGTTTGTGGAACTGGAGCAACTCACAGAAAAGCTGGAAAAAGAAGGATCAGTGTTTGATGCCCGGCTTGCGGAACTGGATGAAATGGCAGAATTCTGAGTGGGATCGTCAATGCCCATTACGTTAAGGATTGAGAATCCTGAACATAATCTACAGATGTACACGCCATGCAAACTGCGATTATCGTGATTTTGCAGTCATGCCAATCACAGAGATCACAATAATCACAGTTCAGACAGCCTGACGCAGAGCGGTCTGATACCAATTCGCCATTGACTTGATACAATACCGTCAGTTTTTCCGCTGTTGCGCGTGTGCAAAAAACCGCTTTGCCTAATTTTTGCACTCCTCCGGATCAGTCCGGGGCGGAAGTGCAGACAGTATCAGATCAATGGCGAATCAGTATTACACAATAATCTGCTTTTTTTAAAATTTTCCTGCGTTTAAGTAAGCCAACATAAATTTTCGGGTATAAATTTTTCCGAAAAATCCGTTTTTTCGGAAAAACCGGATTTTGTTGATACACTAAAATTTTTGGCTGCTTACTTATTTGACTGTTCTGCATTTGCACTGTTAGTTTTTGATTAAATCGACTCCCTTATCTTGAACAATTCACTGCTTCCCTTATAATTACAGAAAAACATAGGCCAAACCTATAGTGTTCTGTCAGGTTTGAATCTGTGCGTTGCAAAAACCGGATTTTTACAAAAAATCCGGTTTTTCTGAACACTTCAGATCATAAAATCAAAGCTGACAAAGTACTATCAATGCAGAAACGGAAAGCCATGAATACCATGAAACAGCCGGGCTGCCTCAAGTGGGACAGCCCGAAAGGAAGCAGTTTATGACAGTGCCATTTTGCAATGCGGCAGTTGACAGCAGCAGTTTTTTCGGGCTGAAAAGCGAATTCTATTCCGGCCCTGTATCCCGTGTCTTTTCCAAAGCAGGACTGAAAACGCTGGAAGGCATTCTCGGACACGCGGATACAGGCATGATTTCTGTTCAGATTTCACAATATTTTGAAATAACAGTAAAATACGGAACAGAAACCGGTCTGCTTCTGCTCAGCGGGCTTGAGGAGGGGATCAAAAATATTTTTCCCAAATATTTCGGAGAATGCGATCCGGTTCTGACAGAACATTCTGATATGAATCATACCATTCTCTGCTTCCGCGCGACCGGGGAAATGCTGTTCCATTTCAGAGATCAGGTCAGGCATTTCCGGGAGGCTCTGTCTGAACATCTGACAATGACATTTTCCACACTTGTCGGGGAACCGGTTCAGATATTGTGCGGTTATGCGTGGATACCGCAAAACTACAGCGGCGGATTTTATGAAAATCTTTTCCGGGCATTGTGTGAAATTCGTGTTTCCTGCGCCGAAACCGGGGATCCGCCTGATGAGGGAATGGACAGATATTTTACGGAAATTTTTGAAAAATCACTTCTTTCCTGCGTGTATCAGCCCATCGCGGATAGGGAAAAGGGCGGAATTCTGGGATGGGAGGCATTTGTGCGGGGGCCGGAAAACAGTTATTTTCATCAGCCTGCCGCGCTGTTCGGATATGCTGCGGAAGCCGGGAAAATCTGCTTTCTGGACAAAAAAATACGCCAGACCGCAATGGAAAATCTGGGGCCGGTGGACCCGGATCAGTTTCTTTTTATGAACATCCATATGAAAGCCCTCAGTGATCCGGCATTTGTGCCGGGACTGACACGGAAAATGAGTCAGGAACACGGACTGAAACCGGAAAACATTGTGCTGGAGTTTTCAGAGGATTCAGGTATGCACAATTATCATCTGCTGCTGAAAAACCTTGAACATTACCGTCAGCAGGGGTTCCGGGTGTGCATTGACAATTTCGGCAGATCCACTTTGGCTTTTCTTACACAGATCAAACCGGATTATATCAAAACTGATCCCATGATGATCCGGGGCATCAGTTATCATCCCACCAAAAAAGCAGTGATGGAAGGCATTGTTTCCATTGCGGAAAAAATCGGTGCCAGAGTGGTGGCACTGGGCATCGAAACTGAATCCGAGTACCGGACACTTGCAGATATTGGTGTACGTTTCGGACAGGGGCATTACATCGCGGGATCGGCCTTTCCCAAACAGACTGTTATCACAAATCTTTCCGCGGGAAACTCTTCCGGAAGAATCCGGGACAGACGCTTTCAGACCACCATAGAATCCCTTGTGCAGGAGGCATTGCAGGTGTCTCCCGGCACTTCGGTGGCTGAAGTCAAAGCCATGCTCAAAGAAAAACCGCCCCTGTGCAGTGTGGTTGTCACAAATCAGGGCAAAGCGGCCGGACTTGTGATGAGTTATCATCTGGATCGCCAGCTTGGTACGCAGTTCGGCGTATCTCTTTTCTACCGCCGGGACATTTCCCTGCTTATGGATACGGAACCTCTGACAGTTGATGCGGATCAGCCCATAGGCGATATTGCCCGTGCAGCTATGAACAGGGAGAGTGCAAAAATATATGATGACATCATTGTCACGCGTGACAGCGAAGTGCTGGGAACTGTTTCGGTGCAGAATATGCTCAGCCGGCTGGCACAGACCGAAATCCGGGCCAGAGAGGACGCGGAAGCTGCAACCCGTGCCAAAAGCGAATTTCTTGCCAATATGAGCCATGACATCCGCACACCCATGAATGCGATTCTGGGCATGGCTGATCTGCTGTGGGAATCGCCCCTGAATCCGGAGCAGAAAAAATATGTCAGCATTTTCCGCAATGCAGGGGAAAGTCTGCTGGAACTCATCAATGATATTCTGGATTTGTCAAAGGTGGAGGCCGGACAGATGGAAATGGAGGAAATTGGATTTCATCTGCCGGATCTGGTGCAGAAAACCTGCGAAGTGCTGGAAGTGAAGGCACGGCAGAAAAATATCGAATTGCACTGGCAGATCAGTCCTGAAATCCAGACTTATCTTAAAGGTGATCCGGCCCGTATGCGGCAGATTCTCTCCAATCTCATCGGAAATGCCCTGAAATTCACGCAAAAGGGTGAAATTGTCCTGAACATTCAGACAGCAGAAGACACGATTCCGGATAAGAAAGCAGTAAAACTCCTTTTTTCCGTGCGCGACACAGGCATCGGCATCCCCAAAGACAGACTTGAAAGCATATTTGAGTCTTTTACGCAGGCACATTCCTCCACCAGCAGGGAATATGGCGGAACCGGGCTGGGACTTTCCATCTGCCGGGGTTTTGTGGAGAGAATGAAGGGAAAAATCTGGGTGGAAAGTGAGCCGGGCATTGGCAGTGATTTCCGTTTCACTGCCGTCTTTCCCATCTGGGAAAATCCTGTGATCGAATGTGCAGTTCCGGAAATTCCGCAAATCTGCGAAGAAAATATCCAGACTATGCGCATACTCCTGGCCGAGGACAATGAAAACAACCAAATGCTGTTTTCCTTTTATCTGAAAAACACACCGCACACAGTGGATATGGCGGAAAACGGGAAAATCTGTCTGGAAAAATATCAGACAGGAGAATATGACATTGTTTTTATGGACATTGACATGCCGGTGCTGGATGGATACAAAACAGCCGATGCCATCCGAAAATGGGAAAAAGAGAATCACAGACCGCTAATTCCCATTGTGGCTCTCACTGCGCATGCGCTGAAGGGAAAAGAGCGGGAAAGTCTGGACGCGGGATGCACAGAGCATATGTGCAAACCCTTCAAAAAAATGCAGTTGCTTCAAATGCTGAAAAAATATGCAAAAACCTCAGATTCCTGCAGTGCAGATACGCCGCAGTGCTGTCCCGGACATCCGGAGGAAAAAAAACAGGAATCAGACAGCAGGGAAAAACATATTGTCCGCGTAGATCCGGAACTGAAAGAGCTGATTCCTGGGTTTATGAATGTGACCCAAAAGGAAATCCGCAGTCTGCAAAATGCTTTGAAAGCAGGAGATTATGAAATGATCCGCCGTCTCGGCCACCGGATTAAAGGAGCGTCTTTGTGCTACTGTTTTGAGGAACTGGCCGGAATTGCGCATGATGTGGAAAAAGCAGGGCAGGAAAAACTCCCGCTGGATTCCATTTGGAAACTGGCAGCCTGTCTTGCCGGATACATGGATCAGGTGGAAGTTGTGTACAGTTAATGTTTTTTTCGGATCACATTTTTCACAACCCTTATCACTTAACCTGTTATGTAACATACCTACTGAGAAAAATTATTAAATGCTGAATATATTTGGAATAACGGTTTAAGCCTCCGGCAGGACATGGTCAGTCCGCTCCGGGATTGCAGGCATGAAAGCGCGGCAGGCAGAGCATAATACCGGGGGCTGACCGGTTTTCTCAAAGGGTATGTTACATAACACCCTTAATCCTTTAATCATGGTTCAGACAGGGGATTGTCTGAACCGGGATTCATACCGATTCTCCATTGAATCGATACTGATCTGGAGGAGTGCAAAAATTAAGCGGAGCGGTTTTTTGCCCGGCCAAAACCGGGGAAAAACGGACGGTATCGGATTAAACCAACAGCGAATTGGTATTAAATCAATGGCATTGACGCAGAGCGCGGCAACGAGAAACGAGAAAAAATACAAACCCGGAGAATAAATATGAATACCATATATAAATGCCCAAAATGCAAGATAGAAACTTTGCAGATCCCGAATAGCACTCCGGAAATGCCAAAACCGCCCCTTTCCTGCCCCAAATGCGGGGGAATGTGGATGATGCCGGATGAAACTGAGGCATGTTTCCGATCCGGTTTCAAAACTGCAGATTCTGACATCCCCACAAAATGGAAATCACAGCCTTTTTGCACCAGCAGCTTGCGGGCCGGTCTGAGATTGCAGCGGAAGATACAGATAATGAACTTTTCCCTTTGGAGAACCCATCACATTGAATTCAATGAAACCGGATATGGACAGGCAAAAAACCGGTGAATGGAGTTTGTCCGGGTGAAATAATAAATCAGGTTATGCACTGCAGCCATAACAGAGGAAGTCAGCATTCGGTTTTTTTCGGAATTAACCATTTTAAATCATAATAAAAATTTCATTCTGCACAAATCAGGAGAGAGATACATGAGCAAATTGTTTGAAAGTACGAAAATCGGAAATATGACACTCGCGAACCGCTTTGTTCGTTCGGCCACATGGGAAGGACTGGCGAGCTCGGACGGAGCCGTGACGCGGGAACTGAAAAATGTGATGACAAATCTGGCAAAAGGCGGGGTGGGACTGATTGTTTCCGGTCATACCTATATCCGTGCCGAAGGTCAGGCCGGGCCTAATCAAATGGGAGTTTACAAAGATGAACTGGTTCCCGGACTGCGGGAAATGACAGATGAGGTTCATAACAATGGAGGGAAGATTGTCCTGCAAATGGCCCATGCAGGAAATTTTGCCTCAGAACAGTTTGTGAAGGAACCGCCCTGGGCTCCTTCGGTGTATGAGGGACTGGCAAAATCACCGCGAAAAGAGATGAGCAAAGACGACATCAGCGCACTGGTTTTCTCTTTTGCTGATGCGGCCCGACGGGCAAAGCAGGCAGGATTTGACGGTGTGCAGATTCATTCAGCACACGGTTATCTGCTCAGTCAGTTTCTTTCTCCCATCTTCAACCGGCGTGAGGATGAATATGGCGGAGCTATTCAGAACCGGTGCAGAATTCATGTGGAAATCTGCAAAGCCATACGGGAAACCATTGGATTGGATTTTCCGGTGCTCATCAAACTGAACTGTCGGGATTTTGCGGAAAACGGACTGGAAACAGAAGATTCCCTTGCAGCCGGAAAAATGCTGGCCGAAGCAGGCATTGATGCGATTGAACTGAGCGGGGGGCTGCTCACAAATGCCAAACTTTCCCCTTCCCGCATGGCTATCAAATCCCCGGATAAGGAAGCCTATTTTCAGGAAGATGCGCTTCGTTTCAAAAAGGAAGTCCCGGTTCCCCTGATTCTGGTGGGCGGAATGCGATCCTTTGAAAAAGCTGAAGAAATGGTGGAAAAAGGCATGGCAGATTATATTTCCATGAGCCGGCCTTTTATACGGGAACCAAATCTGATTCAACGCTGGAAAGAGGGAGACCGGAGAAAAGCAGAATGTATTTCTGACAATCTCTGCTTCCGTCCCGGATTTGAGGGCAAAGGCGTTTACTGCGTTACCCGTGAACGGGAAAAAGCAAAAAAAGCTGATGCTGTCTGAAGACTGACTGTCATGGAAAGTTTCTCCAAAATGCTGCATGACCAAATTTAGTTTTTATAGGATAAAATGAGGATTAAAAAACTGAATTTTTTGAAAAAATTCAGTTTTTGATGCTATAAAATTCAACATGGTCATGTACGCTGCTTTGTCAGCTTTGATTTTATGCGCTGAAGTATATGGAAAAACCGGATTTTTTGAAAAAATCCGGTTTTTTCAACTCACAGATTCAGGGCTGACAGAATACTACTCCCCGATTTCAAACAGGGAAACATATGACCGCAGTTCCAATGCCCGGTTTCTGGTAATCTGCATCCCGCTTTCCGCGCGCATGGGATGAAACATGGTTCCTTCCAGTCCGGAATAAATTCCCTGAATATTTTTGAATTCCAGATCGCGGTACGCTATCCAGGCACGCTGGGCCTCTGTCAGGGCCTTCTGACCTTCGGGATTCAGCCGTTTTTTCAGTTCCTGATAAACGCGGTTGAGTTCCGCATCCCATTTTTCCGCAGCAGTGTGAATACAGTTGACCATATTGGCAGTGGAAGGGTCTTTGTCCATACATACAGACAGTTCCAGGTCAATGGGATGTTCCCCCTTACCCGGAGTCTCTGTATTGTCAGGCAGAAATTCCGGCACATCAGAAACCGGCAGCCCCAGTATCATAGCCATATTCCGCCATTTTCCATCCCGGAGAATATAAACATAGGCCAGATCAATGCCGGAATCATTTACAAATACCTGATAAAACTGCGGATCAGGATTTTTCACATCCACCTGTCTCACGATAAGGGGCGTCCATACCTTATCCCCGCATGGAGCGCAGAAATGACGCAGTTCTGTTCCGGTTTCAATCATTTCTCCTGCTTTGTAAGCATTTTTTTTATCCACCCATGCAGCCTGGTCGGCCAGTGCGGGGCCAGTGAGCAAAAGGCAAAATATGACAATGCGTATGACTGTCTTTGACATGTTCAATCCTCCTTTGTAAGAAAAAACTGCTGATATGCAGCAGTCAGGGTTGCAGAAGCTTCAGACCTGTTTTGGCTTCCAGAGTGCGGATGGCCGAAGATTTCGTGAGTTCAATGAGAATCACTTCCATAATATGCCACACCTTCACGCCGCTGCGGATACATCCGGTTGCAGTATCGCTTCCCCGGCCGCAGGCCATGTGCATGTGCAGAAGGGGCCTGCCATCCTCATCCGGAAAAAGTGTGCCGGTTCCCGAAACTTCATGCACATCATTGAGAATATGCTCCATCGGATTTATTGGCGATACGCCCCGCGCCTGTTTCGGGCCGACAACAAGTTTACTGCCGGAGTCCGCACCTCCGAGAATGATTAGCGCAGCCGACATGATCCCATGTTCAACAGCAAATTTTTCGATTTCCTCATGAACAATGTCCCCGTCCTCCAGCCGGATGACAAACACCCGGCCCGGCATGGCCTGTGAATATTTCATGCAGGATTTCCTCCTTTCGGTGATTGTTTTTTCCCATTCCTTTTTTTTCAGAATAAAGTAATACTTCTTGAAAAACAAGTGAAAATTTTCTATAGGGTTTCAGAAAATGATCAGGTGATGGCAATTTTTTTTACTGTATAAACAATCAGCATAAAGGGGAAATATGAAAAAACGCTTTGTATGCAGGGGAATCATCTTTCTTATTCTCTTAACCGGGTTACTGGGAAGCTGCGGAAATAAGGAAAAACAGGAAATCCTCATTGAAGGCAAAACCATGGGAACCTTTTTTCACATCAAGGTGGTCACATCCAAAGGCACAGGAAAACTGGAGGAGAAAATCAAACAGCGGCTCAAAGAGATCAACCGCAGCATGTCCACCTTTGATCCGGACAGTGAAATCAGCCGATTCAACCGCATCAGCGATACTGAAACCTGTTTTCCGGTTTCTCAGGATTTCATGAATGTGATGACAGTTGCCGCAGAACTGTACCGCGTGACCGAAGGAGCATGGGATGGAACTGTTGATCCTCTGGTCAATCTTTGGGGATTTGGCCGCAAAACAAAAAAAGATGGACTGCCGGAAGCAGGGGAAATTCAGGCGGTACTTCTGCATGTGGGATTCCATCTGATTGAAATTTCAGCACAGGGCCTGCGGAAAACCGATCCGGCTGTCACACTGGATCTGGCCTCCATTGCCAAAGGTTATGGTGTGGATGCAGTGGCAAAAGTGATTGCGGAAAGCGGAATCAAAGATTTTCTTGTGGAGATTGGGGGCGAGATATATGCTTCGGGGCTGCGTCTGGACGGAAAAAAATGGCGCATTGGCATTAACCGGCCAAAAACTGATGCGGCCTTTGATGATGTTTATAAAGCTGCGGATCTGCATAATAAGGGTTTTGCCACCAGCGGCGATTACCGGAATTTTTTTATGATGGATGGCAAACGCTATTCCCATGTCATAGATCCCCGCACCGGTTATGCAGTATCCAACCGCGTGGTCAGCGCATCTGTGATTGCAGAAACCTGCACCTTTGCAGACGGACTGGCTACGGCTCTCATGGTTATGGGTGCGGAGAAAGGCACAGAACTGGTCAGCCGTCTGGCAAATGTGGAATGCCTTATTATCACGGAGGAAGCCGATGGATCTTTGAAAGATCACGGTTCAAAGGGATTTGAGATGCAGTAACCTGAATTTTTTATCTACCCCTTTTGTAAAGACAGGACAGTTAAGTCTATTTACAGAAAAGAATATACCGCCCTTCCGGTTTTGACTTTATGCGCCGAAGTGTTCGGAAAAACAGGATTTTTTGGAAAAATTCGGTTTTTGCGGCTCACAGATTCAGGACAGGCATAGCAAATCCCCGATCTGCCGTCTGCATAGTACACAACCATGTAGTGGGTCTGCACGAACTGGTTAAGATTTAACTGTCTTATATTAACGTGAGTTCGACGAGTTTTTTATCATTTATTACAGATTGTTAATGTCAAATTAAGAGGTTAAGAGACAAACAGCCTTAAGAGAATAACAGATTAAAATATCAACATATATTTGCAATTTCATGTTTGGCACGAAATTTGCTTACAGTCTAATATGTTGATTTTTAGTTATAACTCATCGAACTCACGTTATATTATTATGTTTTCAGAAAACACCGATTTTTGTCTATACATAATAAATACAAATAGTTATATGATACATTCATGATACTGTTCATACTGATTTTATATAATATACTGATTTATAAATTAAAAAAATCAGTATAAAAAGTCC
>CAZHPS010000135.1:0-14947 GCA_964534335.1 uncultured Desulfobacterales bacterium
GTATTCGGAAATATCCGCGCCAATCAGGGCATTTTTCGGATGAACCCGGAGAATGCTGCTGCTGTCAATGCAGTAAATATAACCGGATTTTCCAATCTGCTGGTTGAGAAGCACCTGGGCAGCGCGGATACGGGCATCCTCTTCTGAAAGTTTCCCCTCTTTGTACTGCAGATAAAAAAATTGTGCAATATCCCGGTTTTTTTCTGATACCGCACGCAGATAGTTTTTCAGGGAAACCGCAGCCGAGGTTCTGACCATGTTCAGAATCGCGGCTGTGGAGTTTTTCAGTTCGCTTTCAATGTTTTCCTCAATGCTTTTTCTGACAACAAAATAAATAACAGTGGTCACTGCTGTGAGGGTCAGCAGAAAAGCCAGCGTATAACTGAAAAGCAGTTTGTAGCGGATGGGAAGGTTGTTAAGGGACTGCAGCAGTTTCATAAAGTCTCCCGTGTTCTGAGCAGAATTTTGTCCATAGCCTCTTTGAACACAGTGCGCACCTGTTTGTTTTTGTCAGACAGCCCTTTGACAAGATGGGGCACTGCTTTTTTCGCGGACGGTCCCATTTTCCCCAGTATTTCCGCAGCCGCGCAGCGCACAAACCACTGTTCGGCAGAAAGTTTTTCTGCAAGACCGGGAACAGCCAGCGGTGCTTCCTCACTTTTGGCCCACTGCGGATCAGTCTGCTCCAGAAGCTGTGCTGCTGCACCCGCGATCATTTTGTTGCTTTCGGTCAGCAGGGGGATAAGATGCCGGATTGCACCTCTGCCAATGGCAGACAGCGCGTCCGAAGGATGAGGCCAGGCAGACTGTTCTCCTGTAAGAGCCTGCAAAAAAGGCAGTATCACCCGGACAACCTCTTCCCGATCCCTCCACATGGGATCAATGGTTCCCAGTGCCAGCACAGCGGCCTCACGCACTTTTCTTTCAGCATCTGCAAGTGTTTCCAGCAGATAAGGAATGGCTTCCGTTGCAGCAGGTTCAAGTTTTCCCAAAGACAGAGCGGCATTCTCTCTTATCTTTTTGTCACTGTCTTTGAGTGCGTTCACAAAGCGCACCACATCTTCCCGCTTGCTCTGAATCACAGGTTTGCCGGACTTTTCCTTATCATCTTCCTCAAAAACCTGATCTTTGAGCATAATCCGATCCAGCGCGGCTTTGAAGGTGGCGCGTATGGTCTTGTTCGTATCCGCCATTCCCTTTACAAGCTGGGGAACAGCCTGTCTGGCCGGAGGGCCGATCAGTCCCAGCACTTTAGCTGCGGAACTGCGCACATACCAGTTTTCATCAGACAGTGCAGCAGTAAGGGCTGGAACAGCATCAGCAGCTTCCGCTGTTTTCGGCCACTCCGGATGAATACTTTTGAGGATTTTTGCGGCTTTGCTCTGCAGATTCCGGTTCATGGAGGCCAGATTTTCCGCAAGAAGGGGAATTGCGGAAAAACCGATTTTCATCAGGGCCTCATCAGGTTTTTCATATGCGGACTGATCCCCCTGTTCCAATGCACTGAGGAAACGCCGCGCAGCATCACGGGCTTCCTCAGTTTTGCGCCACTGGGGATCAATGCTGTCCAGTGCATTCATCACCGGTTCAGTCACACTGCTGTCATTTTCAGCCAGCGCGTCAAGAAGACGGGGCATGGCAGGTCTGGCCTCAGTTCCCATTTTTTCCAGCAGGGCAATCGCGGAACGCCGCATATTATTGTCTGAAAGTGCCTGCACCAGTTGGGGAATGATTTCCTCTGATTCCGGTCCAATCAGTCCCAGTATTCTGACTGCTGCGCTGCGGGCAGATCCGTCTTCCTCTGTCATCATTTTGATATATCGCCGGATTTCATTCTGTGCAGTTTCCTGTTTTCTCCACTGGGGACTGATCTGCTCTGCAATGCCAAGAATGATGCGGCTCAAATCCTCTGACGCGTTTTCCAGCCTGCGGATCAGCCGGGGAATGGCCGGATTGCCAATCTGCACAAGGGTTTCTTCTCCAATGCGCCGCATACCGGCATCCGGATCATCAAGCAGTTTCAGAATATCCGCAGCAGCATTTTCCGCGTTTTCCCCCATCTTCCCCAGCATTCTGGCAGCGCTCATCTGCATATCCCTGTCAGTGTTTTTGAGCATCCGAATCAGATCCGGAATGATTTTGCGTGCATATACGCCCGATACCCATTGCGGATCGATTTTTTCCAAAGCATCGGATGCGGCATTGCGGATCTGATAACTGCTGTCTGACAACAGTTTCACAAGATTTGGAACAGCAGACTCGGCCACTGCCCTGCGCTGAGCCAGCCTTTGTATGGCTGCCATCCGCTTGTCTGTGTCATATTCGGAAGATATGGCTATCAGAGACATTTTTTCAATGAATTCCCCGCTTGCCAGCATACGCAGCACATGCCGGTTGGACAGACCGATCAGACTCAGAGCGAAAAGAATCCTGAAAACAAGAGACAGCCCGGTCAGCCATCCCTTTGTCTCCCAGGGAAAAAATGACCATCCAAACAAAACCATTGCATCAGCTATATCCAGTGTATTCAGGATATTGTCCCACAGGCACATAGCCCATTTTCCCGTATCCCAGTGATGACTCCAGCCATATCCGGACAGGAAAACCACAATGATGACCATTCCCCGTATGGCATATTTTTTCGCTGTTCCGCCCGGAAATGTGAGAAATACCGTGCTGTTGAACAGGCTGAAGAGGAAACCCATCACAAAAAACGCGGCTGACAGATTCAGTCCGAGAAGGGAAAGCCGCGCCCAGAGACTTTGTGGGATAATTTTTTCCGGAAAAGTGATATGGTATAACTGAATGATGTCAGCCACATCCACTGCTTTGACGGCATGAATTCCTGCATAGGCAATCCAATCCTGCCACTGGGGCGTCTGTGCATAACGGTAATGGACTTCTCCGGGCATTTGATGCAGCAGAAAGAACATGCGGCACAGCAGTGCCATCTGAAAGAAAAAAATCAGTACAGTAAAAGAGGATATGGCCTGACGCCGGAACAGGGTGAACAGCAGCACAAAAAAATTCACTGCAGCCAGCGCGCTGATGATTTGCACCATCATTCCGGCATCTTTAAGAAAAAAACTCCCAATCAGACAGACTGCGGAAATTCCCGCGCCCAGTTTTTCATACATTCCCTTTGCCATTTCACCTCTCCGAGTTGCAGATTTCCGGCAGTGTCATTTTACTCCGGTTCCCTTAAAAAACGTATAGCAGAATGTCCCGTCCGGCCCTGCGGTATTCATCAAATCCGCAATTCCTTTATCCCATGCGGACTTGTCCATCATTTTCAGTTCCAGTGCCTGCTCCCGCACACCTGCCACCATTGCGGTAAATGTGTTTTTTACAAAACCTTCCACCAGCGCGGGCTTTGAGGCATCCGAATAGACCATGCGGGGAGAAACCCGTACATCCTGCATTCCCGCGTGTTTCAGCAGAGGATACAGTTGTCTGCCAATCAGTGCATTGCCTCCGGTCATGGCCTGTATATCCACCAGACACTGCACGGCACGGGAAGCCTCTTTTGTCTGGGGATGGCAGTAAAAAGAACCGTGATCCCCTTCAATCACTGTCAGACTGCCGCCCTTCCTGAGATATTTTGTCAGATTTTTCAGGGCAGCCACCGGCTCTTTCAGATGTTCCAGCACAAAACACAGAAAGATATGGTCAAAACTTTCCGTGTCAAATGGCATAGCAAAAATATCTGCTTTTTGGAACACCACATTTGTTATATCCCTTTTGCCGACTGTTTCTTTGGCTTTGGCAAGAGAATCCTCTGAAATGTCAATGGAAGTAATCCGGGCTTCCGGATTGTTTGCAGCCAGAAACACTGTCTGCGCGCCCACACCGCATCCGGCTTCCAGTATACTGCTTCCGGCCGGATACACTGTGTCTGAATGCAGCAGTTGGGCAAGGGTATCTGCCTGATCCCGCAGTCTCTGCTCTTCTCTCTGTGAATAACCGTGAACATAGGTTTCCATTTTTTTCTCCGAATGTTATTTATTTGCAATTCAACATAAAAAGGTTATACCAAATCGTTTTCAAAGTTCGGGGAACACCTCTTTTTTAACCACGAAAGACACGGACAGCACGAAAAAACAGAATTTGGTATGCCCATGTTTTGAAAGAAAATTGGTATTAATATCTGGTTATTTTTCAAATTTCATGCCAGTTCTTTCCAAATCAGCCGTTCAAATCCGATGGCAGCAAGACTGTAAGTGCGCAGATGCAGCAGATCGCCGTATTCTGAGAGCAGAATCCTGCGGTAATCCCTGAGTTTTGCCTCTGATTCAGCCAGTTTTTTCTGAACCGGGGCCAAAGACCTGAGTTTCTCAATTCCCGTCTCTTTTGCCTGATCCCCGGTGAGTTCAGCGTCTTTCAGACTCACATATTTGAATTCCATGAGAAAATCCAGAAGAGGATACTGGCGCATGTCGGGCCGGACGATCATGGTCATATCCGCATACCCGCGTTCCAGCGAAGTTTCGGAATCCATGATGTAAAAAAAATCATTGAACAGCAGCGTCAGGAAAACGGTCTTGACGGTCAGTTCGTTTGCCCACCGGTAATCCCGGTTGTCAAATATTCTGAAATACCTCTGCTCAATAAAATCACACAGGGGCTGCATATCCCCGGTTTTGTAAAAATTCCGGGCTGTATGCAGAATTTCATCCCTGAATCCGGGAAGAAACATTTCCCTGATCCGCTCCGCGTACAGCTTCCGGATGGCCAGATTCGGAATTTTCAGAACAGATTCCCCGAACTCCGTTTTCTGTCCGCTGAAGGTCAGCACACCGAAATAATACAGCAGGGAGGACATGAAGGTATTGTCTTTATGTGCGGTCAGCATATCCTCCACCCCGAAACGGTCGGCCATGAACTGAACACGCAGGGCCGGTTCCCCATTCAGAGCGCGGATGACAATCTCCTCCCCTTTGGGAAGATCAGAGATATAACGGATTTTTCCCCGATCCATTGCCAGATTGCTGTCAAGCATGTTCTGCGGATACCGGCAGTCTGCCTGAAACCGTTTCAGAAAATAAAGTGCAAGTGTCGGATTGTAAACAGGATGATCCGTGTCAGGACTGAAACAGTATCCGTTGTAGAATGTCCGCATCATGCCGGCGGCTTCCGCTGTCTTTTCTTCAGGCAGATCACATTCCCCTGCAGTTTCTGCGAGAACGCCTCTGATTTCCTCTTCGGAAAAACCGCACAGATCATTGAATCCGGAATGCAGGTAAATATTTTCGGCGATATTGTATCCGCTTGTGATGTCACTCAGCACAACCGGGGAAACGCCTGTGATGAAAACCCTGTCCAGCCCCAGACCGGCTCCTGCGGCCTTCACGGCCTTGAACACAGTTTTGACTGCACCTTCTCCGTACAGCAGATCTTTGTATCTCTGCCTGTGTTCCTGTGCATGACCGGCCATCAGCACCCCGTTGGCGAAATTGTCGTATTCGTCAATGAAAAGATACAGTTTATACGTTGTTCCCTGTATGGCTGTCAGCAGGGACTGAAGTGATGCCGGTGCATTTGTCCGGTTAATTTCAATTTTGTCTGTCAGAAAATCCGAATAGTATTTTCCGAACACCTGGATGCGCCCGTTAATATGATCATACATGGCCTGCTGAATCTGTCCGGCCTCCCCCTGGGGACTGACTGCGGAAAAATCCCATTTCATCACAAAATAACTGCTGTGCCGCTGTGTGGGATTTTTCCCGATGGACAGATGTCCGAACAGTTTCTCAAATTCATCCGCTTTTGCCGCATCATAATAGTTTTCCAGCATGGAAAGCAGAAGACTTTTGCCAAAACGCCGGGGACGCAGAAACAGCAGATTTGAACCCGCATCTTCTATCACCGGAATCCGGTCTGTGCGGTCAGCGTAATAATAGTTTTCAGTGATTATTTTGTAAAAATCGCATATGCCGTAAGGGAATTTCATTTTCTCCTCCTGTTCATCCCGCATCACTGCTTTAAAAGGGGAATATCCGCTGTTCATGGTGAACGGTCTTGATGCCAACATTTGGTTCAGTTAAATATTATTTTGTTTCAAGATAGTTACATTGTTTTACGTATGATGAATCATCTTACATTTTCTTTCTGCTTTCCGGATAATGTCTCTTTTCTTAAAGTCATAACAAACATTTTATGTATCTTTGTATGATTTGTAAATCCGAAAAATGCCAAATTTATCCGAAAATAAGCATGAAAAATAATCACAGATATTGACATATCATCTGTTTTCTGAAATATATCAGGATAAAATGACAAAAAAAGGCGGAGATATTTATGACAGAGCAGAAAACAGTCTATCTAATTGACGGCAGCGCGTATGTTTACCGGGCATATCATGCCATCCGGGCCGGTCTGACAAATTCCAAAGGACTTCCCACCAATGCAGCGTTCGGTTTTGCCAAAATGCTGGTGAAACTCATGCAGGAGAAAAAACCGGTCTGGCTGTGCTGTTTGACAAAAAAGGCCCGACCTTCCGGCATGAAATCTATCCGGAATACAAAAATTTTATAACGCATGCGTTATACCAATTCCCCATTGATTTGATACAATATCATCATTTTTTTCGCTGTTGGTGGACTGCAAAAAACCGCTCCGCTTAATTTTTGCACTCCTCCGGATTTGGTGCAGAAAACCGTTCTGCTCAGTTTCTGCACTCCTCCGAATTTGTTTACAGAAAACCGCTCCGCTTAATTTTTGCACTCCTCCGGATTTGCATTCCGCATTGTATAAAATCAATGGCGAATCAGTATTATACTGATCCAATTTTAGTTTTTTGCGGCACAAAAATTGCATTCACTGTCTCCGGAATTTGCCGTATGGCATTGCTGAGGGAGGATGTCCCGGAAAGACAGCATTGTCTTCCGGGAAAGCGTTTTTTCTATCTGATCATATCAAAAAGCTGTCTGAAACTTGAAAACAGAGCGGAAACAGGGAATAGATAAAAACAGGGATTTCACAGATACCTGAAAACCTCCGGAGGATACAGAATATGACAAAAAAATTTTTCAATATCGCAGGCCCCTGCCAGCCCGACATTCATTATATGGTGGACCCGCTTCCCCGGCTCACCGGTGTGCGGGAACTCATTGACCGCCGGGAATATTTCATTCTGCACGCTCCCCGCCAGACCGGCAAAACCACTTATCTCTATGCCCTGATGCATCAGTTGAACAGAGAAGGGAAATACACCGCATTGCAGGTGAATATTCAAAGTGCTGCCAGCGGCCAGAGTCCCCAGGATGCCATGCGGATTGCTGCGGTTTCCGTTTACAGTCAGGCAGAACGGTTTCTGCCGGAGAATGAAATGCCGCCGGTTATCAAAAATTTTGACTGGCAGCTGCAGGACGGACTGAAAGGGTATCTGGAAATGTGGTCAAAACAGAACCCCAAACCCCTTGTCCTTTTCATTGATGAAGCAGATTCCCTGATGGATGATCTGTTTCTGGCTCTGCTGCGCCAGTTGCGGGCAGGGTTCGAGGGACGCCCGGACTCCTTTCCCCTGTCTGTGGCTTTGGTGGGACTGCGGGACATACGGGATTACAAAATCCGTCTCCGTGCTGAAAGGGAAAGCATGGGAACCGGATCGCCCTTCAATGTCAAAAGCAAATCTCTTTTTATGGACGGATTCATGTATGAGGAGGTATGCAGCCTGCTGGAGGAGCATACAAAGGAAACCGGTCAGGTGTTCCGGCCGGAAATCAGGGAGGAAATTTTCCGTTTAAGCCAGGGCCAGCCATGGCTGACCAATGCACTGGCCAACCAGATTGTTTTTGAAATTTTGGGGGATGACTGCACAAAAGAGATTACGCCTGAGCATGTCATTCAGGCCAAAGAGCAGCTTATCCAGCGCAGGGATACGCATCTGGATTCTCTGATTGACAAGCTGAATGAGCCGAAAATCAAACCCCTGGCCGAGGCCATTATTTCCGGCAATGCGCCGGAGTTTGACAATCTCAGTGATGCGGTGTCCTATGCGCGGGATCTGGGACTGATCGCGCCCCGTCCGCCGGTGCGCTTTGCCAATCCCATCTGTCAGGAAATCATTCCCCGTGTTCTGAGTCTGGGTTTTCAGGAAATGCTGCCACAGGATATTGTGCAGCCCCGCTGGTATATTCAGGATAACCGTCTCAATATGAATGCGCTCCCTGCGGCCTTTCAGAAATTCTACAGAAGGCATTCCGAATCCTGGCTGGGAAAATACAGTTTCCGGGAAACCGGGCGTCAGTTGCTGCTGATGGCCTTTCTGCAGCGGATCATCAGCGCGGGCGGCAGAATTGAGCGGGAAATGGCGGCCGGAAACGGACGCTGCGACCTGTGGGTGGAATACGGCGGGGAGGAACACATTCTGGAACTGAAACTGTATCACGATCAGTTTACCCGTGAGGACGGGCTGGAGCAGATTTCCCGCTATATGGATCAGATGTGCTTAAAAACCGGGCATCTTATCATTTTTGAAACCCGTTCCGGCATTTCCTGGGAAGAACGGATCAGCCGGGAAGAAATCATTTCAGACGGGAAAAAAATCATTTTGTGGGGAATGTAGGTCAATATCATTGACTTAAGAAATTAAGGAGTGCCAAACTGAAAGTTTGGCAGAATTTCTCTCAGTCATTTCATTCTCCCAAACTTTCAGTTCGGGAATCCGGACAAAGCATTTCCGCCTTAAGTCAATGATACCGATTCGCCATTGATTCTATAAAATACAGAATACAAATCCGGCGGAGTGCAAAAATTAAGCGGAGCGGTTTTTTGCACACGCGGCTCAGCCCGTGACAGTATTAAGTCAATGGAGAATCGGTATGACATTGGGTATATATCATTACTCAAAAAATTTTGCAGTATAGCCACGAATGACACGAATCTGCACGAACCATAATTCGTGCAATTCACGGCTGTACCATCAAATGTTGTGAGTAATGGTACAGATTTGCAGAATAAGCAGGAACATGCAGTCTGCATTTCTGCCGGAACAACAGAAAAAATTTGACTTTTCCGCCCAATCATTATAAATGAATTTATTCCTTTATAAGTAGGGTTCCATAAATCTTCGTGGATAAAAGTTTTCAGGACATCCGGTTTTCCTGAGAAACCCGGTTTTTTTATACCCGAAAATTTTCGTTGACCTACTTAACAGACAGTGGAGAAGCAAAGCGGAACCTCCATCATCAGAAAATATTCGGGTTTGGTGGGTTATGCTGTCTGTTTGGTTTATAAATGTCCGGGGACAAACCGGAATCCGTGAAAACAGGAGGGTTTGAAATGGCAGAAGTAAGACTGATTTCTTCAGGCAAAAGGGATATAAATGTGATTCAGGAGAAAAAGACAATATGCAAACCGCAGTCAGACAAATTGCTCAGATGACGCACAGCCTGTCTCTGTTTGAAAAAGCAGAATTTGTAAAGATGATTATGGCAGATATTCAATTGTTTAGGGAAAGTACTTTCCCGCAGGGAAAAGCTCTGCATTCTGCCTATGGAATCTGTGCGGGTTGCAGCCCCGAACCTTCAGAGGAAGATATTGCAGTTATGCGCAGGGAAGTATTCCGCAGGACAAATGATGAGGTGTAAAAATGCTTCAGGAAATACAACTCAGGGATATGGATGCCGGGTTCATAAAACTTATTGAAAAATCGGCTTTGGGAAATGAATTTATTATCAAAAGCGGACATGAGCCGATAGCCAGAATTGTTCCTTTCCGTAAAAAGAAAAAGCGGAAAGCAAAAACCGCTGAGGAAAACCGGGGGCGGAAAATGGCGGCAGTTCTTGAAGAATTGTCAAAAACACAGGCATTTTCCGAAGTAACTGATCCCTGTGCATGGCAAAAGGAAATCCGCGTGGATCGTTCTTTGCCGGACAGAAATCATGCTGATTGATACCAATATTATCATATATGCAATGAAACCGGAACATGAATTTGTCAGACAGTTCATTGCAGAGCATTCACCGGCTGTATCGGCTGTCAGTTATGTTGAGGCACTTGGCTATCATAAACTTGTTCAGAGTGAGCGGGAATTGCTTGAGAAGTTTTTTAGTGCAGCCAAAATACTGCCATTAACCCGGCCGGTGTTGAAAAAGGCGGTGAGACTGCGTCAGTTGCGTAAAATGTCATTGGGAGATGCTCTTATAGCCGGAACCGCCCTTGTGAAACATCTTGTTCTGATTACCCGGAATACTGAAGATTTCAAATGGATAGAGGGACTTTCGGTATTGAATCCTTTCCGGGAATAAAACTGTGCAAACCTGTTTTTTTAAAAAAAAGTCCTGCCGGATGTTTGCATATGTAAAATGTACTGTGTCATTCTGAATTTTTGATTAAACAACAATCTGTTTTCATTAGTAAAGCAGGTAACATGATGAATGCCGCTTTTTACAGATTTGTCAGGCTTGCACACAGAAATGCAGAAAAAGGAAACAGCATGATGAAATCAGAAAACGCATATCACAGTATATATATATCAGTATGTTATAAATTTAATCGCAATATCTGCGTGAAAAATCAACTCCGGATTGCCCCGAAACGGGCAGTGCGGCGTTTTTTTTTGATAAGTCGGAATTCAAAACATCAACCGTCCGTGACACAGATTTCATCTGTGAAATCAGAGAAATCCGTGTGAATCTGCGGTTCGGACAAAATGAAAAAGGAGAAAGTCATGAAAAAACTGTTTGCTGCTGTATTGATGATGGTGCTTTGTATGGGAAATGCCGGGGTTCTGTCTGCCGGGGATTGGGTGCCGAGCGGGGCGAATATGTATTACACCGGCGGGAATATAGGTATTGGGACCGCAACCCCATCCTATGTGTTTCATGTGGCAACTCCAAATAATCCGAGTATGTTTACGGTAGATAGTAGCAATAATTGGGTACGATTGATTCAGACACAGGACAAAATTGGCTTTTTATTTGAAACCAATTCTAAAACAGTTGTAGGTTCTGTTGATATTTCTGTAACCTCCTGAATTTGCAGGAACCGGTTTCTCCGGAATGAACCATGCGGATTTCCCATGACTCTGCCCGGAATGGGATTCAGGCATGTTTCCGGTTCAGCCCGGAGTCCCTGACCGTCAGTCTGATCTGAAATGTCAACAGAACCTAGTAGTGCTTCATTTCACTTAAAATTGCAGGTCGGATTAGCGTCAGCGTAATCCAACAGCCCGGTACTGCCCTGAAATAAACTCACAATTTAAGCTGAAACAATGCAGTTGCACAGGCTTCCAGCTTGTGCCGTAATTTATGAACATGCCGGAAGCCTGTTTTACTTTGGATACAACTGTGCATTCTCCTGGATGAAATTACCGGCTGAAATCCGGATCGGATTTTTTCTGTATCCTGTGTTCCTGAAAAACAGATCGGAAAAAGGGAACCGGGAATTCATCAGCGAATTCTGCAAAGAACACATGATGTTGTGAACATTTTCCCTTTCTGTGAGCAGGGCAGTGACAACTGCGGAATCAAACTGGGTTCCCGTACATCTGACAATTTCATCCAGAGCAGCATCAAAATTTTTTGCCGCTCGGTAGATGCGGGTTCCGGTCATAGCAGACAGACTGTCTGCCACGGCAATGATTCTGGCTCCCAGTGGAATTGCTTCCCCTTTGATGCCAAAGGGATACCCATTTCCGTCATAGCGTTCATGGTGATAAAGCACCATTTCACAGATACCGGATGCTGCAATTTCCTGCACAGGCCGGAGAATATCAGCTCCGATTTCCGGATGTCTTCGCATACAAAGCCTTTCAGCCCCGGTCAGCGGCCCCTGTTTATGAATAATGGCATCAGGCACACCGATTTTTCCGATGTCGTGCAGATGTCCTGCAATATGGATAATATTTGCAGCCTCTGTGCCAAGTTCCAGTGAGTTGGCAAGTATGCGTGATATTTCAGCAACTTCCAGAGAATGCCTTTCTGTATAGGGATCTTTTGCATCAATGGCATTGCCAAGTGATTCGGAAAACTGATGAATCGCTGATATGGCCGTTTGCATGTCTTTTTTCATATGATCTGCTGTATCTTTCCCCTCAGTTCTGTGCATAGATTTCCGCATCAGAGGTCTGAATTCCCCGGAATATGGCATTCAATCCTGATCCGGGAAGCATCCGCACGGATTTGTTAAGTTTTTTCCCCATATGTTTCACCAGTGAACACGCTGCATGGCTGTTGCAGTTGACCGGACAGAGTACAATATCAGCCCGTCTGAAACTGTTTTCAAGATTTTTAATCCCTCCCTTCACATCTCCGTCATGGTATTCAAAGATGCCGCCGCTGTTTTCCACCAGTTCCCGGTAAAGCGACTGCATTTTGCTCAGGCCCCCGACAATCAGCACCCGTTTTCTGCACAGATCAAAGGATGGGCAGGATTTGTCACATCTCTGCATGCTTCCCAACTGACTTATCAATGCCGGAATTTCTTTCTGAAAATCAGCCTTTGCCTCATTCTGCCATGAAAGTTCAGCGATTAACTGCTTGTTTTTGCTTTCAAGTCTGACCACATGTTTGGCAAATGATTTCACTTTTTCCGACAAAGATGCGCATTCTGCCTCCCATCTGCGGTTTTCCCCGGACATTTCCCTAAGTTCATCAGAAAGTTTCTGATTTTTCACTGTTTCCATCTGACTTTCATACTGTTGTATCTGCCTGTGTGCCTCAGTCAGACAGGCTTTGAGATCCTGTTCTGATGCCTGAAGGGATTCAATATCTTTTTGCAGAGATTTCCGTTTCTTTCTCTCCTCTTCAGCCTTTTCCGCTGTTTTGCGGCACTGCTCCTGCAGCAGATCCATGCGTCTTTTTCTGTCAGCTTGATCTGCACTGTTTTTGTGCATGGACATATGAATATCCCCGAAGATTTCTCTGCGAAATTCCCTTGACAGATCACTGCGGGAGGCCAGATACCAGAAAATTCCCGCATATTCCCCTGTTTCAAAAGATCTCCGCCATTGCTGTTTCAGTTCATCCTCTTTCAGACCTTCAAGGGATTCTGATTCGCGGGAAAATTTCCGGGCAAGCAGATGATCCACTTTCCGGGACAGCGGATTTTCATTTTTTGAACTTGCAACCAGTGTTTCATGGATTTCAAAAAGATTTTTCTTTTTCAGACAAATCCCGGACTTTTTGAGCAACTGCTTCTGTTCAGCAGCACTGAGACAGAGACCTGCTATGGGGCAGGTGAAAAAATCATCCATTTCCCAAAATCTCAAACAGGCTGGGGAATGATTCTGCTCTTTTCCTGTGCATGATGCTCCACAGAAAATCATATCAGACGGCTTCTGCATGAATTCCTCCTTGTCAGGTGCAGTGTTTTTTTATACATATAAAATTAATATAAACAAATAATTATAGGTCAAACTAAAATTTGAAGCAAAAAAATCAAATTTTCCCATTTTCTGTGAATCAGTCAGGACAGTTGTGAATCCTGCCTGTTTTTCACTGCCAAATCTGAAAAATTTGCTTTCAGTGTTTTTCCCGCGGAGAGGGATATATTTTATTAAGGCAATATTTTTTAGGAATGCCAAAAAATATTAAGGGCGGCTAATATCATAACTGAAACCGCCTGTCAACAGAAATTTTGTTATGTCCCGGAAGCCGGATTTGCCGGGGTCAAGTACCCAACCGAAAGTTTTCGGGTGGTGGGTCAGCATGAACTGGTTAAAATTTAAATGTCTTATATTATTATGTTTTCAGAAAATACCGATTTTTATCTATATGCCTGTCTCCCGATACCAAAATATTGACACCTGCCGATAATGCACAGGACAGAAATTTTTCATCATCAGGATCGGAGCATATGCCGCATACGTTTTCATTCACCTCTGTCAGTGTGCATAAAGATTCAATTTTTTCAAAAAGATCTTCCGCTGATGTATGGTTTTTGTCAATGAATTTGCAAAATTTCGGATAAAGCAGAACATTATGAATCTCTCTCAGAATATCCGCACCTGAATAAATCTCTGTGAGGCCGTCTTCTGCCAGACGCAGCAGCTTAAACGGCAGTCCGCGCCACAGAACACCTGAAATCAGGACATTGGTATCAAAAACAGCCTGGAATTTCATATGCGGCTTTCATGGATAAGCTGCTCCAACTCATCGGAAGATATGGGAGAAGCATCATCCGGCACCAGATCATCAAGTTTTTTCAGTTTATGTGTTTTTTTCAGAACAAGTCTGTCTTTTTCCATTATCACCAGAAAACGGTCTATGCCTTTCAGCCATGAATGGACTTCGACAGGCAGCATCAAAGATTTTCCATCTTCGGATACTACAGCATATTAGCCTGCAATCATCATATTTTCATTTCCTTTCAAAATCAGCCGGGAAGCAGATTATCCGTGAACGGCAAATTGTCCTGAATTCACTTCAAATGACGGGTTACGCTTCACCCTCCCTGCGACCTGCATATGACACAGAGCGTGGGAACGAGATCAAAATTCAGTCTTTTAATCCTTATTTCATCCTATAAAAATTAAGTTATAATGTTTCAACTTTGGTTTTGGGGGCATGATTTTTGCAATGCGGTCCGGACGGGAAAAAAGCATCCTTTCTGGCTAGTACATGACCAATTTAGATTTTATGGTATCAATTCCCCTCTTGAGAGGGGCAGGGGTGTGTTTTGGGTGTGCAATTCCGGACACACCCCTGCCCCTCTCAAGAGGGGAATATATAAAATTCAACGTGGTCATGTACTAGTGGGTCTGCACGAACTGATTAAAATTTAACTATCTTATATTATTATGTTTTCAGAAAATGCTGATTTTTGTTTATACATAATAAATACAAATAGTTATACGATACATCCATGATACTGTTCATGCTGATTTTATATAATATACTGATTTATAAATTAAAAAAATCAGTATAAAAAGTCCCACTACCCAATTCAGGGTAGTGGGACTTTTCATGCTGATAAAAATGTGATATGCAACTCCTGTTTTTTT
>CAZHPS010000136.1:0-14685 GCA_964534335.1 uncultured Desulfobacterales bacterium
CTTTTGTGGCCCATGTTCCGGTATTGACATAATCCGCTGCCTGTCCCTCAGGCAGCAGGTTCATGGGAACCATGCAGAACTGCATACTGGCTCCGCCCTGTAGAAAAAGCACCTGCCAACTGTTATCCAGCTTCAGTATGCGTCTGGTTCTGGCAACTGCATCTTCAATCACCGCATCAAACCATTTGGACCGGTGGCTGATTTCCATGATGGACATGCCGGAACCCGCGAAATTGAGAAACGAGGCCTGTATTTCCTCCAGCACAGGCAGGGGCAGAGCAGCCGGCCCGGCATTGAAATTGAATATTCTGTTTTCTTTCATAATTTATCCTCCGTTATATATTTGGGATTGTGACAGATTCATTTGTCTTGACGTAAATTTTTTATTATTTCAGAATAAGAGATAAATGTCAATGTGTATTTTGCAGGAGCCATGTTTCGTTCTTTCGGATTTTTACGGCTCGAAGTCAGCGGACAAATCAGCGGATTTGACCCACTGCCTGTATTTGCAGTTACGCAGTTAAGTTTAACATATTGATTTTTATAGATGCAAAGGTTGAGGTGCACAGGTTGTTTCATGTAAAATCAGATATTTGAAAACCAAGTGCCTGAATCCAGGTATTCTGAAAAAATATGGCAGATGAAAAAATCCATTGTAAGAGAGATGAATTCATCCTATAAGATACTGTCTGTTCCATATTCCGTTTTCATGAAAGGAAACACACAATGAGTATCCGGAAAAAGGTTTTTTTCCCTGTGCTGGGAGCGGTGATACTGCTGTCTGCGGTATGCACTCTGGTGATCCTGCGTCAGTTTGACGCTCTGCAGCAGAATTATATCCGTCAGATGGCCGAAATCCGGAGGGACGAAGTTCTCCGGCGTATTTCAGCCGCGGCTGAGGAATCTTTGGAAAAAACCTCTTTTTTCACAAAAATGCCTGAAGTAATTGCTGCTTTTGAGATGGCGCACAAAGGAAATATGGAAAATGAAAGCGATCCGGAAGGCCAGCGCGCAAGGGAAATGCTTCGCGGGGAACTGAAAGATATACTGGACGGATACTCTGCTTTGACCGGGGAAAAACTCCAACTGCACTTTCATCTGCCCAATGGCCGGAGCCTGGTGCGTCTGTGGAGGGAAAAGCAGATTCAGATAAACGGGCAGTGGAAAGATATTTCTGATGACATATCCGGATTCCGGGACACTGTGATGGAAGTGAACCGGACAGGAAAGATCGTGAAAGGCATTGAGCCGGGCCGGGGCGGTTTTGCCATCCGCGGTGTTTTGCCTGTAAAAAATTCTGAGGGAAAACATCTGGGATCAGCCGAGATTCTGCTGGATTTTGAACCCCTGCTGAAAACGGTTTCATCCGAGGGACAGCATCAGGAATTTCTGCTTTTTATGAATCTGGAACTCCTGCCTATTACCCATCCGCTCCATGATCCGCAGAAATATCCGGTGCTCGGAGACCGCTATGTGCGGATATACGGAGGGGAAAGCGGAAATTGGACAGATTCTGCAGCGGTTCTGCCCCTGGTGGATACAGGGCGGAAAGATCTGTCTGTTTCCTGTTACGGAGAAGAAGCCCGTGCAGCCTTTCCGGTTCTTGACTACAAAGGCAGGCAGATCGGGGTTCTCGCATTTGGCATTGACATTTCCCGTCAGAAAGAGATCATCAATTCTGTAACCCTGATCATTTCCCTTCTGCTGGCCGGAATTCTGGCCGCAGGCGGAGGCGTGACTTCTGTGGTTCTTTTTTTTGTCATACACAGGCCTATGGACAGGATTGTCCGTTTTGTCAAAGTTGTGACAGGCGGGGATCTGACACGGCGAATGTCGCTGCCGCAAAAGGATGAAATGGGGGAACTGTCCAGAGTGCTGGATAAAATGTCTTTTCATATGGAGCGGATGATTGGGGAAATTTCCCGGATGTCTGCTGAACTGGGGGATTCCATTGTCCGGATTTCATCTGCCCTGAATGAACAGGCTGCAACAGTGACCCAGCAGTCTGCCTCGGTGAGTGAAATTTCGGCCACAATGGAGGAATTTTCCGCAACCTCAGCCCAGATAGCGGAAAATTCCGAGACAGTGGTGGAAATAGCCGGAACCACACTCAAAAGCACGCAGGAAGGTGTTCAGTCCCTGGAGATTCTCAGGGAAAGGATGAACAAAATCAGTGAGGAAAACCTCCACAATGTGGAAGAAATCAACGCGCTGCGCAACAAAACCGATGAAATCACCAAAATTATGGGATTTATTGATAATATTGCGGATCAGACCCGGCTTATAGCGTTCAATGCCAGCATTGAGGCGGCCGCGGCCGGGGAAAAAGGCAGACGTTTCGGAGTAGTCGCGTCAGAAATCAGAAGACTGGCTGATTCCGTGACAGAATCTACTGGCGAGATTGAGGGGAAAATGAATGAAATACGGGAAGCTGTTCATCATATGGTGGTAGCCTCGGAATCCGGAACCAGGGGCATCCGGGAAGGACTGAATCTGTTTACGCATACAGTGGACAGTCTGAACGAGATTCTCAGCGGAGCGCGATCCACTACCGATGCTGCCCGGCAGATTTCCCTGTCCACCCATCAGCAGAAATCCGCGACTGAGCAGATCGTGATTGCACTCAGGGAAATATCCCAGGGCGCAGGACAGAACTCGGATGCCATCTCCCATATCTCTGAAATCAGTGACAGACTGAAATTTTTGTCAGAGGGTTTGCAGAAAATGATGAAAAAGTTTACATTGGGCAGTCAGGAAGAAAGCAGTGTGGACAAAACCGGGCAAAAGGAAAACAGGTGAAAAAAATGAATCTGCTTTTCTGACACCGGTGCGGAAAAAATCCGAAAGTAATACCAATTCGCTATTGAATTTATACAATAAGGTGAGTTATTTCCTCTGTGTTCTCTGTGGTTTTTTCTCTCTGTGTCCTCTGTGGGAAACCGAATCATAAGTATATTTTCAATGGAGAATTGGTATAAGATCTGATACTATCCGGACTGATCCGGAGGAGTTCAAAAATTAAGCGGAGCGGTTTTTTGCACAGACGAAACTGCGGAAAAACTGACGGTATTGGATCAAATCAATGGCGAATCGGTATTACGCAGTTGAATTTTTTTGTCTGAAAAACCGGGTTTGAAAAAAATGTGCAGCAGCGGTGCAGAATTCCAAAGGATGATTCAGTTTTCAACTTTGCAATGAAAGAGCATGGATATGAAACCGGTCAGGGTTTTGGTTGTGGATGACAGCAGTTTTGCGCGGGAACTTATCACAGAAATTCTCTCCGAAGACAGTGGCATTCAGGTTATTGCGCAGGCCGTGAACGGAGCTGATGCCGTGAAAAAGGTTCAGGAACTCCGGCCCGATATTGTCACCATGGATATTGACATGCCGATCATGGACGGCCTCGAGGCCATAACCCGCATCATGTCCTCCCATGCCCTTCCCATTCTGGTAATCACCTCACGGGCAGATGCCAATACCGCGTGGCATGCCATTTCCAAAGGAGCTCTGGAAGTCATTCCCAAACCCGATGTCAATGAAGCCTGTGCTGCGGAACTCACCCGCAAAGTCCGGCTCCTGGCAAAGGTAAAGGTCATTTCCCATATCCGCAGGGACCCGCCTCCCCGCATGGAAATCCTGTCCCGGCCTATGTCCCTGGGGAACCGTCCGGAAAAAATCGTGGTCATAGCTTCTTCCACCGGAGGGCCAAAAGCACTGAGCATAATGCTTTCCGCTCTGCCGGACACTTTCCCCTGCCCCATCATGATTGCCCAGCACATTGCCGCAGACTTTGTCTCCGGAATGGTCAACTGGCTGAACAAAACGGTAGCACTGAAAGTCAAAACCGGCACAGACGGGGAAAGTCTTGTTCCGGGTACGGTTTATATTTCCCCTTCAGAAAAACATATGCGCGCGGAATTCGGAAAACGCATCGGATTTGCTTCCCCCCAGCCCGGTGATATTTATTTCCCCTCCTGCAATATTCTCCTGGCCTCAGCAGCCGAAGTCTACGGCTCAGGATGCATTGCTGTTATCCTCACCGGCATGGGGGATGACGGCATTTCCGGTCTTCGGGCCGTAAAAAATGCAGGCGGATTCACCATAGCCCAGGATGAGCAGACCTCCGTGATATTTGGAATGCCCAGGGCAGCCATTGAAAACGGATGTGCCGACAAAGTGCTGCCTATCCATAAAATAGCAGAAGAACTCATGCAGCGTGTGGCAGGAAAATGATGGATATCGCACCGTTCAAAAATCTGATTAGGGAAAAGGCGGGAATCTGCTTTGACAAATCCGGTTCCGAGCTGCTTTCCGGCGAAATAGTCAATATGATGAACAGCATGGGACTGAAATCCCCGCGGGCCTGCTATGATCTGCTGGTGCAGAATCAGGAAGAATTTTTCCGTTTTCTCAATCTCCTCACAGTCAATGAAACCTATTTCTTCCGTGAGCCTGTCCATCTCCGTCTCTTTTCCGAAAAACTGATACCGGAACTGCTCGCAAACAGAAGCAAAACAGAAAAAATCCGCATACTGAGCGCGGGCTGCTCCACAGGTGAGGAACCCTATTCCCTGTCCATCATCCTGCACCAAAAATACGGATCTGATGCCCGGAAACTTTTCACCATCACCGGCGCGGATATAGACACACAGGCACTGCAAAAGGCCAGGGATGGCATTTATACGGCAAGAGCCTTCCGCACTGAAGACACGGCACTGAAAACCTGTTTCACGGATTTGGGAAACAACCGCTTCCGGATTAAGCAGAACATCAGTTCCTCTGTCACCTTTCATCTTCTTAATCTCCTGAATTTCCCGTATCCGGAACCGCTGCGGGACAATGACATCATTTTTTACCGCAATGTTTCCATCTATTTTGATCCTGATGCCCGCAAAAAAATATTCCATAACCTGGCCCGAATCCTCAATACCGGAGGATATCTTATTGTCAGTGCAACAGAAACCCTTTCCCATGACTGCAAAATACTCAGTCTCATTGAAAAAGACGGCATTTTTCTTTTTCACAAGCCCACAGGCAGGGTGGAACAGAAGGACACCAGCTCCTTTTCCGCTGTATCTGAGGCACGAACGTCAGGGAGTTCACGAATTGCATCTGAGATACGACAGTCAGGAAGTGCACGGTCATCCGATGCAACTGCATCTGAGGCACGACCGTCAGGGAGTGCACGGACATCCGCAATATCAACGCAAAATCAGGATATTGAGAACCTGTACCGGAAGGCTTTGTCCCTGGCCTGTACCAAAGCATATGCCCCTGCCCTGGAACTCCTGGAAAAAGCCATTAGCGCATATCCCTCTTTTATCCGGGCAAAAACTCTGCAGGCAGGAATTCTGTTCAACAACGGTCATCCGGATGAAGCGGCCCGGATCTGTGCTGAAGTCATTGCAGAGGATCCCCTGTGCCTGGAGGCCTGTCTTCTGCCCGGTCTCATTGCCAAATCCCAGGGGCAGACAGAACAGGCTCTCAGACACTTTCGGCAGGCCATCTACATCTGCTCCTCCGCATGGCTGGCCCATTTCCACACAGCCGAAATCTGCCGGAACCGGGGCGACAGCGAAAAAGCAGTCCGGGAATATGAAATTGTCATCAGGCTCATCAGTACCGGAGGATTCAGTGAGCACGGCCTGTCCTTTTTTCCCTTTTCCTTTTCAGAAGAAAACATCCTGCACCTCTGCCGCCACAATGCAGAGAAAATCAGAAACAGCCATAGACAGGGACCTGTGAAGGAGAAAAAACATGGCATTTGACAAAAGCAAATTTCTCACCCGTTTTACTGAAGAGGCCAAAGAACATATCACCCGCCTCAGTGATGGTCTGCAGATTCTCGGAAAAAACCCGGATGATGCTGAAACCCTCAATGCGGTCTTCCGCTCTGCGCACACCATTAAAGGCTCGGCTAGGATGATGAAACTCATTCCGGTCAGCCTTCTGGCCCACAAAATCGAAGATGCGCTGGACGCATTCCGCCAGAAAAAAATTCCCCCGTCCCAAACCCTTTCAGACCTGCTCTTTCAGGGAATTGATGCCATTGACACTATGCTTGATCAGATTGCAGCCGGTCAGGAACCAAACCAGGCTCCGGAAGATCTGTGCCAGGCTCTGGAAAAGGCAGCACTGGGCCAAATCAGGGAGCAGGGGACGGAGATTAGGGAACAGGGAACTGGGATTAGGGAGCAAGGGACAGAGATTAGGGAGCAGGAATCAGAGAGCAGAGAGCAGGAGACAGGAATCAGTGAACAGAAATCAGAGAGCAGAGAGCAGGAGACAGGAAGCAGGAAGCCGGAAGCAGAGAGCAGAGAGCAGAAATCAGAGATTCAGGAGACAGGAACCAGGGAGCAGGAATCAGAGATTAGAGATAAGGAGACAGGAATCAGGGAGAAGAAATCAGAGAGCAGAGAGCAGGAGACAGGGAGCCGGGAGCATGTAACAGTGGAACCCCTAATCCCCAAACCCCAAACCCCTGCTCCCCGCTCTGAGACCATCAGAATAGACGCAAATAAACTCGATGATCTTATCAAACTCATGGGCGAAATTGTATCCGGTCACAGCCGTACCAGGCGCAGGGCCCAGGATATCCGGGAGATAGAAAAAATATCCAAAAAACATCTGGAATTCATCACCTCCCTGCCACAGGATCAGCCACTCAGTTCCAGACACCGGGAACAACTGCTTTCCGTCACCGGAACCCTCTGCGCGGGACTCAAAAAACTATCTGCCCTTTTTCGCGAAGATATCAATGTACAGGGAATTCTGACCAGTGACCTCCAGGACAGCTCCCTGAAAATGCGAATGGTACCGCTTTCCACCATTTTCAGTACCTTCAGCCGCACTGTGCGCCAGCTCTCCCGCAGTTTCGGAAAAAACATTGATTTTGCCGTGGAAGGCGGACAAACAGAACTGGACAAAAAAATCATTGAAAAAATCGGAGATCCCCTCCTCCACATGATCCGCAACTGCATTGATCATGGCATTGAAACACCCGAAGAACGCAAAAAGGCAGGCAAACCTGAAACCGGACAAATCCGGCTGTCAGCCGGATACGAAGGTGAAAATGTATTTATCCGGCTCAGCGATGACGGGGCCGGCATTCCCCTGAACAAAATCAGGGAAAAGGCACTGAAGAAAAAAATGTTCACACCTGCTGAAATCGAAAACATACCTGAATCCGAAATCATCAGCCTCATCTTTCTCCCCGGATTCAGTTCCAGTGATATTGTCACTGATATCTCCGGCCGGGGCGTGGGCATGGATGTGGTCAAAAAAAATGTCATTGAAGACCTCAAAGGCTCCATTCAGATCGAAACAGACGCAGGAAAGGGAACAGTCTTCCATATCCGCCTGCCCCTGACAATGGCTGTAATCCATGTACTGTTCATCCGGGTTACAGACATGACATTTGCGGTTCCGGCCGGTTATATTGATGAAATCATCCGCATAAACCCGGAAAAACTCATTCATGTCATGGATCGCAGGGCTGTGCGGCTGCGCGAACAGATTATTCCCATTGTCCGGCTGCACGATATTCTCTCCCTTCCGGGCGAAAAACCGGATCAGTCCCATACAGAATACCTGATCCTCATCACCTCGGTCGGCAGTGAAAAACTTGGCGTGATTATTGACGCACTCCTTGATGAGGAGGATATGGTCATCAAACCTCTGCCATCCCACATGCGCAACATACCCTTTGTTTCAGGATGCATTATCTCCGGAGGCAATGAAATATTCAATGTCCTTCACATGCCCAGGATCATTGAAAGCGCAAGAGAAATCAGAGTGCGGGTGCGTACAGAAAAAAAATCCCCTGAAAAATCCCGCCATATCCTGGTGGTGGATGATTCCATCAGCACCCGTGAAATTGAAAAAAGCATACTTGAATCCTACGGATACACCGTCAGCCTGGCGGGTAACGGAGCCGAGGGTTATGAAAAGGCCAGAAAAAACCGTTATGATCTGGTGGTCACAGATGTGGAAATGCCCGGACTTGACGGGTTTTCCCTTACAAAAAAACTGCGTGAGGAAGAGGAATACAAAGATATACCCATCATTCTTGTCACCTCACTGGACAAAGAGGAAGACAAAAAAAAGGGCATACTTTCCGGAGCAGACGCCTATATTGTCAAAGGCGACTTTGAACAGTCTGCACTCCTCGACACCGTCCGCAATCTTCTGGGATAGACGGTGTTCAGGAATTCTGTCCATAACACTTTTAATTGACAATTGATAATTGAACACTGATTTCTTATGTCCATAAAAAAACTCAAAATACTTGTCGTTGATGATGAACCCTTTGTCCGGGATATTCTGGAGGCTGTTCTGTCTTCCGGACCAATACCGGTGGAAGTGGAAACAGCGGACAACGGGGGCGAGGCTTTGGACAGATACCGGCATCATCCGGACACAGATATCATCATCTCCGACATGAATATGCCGATTATGAACGGCCTGGAACTGATAAAAAATCTGCGGAAAATCAGCACAGATGTGCCCATCATCATTCTCACGGGAAACAGTGAAGTGAAAACAGCCATAGCTGCCCTGAATTCCGGAGCCAGCGACTACCTGCTCAAAGATGAAAATATTCAGGACACCATACCTGTTTCTGTGAAACGGGTCATGGAAAAATACCGGCTCGAACGCCAGAACAGGCATCTTCTCAAAGAACTGGCCCGCAAAAACAGGGAACTTGAACGCCTTTCCCTTCTTGACGGACTTACTGACATTCCCAACCGTCGCTGGTTTGACAGGGTTATGGAACAGGAATGGATCCGCGCAGTACGCGAAAACATCCCCCTGTCCCTGATTATGGCTGATATTGATTATTTCAAATATTACAACGACACTTACGGACACCAGGAGGGGGATAAATGCCTGAAAGAAGTGGCCCGGATGATGAACAGCTCCCTGCAGCGTCCCGGAGACTTTGCAGCCAGGTATGGCGGAGAGGAATTTGCCGTTATTCTGCCGGATACAGATGAACAGGGAGCCGGAAAAGTGGCAGAAACCATACGGACACAGATAAACAGTCTCAATATTCCGCACAGGGCCTCAAAAACCGGACATGTCACACTCAGCCTGGGTTTTTCCACAGCCCGGCCCAAAACAAAAACCGGACTGCCGACCCTGATTGAAAATGCTGACCATGCCCTGTATCAGGCAAAAACAGGAGGCAGAAACCGGGTGGAAGAATTTCAGCCCCGAGGTATAACAATGGGAGAACCCTGTCAGTGAATCCCGGAAACATCAGAATTATGATTGTGGATGACGATCCGTTTGTGCGCATGATGCTGGGGGAAATTCTGGAATCCGAAGGCTATCTTGTCAGATCAGCCGTCAGCGGATCAGATGCGCTGGAAAAATATGCGCATCACCCGGACACAGATCTCATAATCTCAGACATGAACATGGCCGGAATGAACGGACTGGAATTCATCCGCAGACTGCGTGCGCACAATCAGGATGTTCCGGTAATCATTCTCACCGTCAACACAGAAATCTCCATAGCCCTGGAGGCCATACGCACCGGAGCAAATGACTACCTGCTCAAAGACGAGAATATTCAGGATATTATTCTCATCTCCATAGAAAAGAATCTTGAAAAACACCGGCTGGAGCACCAGAACCAGAAACTGATAGAGGAACTGGCCCGCAAAAACAGGGAACTTGAACGCCTTTCCCTTCTTGACGGCCTGACCGACATTCCCAACCGCCGGTATTTTGACAAAGTCTTTTCCCAGGAATGGCTCCGGGCTGCACGCAAATCAAAATCCATCTCCCTGCTTATGATAGATATTGACTATTTCAAACGCTATAATGACACGTACGGTCATCCTGCGGGTGATGAATGCCTCAGAAATGTGGCAAATGCCCTGAGTCAGTCACTGAAACGCCCCGGTGACTTTGTGGCCCGGTACGGAGGTGAGGAATTTGCAGCGATTCTGCCCAATACAGATGCCCGGAATGCTCTGCCGGTTGCTGAAAAAATGCACAGCAGCATCTCGGAACTGAAAATTCCCCACTGTGATTCAGACGCGGCTGACCGCATCAGCGTGAGTATAGGGCTTGGTTCCGCAATGCCCGCAGACATACGATCAGATCCTTCCCTGCTCATCTCGCTCGCTGATGAGGCACTTTACCGGGCAAAGGAAAAGGGACGCAACCGTACCGAAACCATGCAGAAAAACCCAAACTGCCACAAAAACAGTATGAAACCCTGAAAAATCCGGAGGGATAATGGAACAAAGCATAAAAATACTCGTGGTAGACGATGATTCCTTTGTCAGGGCCATGCTGCAGGAAATTCTGGAATCCGCAGGCCATGCTGTGGAAACAGCCGTTGACGGCACAGATGCCCTCAGAATATGGAACCATGCTCCGGAAAATCCGGAACTGATTATATCGGATATGAACATGGAGCAGATGAACGGGCTGGAACTCATCCGGAACCTGCGCACACAAAGGGCTGATGTGCCTATTATCATTCTCACTGTCAATGATGAAATCTCCACAGCACTGGAGGCCATGCGCAGCGGTGCAACCGATTATATGCTCAAAGACGAGAATATTCAGGACACCATTCTCATCTCCGTGGAACGGGTAATGGAAAAGGAGCGGCTTAAAAAGCAGAATCTTCAACTGATGAAAGATCTGGAGCAGAAAAACACCCAGCTCGAACAGTCCAACCGGGAACTCCTGAACCTGAACCTGCAGAAAAACAGATTCCTGGGCATTGCCGCACATGACCTCCGCGGCCCCATCGGCGGCATCATGGGACTCAGTGAAGTCCTTCTGGAACAGACAATGGGTAAACTTTCAGCAGATCAGCTCCAGTTTGTCACCATGATCAATTCTGTATCCAAAGGCATGCTGGATCTCCTCGACGATCTGCTTGATGTCTCTGTCATTGAAAGCGGAAAACTGGAAATCCAGCCCCGCAAAGACAATCTTAAAAAACTTCTGGAAAACCGCATAGCCATCAGCCACTTTGCCGCAGACAAAAAACAGATCCGGATTCATGCAGATATTCCCCAACTCCCGGAATTTCCCTTTGATGCCAAACGCATTGCCCAGGTTTTTGACAACTACATGAGCAATGCCATCAAATTCTCCCCCCTGCATTCCACCATATATGTCACAATGGCAGAGGATAACGGAATGATCCGCGTCAGTGTCCGGGATGAAGGTCCGGGTATTTCCGAGCAGGATCGGAGCAAACTCTTTGGGGAATTTCAGAAACTGAGCGCAAGACCAACAGCGGGTGAAACCAGCACCGGACTGGGGCTGGCCATTGTAAAAAAAATCATTGACGCGCACAGCGGAAAAATCGCGGTGGACAGCATTCCGGGAGTGGGCTCCACCTTCAGTTTTATGATCCCATCCGGCAGAACATAAAACCGGGCCGGGATTTGAGTATGGGAACCTTTTCCCTGACCCTGACCAGGGAATACAGCGGAATGTAAATCACGCACTTTTGTGTCTGGGAACCTGTTCCCTGACCCCGGCCCCTTGTACCCTAACCCCTAACCCCTGACTGATAAAGATGATTGACAGCCGTTTTACAGTTTTACTGAAAAAAAATTATGAGCGTTTTGTGAAAATTCGCGGCAATCCCAAAGAAATTGCTTTGGGTTTTGCGCTGGGGCTTTTCATCGGCATGAGTCCGACTATGGGCATTCAGATGTTCATTGCCGTATTTTTTGCTGCCATTTTCAAATGGAGCAAGATAGCGGCCGCGGCCGGAGCCTGGATCACCAATCCCCTTACCGCACCTTTTGTCTACTGGCTTACGTATTATACCGGAGCAAAACTGCTTTCGTATGAAATGAGGTATCCGCTTCCCTGTGAACTGAATCTGGACGCGGTAATCCTTATGCTGAAGCAGGCCCCGGAAATTTTATGGATAATGACTGTGGGCGGCATAATTCTGGGGATTCCCATTGCTGTGGCAGGATATTATTTTGCCCTGTCGGCTGTAATTAAATACCGGGAAGGCATACGGGAAACCATTGCCAAAGAAAAGGAAATGCTGACCCGCACCAAAGAAAATATCAAAAAGAAAATTTCTCAGCGGAAAAAAAAGAAACGAAGATAAGCAGGCAAACAAAAATTTTTGTGTATTCAAAAAACCGGATTTTTCCAAAAAATCCGGTTTTTATGAAAATTTTATACCCGAAAATTTATGGGATCTTACTTAAACACAGCCGCTTTTTTTTCAGAAGGGAAAAACAAGCGGGGTCAGTCCAATGGTGATAATGGCTGTTATCAGTGTCATAACCATGCCGATTTTGGCAAAATCGGAAAACGCATATCCGCCCGGAATCCATACCATCATATTGGTCTGATAGCCTGTGGGCGTGACAAACGCGCAGGATGCGGAAATCATCAGCACAATGGCAAAGGGCATGAAATTCACATGCAACTGCTGTGCTGTGGAAAGTGCGATGGGAAACATGAACGCAGCAGCAGCATTGTTGGTGATGATATTGGTCATAAAACTGCAGCCTGCAAATATGACGGCAAGGGCCAGCCAGGGACTGTTTCCGCCCAGGGATGCGAGCAGAGATGCAATCTGTCCGGCCAGCCCGCTGTGGGTGACAGCAGATTCCAGACCAATCGCGCAGGCAATGACCGTCAGGGTTCCCCATTCCATGCTCCGGGCTGCAATGCGGAAACTGAGACATTTGGTCACGAGCATCGCGCCTGTGGCAAGAAGAGCGGCATTGAGCATATCCATCCACCCGGACGCGGCGGCAATAATCATGGCAAGGGTGATCAGACCGGCTTCCAGAGCCCGATCCGTGCGCTGCAGATGATAACCTGTCAGTGCCTTTGTAAGAATGAAATCCTTTTCCAACTGGCTTTGATAAAAAAAGGAGTCATCCACTTCCAGCACCGCGCTGTCTCCGGGTTCAATCTGCACATCTGCCAAAGGTTCATGAAGACATTCCCCATCCCGTGAAACTGCCACAATCTTGAAACGGTAAGGGCTTTGATTCATGGGCAGGCTTCCGATCTTTCTTCCTATGGCGGGACTGTTCTGGGATACAACCACACGGACAAGACTGTGCGCGCTGCGGTCGGTTTTTTCCGGAAACAGGGAAAGGTGGGGACGGAGAACATTGGATCGCCAGAGTTCGACAAGCGCGTCCACCTGTGCTGAAAAACACAGCAAATCCCCTTCTTCCAGTACAAGAGAGGGAAGAATGTCCATTTCCCCACCTTTACGGTTCACTGAAATCAGTTCCATTCCCGGACTGTTTCCCAGCCCGGATTCCGCAAGCGTTTTTCCAAGCACACGGGAATTTTTGCTGACAACAAATTCAGCAGAATAGCAGCGTCGGCTGGTTTTTTCTGCACCTGTTTTTTTTTCATCAGGCAGAAGCCATCGGCTGAAAAAAATCATAAAGGCAATGCCTGCCACGGCAAGGGGCAGTCCCACCCATGCAGGATCAAACATCTGCACAGGCCGGAGTCCGGGAATTGCCATGCCGCTGTCAACTGCGGACAGCACCAGACCCGCAATCACCAGATTGGTGGATGTGCCGATTACCGTGCAGATTCCTCCCAGAATCGAGGCAAAACTCAGGGGAATATACAGATGTTTGGCAGACAGATTTCCGTTTTTGCACAAATCCCTGATAACCGGAATCATCATGGCAACCAGGGGCGTATTGTTGAGAAACGCACTTCCCACAGCAATGGGCGGCAGAATCCGCATACGGGCAGATACATTGCTTTGGGGAATTCCCACCAGTTTTTCCATAAGAATGGTGATGGCCCCGGTGGAATACATGCCTGCCGCGACCATGAAAAGAATCCCGACCGTAAGCATTCCCGGATTGCTGAAGCCTTTGAGAAGTTCCGGAACAGGGGCCAGCCGGAAAGTGAGTGCCCCGGTCAGCGCACCCAGAAAAATGGCAGGAGCAGGGATTTTTGTTTTCACCAGCAGCAGAAAAGTCAAAGCCAGAATTGCCAAAGTGATATACGCATCAGAAGACATGTTTTCATCCATAATCTGTGTCATAACTGCAATTTCACAGAGGCAATTTCAACCCTCCCCAAAACCGTCATAACGGCGAAAGTCTGTATCAATAATATGCTGAAATTACTGGATTAATGCTTTCTCCGGAATGACGAAGACGGACTTTTGCAATTGGCTCCATATTTTGACAATATACTGCAAAACTTCCTGCTCTGCAACATATTTTCCCGGAAATAAATTTCCGGGCTATTTTGTGCCGTCCCTGCGGGACTGTTTTGCCCTTTTTGTCCCGAAAGGGACAATCCATAATAGCCCGGCAATTCATTGCCGGGCTCCCCGTGTTTTTCCTGCCTGAGAAACACTTGATGTTTTCCTTTCCTTACTGTATAATCCCCAACATAATCTCAATATTTTCCGGAAATCATACCGGAAAATGGGAGACAGACAGGTTTCCTGTCAGGAAATATCTTTTATACTGCACAAATTTCACAAACACCGCTTCCCATCCCATCCTGACAGCAATTTTTACCGCAAAAAAAGGAGTTGAATCATGAGTACTGAAAAAACAACACAGAATCCGGGCGATTATTTCAAACTCGCGCAGGATGCTTTTGACTACTGGACAGATGCAGTGCAGCGTTCCATTCTTTTTATGGATATTCTCCGGAAACGGGGAAATGATTATC